>CAIQYP010000077.1 GCA_903876045.1 uncultured beta proteobacterium | reverse complement strand
GTCGCCCCAGAGCTTAGGCGCGTGATAGCCCATGGACGTCAGCACAAAGCTGGGCGCGGGCAAAAGCACGCGTGACACATCCAGGCAGCGCACCAGCACTTCCCAAAAGAACAGCACCCACAGTCCAAACACGGCCGCTGTCAGCGTGCCGACCCAGCGACTGCCTTCCAGCCCCGCGGTGCGGTAGATGCTGTAACCCGCCAGCAGCGCCAGCAAGACGATAGCCGGCCAGAACATCGGCGAAGCACCGGCTTGCAGCCAAGCGCTCAGCGCCACATCAGGTGCCACCGTAGCGGCAGCATCGACGCTGGTACTGGCAGAACCGGCTGCGGCACTTGCCACACTGGCGGCTGCCGTCGCTGCTGCAGTTAAAGCCTCGCTCATGCCACGCCCCCCCGGTTACGCAAGACCATGCGTTCGACCAATGCAACCGAAGCGGTCAGCGTCAAACCCAGCAGCGCCGACATCACCAGCGCCGACCAGATCTGAATCGTCTGACCGTAGTAGGAGCCGGTAAGCAGGCGCGCACCCAGACCGGCCACGGCACCGGTGGGCAACTCAGCCACCATGGCGCCGACCAGACCGGCGGCCACGCCCACGCGCAGCGCGGGGAACAAAAAGGGCAGGGCTGCCGGCATACGCAACAGCCAAAGCGACTGCCAGCGGCTGGCGGCGTAGGTGTGCATCATCTCGGTCTCAATGGTCTGCGGCGAGCGCAAGCCTGCCACCATAGCCACCGTGACCGGGAAGAAGCACAGGTACATCGCAATCACCGCCTTGGGTGCCACGCCCGAGAAACCCAACGTGCCCAGAATCACCAGCACGATGGGCGCAATCGCCAGCACCGGCACGGTTTGCGAAGCCACGATCCACGGCATCAGCGCGCGGTCCAGCGTGCGGCTGTGCACGATCAGGATAGACAGCAACAGCCCCAAGGCCGTGCCCATAACAAAGCCGAGCAGCGTGGATTGGCCCGTCACCGCCACGTGGAAAAGCAGGTTGCGCGGGTTGTCTACCGGCCACTCGGTCAGGCTCTCGTAAAAGTCCATCACCACCTGGTGCGGTGCCGGCATGAGCGGGCGCTCCATGCTCATGGTGGCATCGAACAGCTCACGTTGGGTGTAGCCAGCCTCTTCGTCCAGCACCCGTTCAATCGCACCCGGCGCATTCAGCCGCCAGGCTGCCACGTACCAGGCCAGCAACACGGTCAGCAGCACCACAGCAACCGGCAAGCCGTTGTGCCAAAAGCGTTGCAGCGACCCACTCGAAGAGGGGGAGCGTGGGGGTTCTATTTCAGCCATGGTGTCCATCAGCAAGGGCTACTCGCACCTCATGCGCCAGGGCCATAAATTCGGGCGTGTCGCGCAGGCCCAGATGCCGGGCGTCCGGCAGCGGCGAGTGGATAATTTTCACAATCCGCCCCGGGCGCGGCGACATCACCACAATCTTGGTGGACAGGTACACCGCCTCGGCGATCGAGTGGGTCACAAACACCACGGTGCGGCGCTCACGTTGCCAGAGTTGCTGCAATTGCTCGTTCAACCGGTCACGGGTGATTTCGTCCAGCGCGCCAAAGGGCTCGTCCATCATCAGAATTTTGGGCTCGAACGACAGGGCGCGGGCAATGGATACGCGCTGCTGCATGCCGCCAGAGAGTTGCCAGGGGTACTTACCCTCAAAGCCCTTCAGGCCCACGCGCTCCAGATGTGCCATGGCGATTTGTTTGGCTTCCGTGCGGCCCTTGCCTTGAATTTGCAACGGCAAGGTCACGTTACCCAAAACGGTGCGCCAGGGGAACAAAGCTGGTGCCTGAAATACATAGCCATAGGCGCGGGCAAGGCGCGCCTCGTGGGGCGAGACGCCGTTGACCAGGACCTTGCCAGCGCTGATGTGCTCCAGGTCGGCAATCACCCGCATCAGCGTGGTCTTGCCGCAACCCGAGGGGCCGATCAAGGAAACAAACTCCCCCTCGGCAATGTCAAGATCGATGTCACTGAGCGCATGCACCGGCGTATCTGCCGTCTGGTACACCACGCTGGCGTTTTGCACCTGTACGGCCATTCGGGTGGTGTCTACGGGGCGGATCGTTTCTGTATTAGTCATTGCGCAGGGTGCACTACATTGGTGTCAATTATCATAAGTTGACCAATTGGTTAACTTATCGTTCGATACTAGCGAGTTTCATGCCAATGGCGCCACTGGGGTTTGTACTGCCCGCAATCAGGCAAACGTGGAAAAAGCGAAGTGCAAGTAACATCGGGCAACAATAAATATCAGGGAGTCGGTGGCTACCAAGCCAAGCGTTGAGGTACGGGCTTGCGCCTATGAAAATACTATACGTTGAAGATTCCGCTGCGGCGGCGCTGGTGATGCGTCGCCGGCTTTCCAGTTTTGGCCACGCGGTAGTGCTGGCAAAAAATGGACAGGAAGCGGTGCAGATGTTCCGCATCGAGGCGCCCGACCTGGTGCTGATGGACATCGAAATGCCGGTCATGAATGGCTTTGAAGCTGCCAGCCTTATCCGCGCGGTGGAGGCCACCCAGAGTTGGGCCTGGACCCCTATCATCTTCCTCACTGCCTCCGACACCGAAGAAAACCTCATCACCGCAATTGAAGCCGGGGGTGACGACTTCATTGCCAAAACAGTCACCGAGCCTGTGCTGCAAGCCAAGATGAAAGCTATGACGCGCATTGCCACGCTGCGCCGGGGCCTGACCATCGCCAACCAGAAACTGGAAGCGCTAGCCAGCAGCGATGGCCTCACCGGCCTGTGCAACCGCCGCAGCATGGACAACCGCGTGGACGCCAGTTTTGCCGATGCCGTGCAATTACAACAACCATTTGGGCTGTTGATGATCGACATAGACAACTTCAAAAAGTACAACGACCACTACGGCCACCAGCAGGGCGACGATTGCCTGCGCAGCGTGGCATTGGCGATAGCGTCAACGGTAAAAACCGACAACGCCCGAACCGGCAACGATGCCGCATTCGCGGCGCGATACGGCGGCGAAGAATTCGCCGTGGTGCTGCCCATGGCCAGTGCCGAACGCACCGCCTCGCTGGCACATGCCTTGGTCAGTGCGATTAGCGCGTTGGGTATCGCGCATGAGAAAAACGCAGACTGGGGCTGCGTCACCATCTCCGTCGGCGGGGCCCATTTGCCACAAGCCAGCGGCAAGATAGCCGAGTTGTTTCGTGCGGCAGACGCCTGCCTGTATCAGGCGAAGGACAAGGGGCGGAATCGGGCGGAACTCAGCATTTAGAGGCTTATGCCCGACCCTTGGCTTGTAACTTAGGTCGGCACTTTTACTTTTGGGCTCGATACCAGCCGACTCGCTTTGCGGGCGAATCGCTTGTCATCGAAAGTAAGAAACTCGGGGCAGTGCGCACTACTTGCCAGATGTAATGCGTCGGCGAAATCGAGACCATCCAGATGCCACTCCAGTGCGCTGTGAATAGGCTCCCAGTCCTGCACATGCATATTGGGCAGTCCCATCAGATGCCGGATGACCCGCACAAAATCGGAACTGCCAAATCCATAAAACGCGCGCAACACCCACTCCAGTTCCAGAACAACGGTTGTTGGCACATACAGGCTGCTCGAATCCGACAGCACACGACGCGCAATCGGCCGCTGCTTGGCAGCCTCAGGATCAGAGGCGTCCTCGACGTAAAAGCGCGCCAGGATATTGGTATCAACTGCAATCAATGATCGGCACTCCGCATGGCAGTTGCTACATCGAAATCACTGAGACTGCGCTTGCCGCAAGCTTTACTCACAAGCATGCCGAAGCCCTCTTCGATGGTTGAGGGGCTGCGTTGCCGTTTCAATTCCACCTTAATGGTGTGCCCATCCAAAGAAAAATCGAGCTGACACCCAGGGGTAATGCCCAACAACTTTCGGATTTTTGCAGGGATAACAACCTGCCCTTTATCGGATACGGTTACAAGAGACATGGCGTTCAATTTCCTCTTACACGGTAAGAGGAAATTATAGTAAGCTGGCTGGTTTCGTGTGCAACTAGTTGCGGTCCGTCGCCCATACATAAGGATAGGGCACCTCGATACGGCACTTTTCGCCGCAACCGCAAGCGCGTTTTTGTTGGCACGCTTCCGTGCTCAGTTGAAACCGTTTTGGGCCAGATCAAACAGGCTGGTGGCTTCCAGGTCCAGCACTTCCACACCGGCTGCGTTGAACAGTTGCCAGCGCCAACGCAGAATCCCCATCGTGGGTTGGCTGCGTGCCACACGGGTTTCGAGCACCGTGCCGCGCACATTCAAATCGTCGCCCGGACGCACCGGATGCAACCACTTGATGTAGGCCAGGCCGGGCGATGCAAATGACTCCGAGCCGTGCAAAGCCTTGTCAGCCATCAGGCGCATGGCGATGCCGCAGGTCTGCCAGCCACTGGCAATCAGCCCGCCAAAGCGGCCCTTGGCTGCGGCCTCGGGGTCGGTGTGAAACCACTGCGGGTCCCAGGCCTTGGCGAACTGCAGGACTTCTTCTTCGGTCAGATGGTAGGGGCCTGCTTCGATGACTTGGCCCTGGAAAAATTCAGCAAATTTCATGTCGTATTTTTGGAGTTGAGACTGTGGGCCTATGCGCTCTTCAGAGTCCGGTCGACTGAAACGCAGGACTGCGCGCCACCCATTCTTTCATACCGGTTAATAGGTCTCCAGATGCAGGCGGCCTTCGCGTTTGAGTGATGCGCCAACGGCATCCCAATTCAGGCCTGCCGCTTTAGCAATGTCACGCAACGCCAGCACCACGCCTTCTTCCATGCTCTTGAGCCCACACACATAGAAGTAGCTATTGCTGTCCGCCAGCAGCGGCGCCAGATCGGCGGCGCGTTCGCGCATCAGGTCTTGCACATAGTGCTTGGGCTGACCGGGTGTGCGCGAGAAGGCAAAGTGGATGTCGATAAAGTCTTTGGGCAGGTTTTGCAGCGGGCCGAAGTAAGGCAACTCTTCCTTGGTCCGCGCGCCGAAGAACAGCTTCAGTTTGCCGCCCTCGAACTTGCCCGATGCGCGCAGACGTCGGCGCCATTCGGTCATGGCACGCATGGGTGCGCTGCCGGTGCCGGTGCAAATCATCACGATGTTGGAACGCGGGTGGTTGGGCATCAGGAAACTGCTGCCGAATGGCCCGATGACCTGCACGGTGTCGCCAATCTTCAAGTCGCACATGTAGTTGGACGCAACGCCGCGCACCGCCTTGCCGCTGTGGTCTTCCAGCACCCGCTTGATGGTGAGCGACAGGTTGTTGTAACCCGGGCGCTCGCCGTTGCGCGGGCTGGCAATCGAATACTGGCGCGCATGGTGGGCTCGGCCATGTTCGTCGACACCGGGCGGCAAGACGGCGATGCTTTGGCCTTCGAGTACCGGAAAGGGCATGCTGCCAAAGTCCAGCACGAGATGGTGGGTGTCGTAGTCGGCCCCGGCAGTCGCACCGACTTCCGTCACGCGCACATTGCCCACCACTTTGGCGGTGATGGTTTTCTCTGCAGCCTTGGGACCGTACAGGTTGGTATAGGCGTGGGCCGCTGACCATGGCGGCACGGTTGCGCCAAAGGCCGCAGAGTTGAAAGCGTCCTGGCCGCTGGGGTCAGCCTGGGGGGCTGGTGTGGTCTGCAGCACTTCGGCCACCGCTGTCTCGGCGACACCGGCTTGTGCGAGTTGTTCGACGCTGAGTTCAGCCGGCAATTCATCCCACAGCAATTGGTCTTCAATGGAGTACGCCACTGCTTTTGGAACGGTGCGCCAGTTGTCGATAGAGCCCGTTGGGCAAGGCGAGATGCAAGCCATGCAGAGGTTGCAAACATCGGCCTTGACGACGTAGTTTCGGCTATCGTGGGTGATGGCGCCCACTGGGCAGATGGCTTCGCAGGTGTTGCAGCGGATGCAAATTTCGGGGTCGATCAGGTGTTGCTTGATGACTGCTTCTGTCATGTTGTATCTCTCTCTTTTTGTGCAGGGTGCTAATTTAACTACTTCAGCTTTTGCTCTCCAACTTTTTACTCCCCCACTTTTTTACTCCCCCATCCCCCAGCCCCTTACCCCCCGCCGGGGTAAGGGGAGCTTAAGGCGGACAGCCGATTTTGCTTTTTCGCTTCGGCTGTGCTTTCAATGAAGTGAAGCTGATTGCTAGCGTCGCGTTGTGACGGTGGTGGCTAGTTATCGTGCATATTGTTTGCCACCACTGCACCGCGACAACGTTGGCATGCAAAAAAGTCAGACATAGATTGCAAAGGTTATTCCCCTTCACGAAATTGAACGCGTAGCCGAAGCGCCGCAACCAAATCGGCTGTCCGCCTTAAAGCTCCCCTTACCCCGACGGGGGGTAAGGGGTTGGGGGATGGGGGAGTAAGAAGTTGGGGAGTAGAAAAATCTAGGAAGAAAGGGAAGTTAAGAATAGAGGAGTCAAGAGGCCAAGCCTCTAGTTAAACCGAACATACTCAAAATCCACTGGCTGGCGATTAATCCCCATCACCGGCGGCGCAATCCAATTAGCAAACTTGCCTGGCTCCACCACCCGTCCCATCAGGCTGGCGACAAATGCGCGGTCCGCACCGGAGGGTAGCCAATTGTCAACATTGGCCTTCCACTCGGCTTCAGACAGAACCCGACCATCCGGCGAAATCTTGGCACCCGAGAGCGAACCAATGTTGCGGTGGAATGCCTTGTGTGGCGTCTTCAGGCGGAAGGGAATACCGGCCTTCTCGATCACCTTGTTCCAGCGCTCCACACCACCAATGGAATCCTTGATGTAGTCATCACGCAGCACTTCATTCAGGGCGTTCAGCATGGGTACTTCGCGCTCGACCAATTGGCCATTACTCACCGACAGCACCTTGTAGGTCTGGCCCTTGAGTTGGTGGTCATCTACGCGCTTGCCTTCTTCATAACGACCCTTCAAGCCGGTGTTGTAGAAGGTGGCGGCGTTGCTGGACTCGTCTGCACCGAACAGGTCGATGGTGACACTGAAGTGGAAGTTCAGATAGCGCTGCAGCGTGGGCAGATCGATCACACCGGCGGCGCGCAGTTTGGTCACGTCATCCGTCTTCATCTCGTTCATGGCGGCACAGGTGCGGTTGATGACGCGGCTGATGCCCGACTCGCCCACAAACATGTGGTGCGCCTCTTCGGTCAACATGAACTTGGTGGTGCGGGCCAGCGGATCGAAAGACGATTCGGCCAGAGCGCACAACTGGAACTTGCCATCGCGATCGGTGAAGTAGGTGAACATGAAGAAGGACAGCCAATCCGGCGTCTCTTCATTGAAGGCCTGCAGGATGCGCGGGTTGTCTTCCTGGCCCGAACGACGCTCCAGCAGTGCTTCGCCTTCTTCGCGGCCATCACGGCCGAAGTACTTATGCAGCAGGTACACCATGGCCCAGAGGTGGCGGCCTTCTTCCACATTCACCTGAAACAGGTTGCGCAGGTCGTACTGGCTGGGCGCGGTCAGGCCGAGGTGGCGCTGCTGCTCAACGGATGCGGGCTCGGTGTCGCCTTGCGTAACGATGATGCGGCGCAGATTGGCGCGGTATTCGCCAGGCACGTCTTGCCATGCGGCTTCGCCCTTGTGGTCGCCAAAGTGAATCTTGCGGTCTTGCTCGGCCGGGTTCAAAAAGATGCCCCAACGGTAATCGGGCATCTTCACATGGCCGAACTGCGCCCAACCCTGCGGGTCCACGCTGACGGCTGTGCGCAGATACACATCGAAGTTCTGGCTGTCGTCCGGACCCATGTCGCCCCACCATTTCAGGTAGTTGGGCTGCCATTGCTCCAACGCGCGCTGCAGGGTGCGGTCTTCCGATAGGTTGACGTTGTTCGGAATCTTGTCGCTGTAATCGATGCTGCTCATGTCTGTCTCCAAAAAATAGTGAAACTATCCGGCGCGAAATGTCTTACTCAGGGATGCCGCGGAACCGGCTTCGCCGGGCCGCTGGCATCGCCCCCTTGAGGGGGGAAAGGGCTACACGAAGTGAGCCTGGAAGGGGGTCTTTTCATACTCTATTCCAGTCAAAGGCCGCCTTTTCGCCCTTGCCATAAACCTTCAGCGCGCCTTTTTCACCGACGGCGTTGGGGCGCTGGAAGATCCAGTTCTGCCAGGCAGTCAGGCGGCCAAAGACGCGGGTGAACATGTTCTCAGGGCCGTTGAAGCGCAGGTTGGCTTCCAGGCCAGTCAGGGCGTCGGGCGACATGGAGACGCGCTCTTCGACGGCAATGCGTACTTCGTCGGTCCAGTCGATGTCATCGGGGTTGGAGGTGACCAGGCCCAGCGCAAAGGCAGCGTCGGCGTCCAGCGGTTTGCCCGCCTGTGCCCGCACCGCATCCAGCGCCGGGGCTTCGCTGTAAAAACGGCGCTGCAAACGGCTTTGCTCAGTCACCATCGGATAAAAGCCCCCAGGTGCCGCGCTTTGCGCAGCCCCGCCCCCCGCGGGGGACTCGCCGCCTTGGGAGCGGCCCGGCGTCGGCTCGGGACCAAAGTTGATTTCCGACACGGTGATCTTGGGTGTGGCGGCTTCGTCGTCCGGCAGGATCAGCATGTAGCTGCGGTCGCAGGCCAGGGCCAGTTCGAGCAGGGTGCCGGCAAAGCAGGAGCCGGGTTCGATCAACGCAAACAAGCTACGTGAAGACACATCCAGGCGTGCCAAGGTGCGGCGCAGCAAGCCAATGGTTTCGCGCACCAGCCAATGGTTTTGGTGGGCCATCAAGGTAGCGTCAGATGCCAGCACGGCGGCTGAATCACCTTGCGTTTTGATCAGCCAGATGCCGATGTCCAACTCGTTGGTGCGCATTTGCAGAATGGCGTCTTCCAATTCGCGGGCCATGGCCAACGGGTACCACTGGTCACCGGCGGCTTCAATACCGGCGATGTCGGTGGGCTGGGCGCCCCCATTTTCCGATGACGGGCTTTTCACGGTAAACACGGCAGTGCGCTTGGCACGGTCAATTTCCACGCTCACATAGTCGTAACGCAGGGCATCGGCTTCCACCGTGCGGTGCAGCGGATTCAACGTGACGCCTTTGCCGTCTGCGGGGCGGTCGCTTTGCTCTGCCAGAGCCAGGGCGCGCTCCTGCACCTTGGCGGCAAACACGGCGGGCTTGGCGATGTGATCCACCAGGCGCCAGTCTTTGGCCTTCTGGCCGCGCACCCCTTCGACGCTGGTGCAGAAAATATCGGCCAGGTCATGGCGCACACGGCGCTTGTCGGTGACGCGGGTCAGGCCGCCGGTGCCGGGTAGCACGCCCAGCAAAGGCACTTCGGGCAGGCTCACGGCGCTGGAGCGGTCGTCCACCAACAGGATTTCGTCGCAGGCCAGGGCCAACTCGTAGCCGCCACCAGCGCAGGCGCCGTTCACGGCAGCCAGAAATTTCAGGCCGCTGTGCTTGGAGGTGTCCTCCAGGCCGTTGCGGGTTTCGTTGGTGAACTTGCAGAAGTTCACCTTCCAGGCGTGGCTGGAAACGCCCAGCATGAAGATGTTGGCGCCGGAGCAAAATACTTTTTCCTTGGCGCTGGTGACGACCACGGTGCGCACTTCGGGGTGCTCAAAGCGGATGCGGCCCATGGCGTCGTTCAACTCGATGTCCACGCCCAGGTCGTAGCTGTTGAGCTTGAGCTTGTAGCCCGCGCGCAGGCCGGCGCTCTCGTCGATGTCGATAGACAAAGTGGCCACCGGGCCGTTGAACGCCAGCTTGATGTGACGGTACTGGCTGGGGTGAGTCTGGTATTCGACGCGGGGCGGGGTGGCGGTGGCAGCGGTCATGAGGTGTTTGGCTCCAATAAGATGTAAATCAGTGCAGATGTTCGTATTCTTGATATGAATAATAATGCATCAGCTCAGACGTGGTCAAGCACTTTGTTGCATCTTTTGGAAAATCTCAGGCTGGCAGTTGCAGCAACTCACGCACCATGCTGCGTAAAGCCTGAAACGTGGCGTCCAGCGGTTGGGCACTGGTGTCGAGCTTGAGCTGCGACTTGCTATAGAAGGCAGCGCGTCCGGCCAGAATGCTTTTCAGGTCCTCCATGGCTTCCCGGCTGTTGGCCATGGGGCGCATATCGCCCTGCGCCACCACCCGCTTCATGTGGTCTTCCGGATCGGCATGCAGCCATACGGTGGTGCAGTGGCTGAGCAACTGGTTAAAGGTGGCCGGATCAGACACCAAGCCCCCGGGGGTGGCAATCACCGCTTCTGGGTAGATTTGAATGGCTTCTTCCAACGCCCGGCGCTCGTAGCGGCGGTAGGCGTTCATGCCATAGAGGTTCTGGATTTCGTTCACACTGCAGCCGGCGAACTTCTCGATTTCTCGGCTCAGTTCCACAAAAGGGAAGCCCAAATCGTCAGCCAACATCTGGCCAAGTGAGGACTTGCCTGCGCCACGAAGCCCTACCAGAGCCACTCTTGAATTGGCCAAAGGCGTTGCACCCCCGGTGCCCAGGGCTTCGCCAATGGCGATGCGGGCACGCCGCAGATGCGCTTCGTCGGCATGTTCCAGCAGTTCGCGGATCAGCAGCCACTCGGGGTTGGAGGTGGTGACGTCGCCCAACAATTCGAACAGCGTGCATTGCAAGGCACCCGCCACTTGCAGCAGCACCAGGATGGAGGCGTTGCCCTCGCCGTACTCCAGATTGGCCAGGTGGCGCTCGGACACATCGGCCGCAATCGCCACGGCCTTGCGCGTCATGCCCCGGCGCGAACGCAGGGAGCGTACGCGCTCGCCCAGACTCACCAGAAAGGGGTTCTTCTCCGGTGCGTGCACAGCACTTGGCGTGCCTTGGGCTGCGGCTTCAGGGGACAGGATGGCTTCAGTCGTCATAGTGGAACTCAGTGGTTACCCGTATACATGCAATATAGTGCTTGACACTGCGATGAGCGGGCTTTATCGTTCATGCGTGCACAATAATTCATGTCGCATGACTTGGCAAGCCCGTAACTCAAACTGGAGTCATTTGTGTCCTCACCCGCTGCGACCACTATTGCCGCTATGCCTCCCGAGCAATTCAACTTCGCCCGGCACCTGCTGAGCGAGAACGCCGGACGCGCCACCAAGGCAGCCTTCATAGACGACCACGGCACGCTCACGTATGGCCAGCTTGAGGACCGCGTGCGCCGCGTCGCCGCAGGCCTGCGCTCGTTGGGCATTCGGCGTGAAGAGCGCGTGCTGCTGTTGATGCACGACTGCTGCGATTGGCCGGTGAGTTTTCTGGGCGCCATGTACGCCGGTCTGGTGCCGGTGGCCGTGAACACCCTGCTCACCGCCGATGACTACGCCTACATGCTGGAGCACTCGCGTGCCCAGGCCGTGCTGGTGTCCGGCGCGCTGCTGCCGGCGCTGATGGCGGCGATGATCAAGTCTGACCATGAGGTCACCAAGGTGGTGGTGTCGCATCCGGCCGCACCGCTGCACCCGGCTGAGGTGGAATTCGAAGCCTTTGTGCAGGCGCACCAGCCCCTGCACAAGGCGGCCGCCACCAGCCCCGATGATCCCGGCTTCTGGCTGTATTCCTCCGGCTCCACCGGCAGGCCCAAAGGCACGGTGCATTCCCACGGCAACCCATACTGGACCTGCGAACTCTATGGCAAGGCCATATTGAAGTTGCAGGAAAACGATGTCTGCTTCTCGGCGGCCAAGTTGTTCTTTGCGTATGGGCTGGGCAATGCACTGACCTTCCCGATGGCTGTAGGCGCCACCACGATTTTGATGGGCGAGCGGCCCACGCCGGATGCGACTTTCAAGCGCTGGACGGGCGGTATTCAAAATACCAAGCCCACCGTCTTCTACGGCGCACCCACTGGCTTTGCCGGCATGCTGGCCCACGCCAATCTGCCAGCGCGCACCGATGTGGACTTGCGTCTGGTGTCCTCTGCTGGTGAGGCTTTGCCTGCCGATTTGGGGCAACGCTTCAAGGCGCACTTTGGCGTGGACATTGTGGACGGCATCGGCTCCACCGAGATGCTGCACATCTTCTTATCCAACACGCCCGAGCGCGTGCGCTACGGCACCACCGGCTGGCCAGTGCCGGGCTATGACATCGAGCTGCGCGGCGATGACGGCAAACCTGTGGCCGATGGCGAATCGGGCGAGTTGTATATCCACGGCCCGTCTGCGGCCATGATGTATTGGGGCAACCGCGCCAAAACACGCGAGACCTTTCAGGGCGGCTGGACCAAGAGCGGCGACAAATACACGCGCAACGAAGATGGCAGTTACACCTATGGCGGACGCAGCGATGACATGTTGAAAGTCAGCGGCATCTATGTCTCGCCTTTTGAAGTGGAGGCCACGCTGGTACAGCACAACGCGGTGCTGGAAGCCGCCGTCATCGGTGTGCCGGATGGCGAGGGCTTGACCAAGACTAAAGCCTTCGTGGTGCTGAAACAGGGTGCCACCGCCACGGCGGAGGAACTCAAAGCCTTTGTAAAAGACAAACTGGCACCTTACAAATACCCGCGCCTGATCGAGTTTGTGCAGGACCTGCCCAAGACGGCAACCGGCAAGATTCAGCGCTTCAAGCTGCGCGACCGGGAGTCCGGCCCGGCATGACTGCCGGTATCGGTTCCGGCGACATCGAATGGGTCGAGCTGGACTGGGGCGAGCGCCGCGTGCGCATCGAGCACCGATGGCTGCGGGGCGACGACACGGCTGCTCCGTTGCTGGTTTTTTTGCACGAAGGTTTGGGCTCGGTCTCCATGTGGTGCGACTTTCCACTGGCGCTGTGTGATGCCTTGCAATGCCGCGGGTTGGTGTATTCGCGTCCAGGCTACGGCCAGTCGACACCGCGTTCCGCAGGGGAAGTCTGGGGCACGGACTTCATGCACCGCCAGGCCTTTGAGGTATTGCCCGCGCTTTTTGAGGCCCTGGGTGTGGATACCGCGACAGACAAACCCTGGCTGTTGGGCCACAGCGATGGCGGCTCGATTGCGCTGCTGTTTGCCGCCCGGTTTCCCGACCAAGTGGCGGGCGCTATCGTCATGGCACCGCACATCCTGGTGGAAGAAATTTCGGTGGCCAGCATTGCCGAAGCACGCACCGCGTATCTGCAAACCGACCTGCGCCAACGTCTGGCACGTCACCACGCGGATGTGGATTCAGCCTTTTGGGGCTGGAACGACATCTGGCTTTTGCCAGCCTTTCGCAACTGGCACATTGACGAAGAACTGCCCTCCATCACCTGCCCGTTGCTGGCCATACAAGGGGTAAACGATGAGTACGGAACCCTGGAACAGGTGCGCGGAATTGCCCGACTCACGCCACAATGCGAACTCGTGGAATTGGCCGACTGCGGCCATTCGCCCCACCGGGACAGACAAGACCGCCTGATAAATGCGGTCAACGATTTTTTTCAACAACAGCGCCAGGAGACAACACCATGAAGACCACGCTTTTTCGCACCACCTTGATTGCAGCAGCCGCCGCCATTCTGTCCACCGCGGCCTTTGCGCAAACTGGTGCCAAACTCAAAGTCGGACTGATGTTGCCGTACACAGGCACCTATGCCTCTCTGGGCAACGCCATTGAAAACGGTTTCAAGCTGTATCTGACCGAGCAAGGCGGCAAGATCGCCGGGCGCGAAGTCGAGTTCGTCAAGGTGGACGATGAGTCCGACCCCTCCAAAGCCACCGACAACGTCAACAAGCTGGTCAAGCGCGACAACGTGGATGTGCTGATCGGAACCGTGCACTCCGGCGTAGCCATGGCCATGGCCAAAGTGGCCAAAGAAAGCGGCACGATTTTGATCGTGCCCAACGCCGGTGCCGACGCGGTGACGGGCGCCATGTGCGCGCCAAACATCTTCCGCAGCTCGTTCTCCAACTGGCAACCGGGTTACGCCATGGGCGAAGTGATGGCCAAGAAGGGCATCAAGAAAGTTGCCACCATCACCTGGAAATATGCAGCAGGTGACGAGAGCGTGCGCGGCTTCAAGGAAGCCTTCGAGAAAGGTGGCGGCACGGTTGTCAAAGAGCTGAGTCTGCCCTTCCCCAATGTGGAGTTCCAGGCCCTGCTGACCGATATCGCCGCGACCAAGCCCGACGCCGTGTTCACCTTCTTCGCAGGTGGCGGTGCCGTCAAGTTCGTCAAGGACTATGCCGCTGCCGGTTTGAAGAAAACTATTCCCTTATATGGCTCAGGCTTCCTGACCGACGGCACGCTGGATGCCCAAGGTGCGGACGCCGATGGCCTGTTCACCGCCCTGCACTACGCCGACGGTATCGATACGCCCAGGGATAAATCCTTCCGCCTGGCCTATGCCAAGACCTACAAGCTGCAGCCCGATGTGTACGCGGTGCAGGGCTATGACGCGGCGCAGATTCTGGGCATTGGCCTGAAGGCTGTGAACGGCGACACCACCAAGAAGGCCGAGTTTGCCGCCGCCGTGGAAGCCGCCAAGATCGACAGCCCGCGCGGTACCTTCTCGCTATCTAAAGCGCACAACCCCGTGCAGGACTTTTACCTGCGCCAGGTGACGGGCAAGGAAAACAAAGTGGTGGGCATCGCCTCCAAAGGCCTCGCTGACCCGGCACGCGGCTGCAAGATGTAGCCCATCTTCCTACTGCGCGCCTTGATCTTGCGCCTGCGCTGCTCGCCGTACAGGTGTACGGCTCCGCTGCTCGACGCAACCTCGAAACGCTCGCTACGGAATCTGAGCCACATCTTTCCAATAAGCAATATTGAGCAGTCATGGATCTCGCTACTTTTCTTATTCAGTGCCTGAACGCGCTCCAGTACGGTTTGCTGCTGTTTCTGGTGGCGTCGGGCCTGACGCTGATCTTCGGAATCATGGGCGTCATCAATCTGGCACATGGCAGCTTCTACATGATGGGCGCCTACATGGCCTATGCGCTGGCACCTATGGTGGCGGCCACCTTCGGCGGCGGCTTTTTTGCCACGCTATTGGTGGGCGTGGTGCTGGCGGTGATCATGGGCTACGTGCTGGAGTGGGCTTTTTTCAGCTTCCTGTATGAGCGTGAGCACCTGCAGCAGGTGCTGATGACCTACGGCCTGATTCTGGTGTTTGAAGAGTTGCGCAGCCTCTTGGTGGGCGACGAGGTGCATGGTGTGGAGGTGCCGCCGTTTCTGGCCGGCACGCTCCCGTTGGGCGAGATGATGACCTACCCGGTGTATCGCCTATTTATCTCCGGCGTCTGCTTGGCTCTGGCCCTGGGCATGTACATCGTGTTCACCCGCACACGCTTAGGGATGATGATTCGCGCCGGCAGTGCCAACCGCGAGATGGTGCAGTCGCTGGGTATCGACATCAAGTTTTTGTACCGCGTGGTGTTCGCCGCCGGTATGGCGATTGCCGTGCTGGCCGGCATGGTGGCGGCGCCTGTGTCCTCGGTCTATCCGGGCATGGGCGACACGGTGCTGATAATCTGCTTTGTGGTGGTGGTGATTGGCGGCATTGGCTCGATTCGCGGTGCGCTGCTGGCCGCACTGTTGATCGGGCTGGTAGATACTTTTGGCAAGGTGCTGCTGCCCCAAGCGGCCGGAGTGTTGGTCTACGTGATGATGGCGTTGATTCTTTTGTGGAAGCCGGACGGCCTCTTTAAAGCTGCATGAATATGGCACACCCCCCGGCTTGCCCACTGCGTGTCGCCTCTTTCCCCCTTGCAGGGGGCAACGCCAGCAGCCCGGCGAAGCCGGTTCCGCGGCGTTCCTGGCACTGCACTTTTTGCACCGACCTATGACCGTCAATTCAAAAGCTATTTTTGTCGCGGTCTGCTTTGCACTGCTGGCCCTGTTCCCATTGGTGTCTGGCAGCTACGGCATCGACTTTGTGACCAAGATCATGGTCTACGCGCTGTTTGCGCTGAGCCTGGAATTGCTGGTGGGTGCCACGGGTCTGATCTGTTTTGGCCAGGCCGCCTTCTTCGGCATTGGTGCTTATGCGGCGGTGCTGCTGTCGTCGGATAGCAACCCGTCTTCCATTGCCTGGCTATTGCCGGCCTGTGTGCTGGCCGCCGCTGCCTACGCGCTGGTGGTGGGTGCGCTGTCGTTACGCACCAAAGGTGTTTACTTCATCATGGTGACGCTGGCCTTTGCGCAGATGGCCTATTACGTGGTGCACGACACACCGCTGGGGGGAGGAACCGACGGCATTTACCTGACCCTGAAACCGGTGCTCGGCACACTCATCGACCTGGACAAAGCCGGCACTTTGTACGGCTTTACGTTGGCCTGTTTGCTGCTGGTGTTTGGCGGATTGGGTGTGCTGAACCGCTCGCGTTTTGGCCGTGCGCTGGCCGGCATTCGCGTGAATGAACAGCGCATGCGCGCCACCGGTTTTTCCACCTACCCCTACAAGCTGGCCGCGTTCACCGTGTCGGGCGGCATTGCCGGACTGGCCGGTTTTCTGTTTGCCGTGAAAGACGGTTTTGTGAACCCGGAAATGATGAGCTGGCACCTGTCGGGCGCCGTGCTGATCATGATTATTCTGGGCGGCATCGGCCATCTGCGCGGTGCGTTGATCGGCGCCTTCGCCTTTGCATTGCTGCAGGAGTTGTTCAAGTCCGAGGCCATCTTTGGCGCGTTGGCCAAGCACTGGCATCTGGGGCTGGGCCTGTCCATTATTGCCAGCGTCGTGCTGTTGCCTCGCGGCCTGGTCGGGTTACCCGAACAGATACGCGCACGCCTTTTGGGTGCCAAGCAAGCGGGAGGCTCTGCGCGATGAACGCCGCTTCCGCAAACCCCACAGCCATTGCCGACGCAGCAACTGCATCTGGCGAAGTGCTGCTGCGTGGCCTGAACATCACACGCCGCTGGGGCGGACTGGTGGCGCTGAATCAGGTGAATGTGGAACTGACACGTGGTAGCGTGCATGCCGTGATCGGCACCAACGGCGCGGGCAAATCCACGCTGATCAATATCCTGTCTGGCGAGTTTCCGCCCAGCGAAGGGCGCGTCGAATTGTTAGGCCACGACGTGACGCAATGGCAGCAACCGCGCCGCGCCCGCGCCGGCCTGGGCCGCAGTTACCAGCGCAATACGATCTACCCCACCTTCAGCGTGTTTGAGAATTGCAGACTGGCGGCACAGGCTACGCACCAGAAGCCCTGGCAGTGGTGGCAAAGTGCCGCGCAATGCAAAGTAAGCTGCGACATTGCCGAGAACGTGGTGGCACGCAGCGGCCTGACGGACTTGCGCCAACTCTCCGCCGGCCTGCTGTCGCACGGCCAAAAGCGCCAGCTCGAAATTGCCATGTGTCTGGCGACCAAGCCGCAGGTGCTGCTGCTGGACGAGCCACTGGCGGGCATGGGCGCTGAAGAAACTGAACGCATGCTCGCCATGCTGGCCGAGCTCAAAGCTGAGCATGCGATCCTGCTGGTGGAGCACGATATGGACGCAGTGTTTCGCATTGCCGACCGCGTCACCGTGATGGTCAACGGCAGCGTGATTGCGACCGACGCCCCCGGTGCGATTCGCAACAATCCGCAGGTCCAGATGGCTTATCTGGGAGACCATTGACCATGCACAGTTCCGAACCGATTCTGAGAGCACAGGGCATCCATGCCTGGTACGGCTCCAGCCACGTATTGCACGGCGTCGACATCACCATCCACCGCGGCGAAACCATGGGCCTGCTGGGCCGCAACGGTATGGGCAAAAGCACGCTAATCCGCACCCTGCTGGGCCATGTGCCGCAGCGTGACGGCCACATCAACCTGTTCGGCCAGGACATGTCGCATGCCAAGCCCTATGAGGTGGCGCGCCTGGGCGTGGCCTATGTGCCTGAAGGGCGTGGCATCTTCCCCAACTTGAGCGTGCGCGAAAACCTGGTGATGGCTGCGCGCCCCGGTCGCGATGGTCGCAGGGATTGGAGTTTCGAGCGGGTGATGGAGACCTTCCCGCGCCTGTCGGAGCGGCTGACCAATTTGGGTGCCCAGCTCAGTGGCGGCGAGCAACAGATGCTGTCGATCGGGCGCGCCCTGATGACACACCCCGACCTGATCATTCTGGACGAGGCCACCGAAGGTCTGGCACCGCTAATCGTGCTGGAGATATGGCGCGTGATCGGTGAGATTCGCAAGAGCGGCATTGCCACCCTGATCGTGGACCGCGACTACCGCAAAGTGCTGGCTCACGCCGATCAGGCCCTCGTACTGCAAAAGGGGCAGGTGGTGCTGGGGGGCGATGCCGATGCGGTAGCGGGCAGCGCAGAGCTGGCGAGTTACCTGGGCGTTTAAGCGGACGGATACTGACCACCATGCGCATCTGGCAACAACCTATCTCTGTAGAGATCCTGACCCGCATTTCCCAAAACACTGCGGTGTCTTTCCTTGGCATCGAATTTGTCGAGGTCGGTGATAACTACCTCGTGGGCCGCGTGCCGGTCAACCGGCAGACCTGTCAGCCCTATGGACTACTGCACGGCGGGGTGTCGATCACGTTGGCGGAAACGCTGGGCTCGTGTGGTGCGGCATTCAGTTGCACGCCCGGTCATCAGACCGTGGGACTGGACATCAACGCCAACCATTTGCGCGGCGTAGCGAGCGGCTGGGTCACCGGCACCGCACGACCCGTGCACATCGGTCGCACCACCCAAGTCTGGCAAATCGATCTACAGGACGATATGGGCAAGATGACGTGCGTCTCGCGCATCACAATGGCAGTGCTGGCGCCAAAATAGGTCGCCTGCCATTCAGGTCATGGGTGCACTGCCTGTGCCACTTGAAATCGGTGGCCACCAGGATTGATTCGCGCTGGACGCCATTTCTTCGAAAACCTGCGTCAACGGCACACCAAACATCGCTTGTATTTCCGCGTGCCCAGGCAAGGCCCGGGCCTGCCAACGCAGCAAGCGCACACCCGCGGCGGCGCTGGCGCGTTCCTTGATTGCGTCAGCATTTGCGGGGTCTTTGTCGCTGCGCACGCCATCTTCCAGTTCAATGGCAACCAGCACGTTGTCGTCTTTCGAGCAGACCACAAAGTCGTATTGCAAATGGTGGATACGGCGGTTCCATATCTGAGCGTTGTGACCGCGTTTGACCCCCAGCACTTCGGACAGCGGAACTCCGGAGCAAACGCTGTACCCAGGCAAAGCCGTCACCAAGCGCTGAAACAAAACCTGTTCGGGACCGACCGAAGGATTTCTGGCGTAAAACGGCCAAACTGAATCGGCGATGCGCCACGCGTTGCGGCGCTGGACCCAGTGCAAAACCAGGGCGAGGCAAAGTAGCAATAAAGAAGCAACAGAAAAAGGATTCACAGGGGGCAGACCTTGGTTTTGAACATGCGATGTGCAAAACCAAGTCTGCTGTCTTACACCCAGGCTGTCTTGATCGAAAATTGATCAACACCGCCCAAGCTAGCGGCGCAGCAATGCCCGCCCTGAAGCAGCCCGTTGGTCGGCCCGTCGCTCTGCTTTACAAAGGTGCTACCGGATGCGGGGAGCCGTCATACCCGCCCCACACCGATTGGTCGTACTCGATCACCGAGCCGGTCATCAGACCCGACTCGGCGCTGCACAAAAAGGCCACGGCCCGGGCCACTTCAAACGGATCAATCAGACGGCCATTGGGTTGTGAGACGGCGGCTTTCTCCAGCCAGTCGGCATCGGCATGGTGAAACTCGCGCTGGATGCGATCTTCACCCTCAGAGGCCATCCAGCCGATGTTCAAGCCGTTGACGCGAATGCGGTTGCGCAACAGCGCATAAGCAGTGTTGCGCGTCAGTGTGGCCAGCGCACCCTTGGATGCACAGTAAGCGGCGATAAACGGTTGCCCGGCCATGGCCGACATGGAGCCGATGTTGACGATGCTGCCCTGAATGGCTTCACGCTTCATGACCTTGATGGCCTCTTGCATCAGGAAGAATGGCGCGCGCACATTGACGGCAAACATGCTGTCGAACAGTTCTGGCTCGGTGTCGAGAATAGTGCCGCGGTCGGTGATGGCGGCGGCGTTCACCAGCACGTCCACGCGTCCAAACGTGGCGTCGGCCTGCTGCACGACCTTGCGGCAGTCTTCCACCTGGCCCAGATCAGCCTGCACATAAATGGCCTGGGTACCCAGCGCACTGAGCTTCTCCACTTGGGCTGCACCCTTGGCTGCATTGCGGCCACAGATCACCACGCCCCGGGCACCGCGTTGGGCCAGGGTGGCAGCGATGGCCGCACCCAGGCCTTGGGTGCCGCCGGTGACGATGGCGACCTGGCCTTGAAGAGAGGCCAGCGCGTGGGGATTGGGGGCTGTTAGTTGGGTCATTGTTGTCTCCTGTTATTGAATGGCGATCGGCTCAGCGCGACTGCTGCGGAAATGAAATCAGCTTAAGCGGGTCAGCGCCTGAGACTGCAAGCTGGCGTTGAACTGCTCCGGCGTGTGGCCTTGTGCCAATGCGCTGCGCATCAGGTCCTGCTGGCTCTGCGGCGCTAACCCGCCAATGGGCGGATCACGGTCCAGGTTGGTGGGGAATGCGTAGCCTTCGGCGCTGGCGGCCACTGCGGCATCAAGGTCCGTAGCGGGCATGATCCCTTCGCGCTGCGCTTGCTGGAGGCTGGGATAGAGCCGCTGCGCCATACGCACCCGATCCACCGTCTCCATGCAACGCCCAAAGGCTGATGACACCTGCAGCAGATTCGCCATGCGGCGTATGTCCGCCGAGCGGTTGTGGCCAGCGGCGTGCATCAATGCCGGGTTGAAGAAGATACCGTCGCCCTTGCTCAGCGGCAGTTGCACATGGTGTTCGTCAAAGTATTCCTGGAACGCCGGCAACCCCGCCACCAGATAGCCCGCTTCGTATTTTTGCGAATGGGGCAAGTACAGCGTGGGGCCGCTCTCCAGCGGCATGTCGACATGGGCCACGGCGCCCTGCAAGGTCAGCAGTGGCGAGAGTTGGTGCACATGCGCGGGGAAGCGCTCGGCCCCTGCGGCGGTAAAAAAGCCCAGGTGATAGTCTCGATGCGAAGTCTGCGCCGCTCCGCCCGGGTTGACACTGTTGATCTGCGAAGTGATCTGGTAAGCCGGGCCCAGCCAGGCCTCGCACACCGTGGCCAATAGGGCATTGCCGTAGTAAGCGGCAAACACATCCGGCGCACGAAGACAGAGTTTTTCCAGCGCGTTCCAAACCCGGTCATTGGCGCCAGGCTTGGCAAAGTGGTCGCCGCCATAGCCAGCAGCGTGAGACTCTTCAATGAGCGCGCGGAACTCGACCGAGGCGGCGTCCACCACCGCAGCATCCGGCATCAGCCCCTTCACCACCAGCACACCGGGGCCGCTGCGCCAGACCTGCGCCCACTCAGCCATCAATTGCCTACGCCAACTGTGCGGGTCAGCGGTTGCGCATTGCGCCACACGCAACACCCGCCCGTCATAAATCGGTACACCTTTGAGAATGGCGCCGGCCTGCGGACAGTCTTGCGCGCGGGTTTCGGTCTGCACCAGACGGTCGAGGTCGACGACCTGGCAATCTCCTGCACTAAGCCAGCCAGCGTTCAAAGGATTGTGTTTCATCCCTAGAACCGTAGTTATTCAGCGCCGCCGTCCTTGGCCATGCGCTCGCTTTTCCAATACACGTCGTCGCCCACCGTGCCATCGGTACGGTGACGGTTCAATGCGCGGCTCAGCACAAATAGCAGGTCCGACAAGCGGTTCAGATATTGACGTGGATTTTCCTTCAAGGCTTCCTCGTTGCCCAAGGCGACCAGCGCCCGCTCGGCACGGCGCGCCACGGTGCGACAAACGTGTGCCAGTGAGGCGGCACGGGTACCGGCGGGCAAAATGAATTCCGCCAGGCGCGGTAGCTGGGCGTTGTATTCTTCCAGCGCCTGATCCAGCGCAAGTACCGCTTCGGGCTTGAGTAGTTCGTAGCCAGGAATCGACAACTCGCCGCCCAGATTAAAAAGCTGGTGCTGAATCTCGACCAGCAGTGTGCGAATGCCGTCGGGCATGTCCTCGCACAGCAGCACGCCGATATTGGAGTTGAGCTCGTCCACATCGCCCATGGCATGCACGCGCAGGCTGTTTTTGGAGACGCGGGTGTTGTCACCCAGGCCGGTGGTGCCAGCATCCCCGGTGCGGGTAGCGATTTGTGTGAGTCGGTTTCCCATTACGGTGCGTCCTTGGATGAAAATCAGATTATTGACGGAGAAACCCATGAACGCATCCACCCCGGCAGATCACCTTGTACCGCAAGCGACACCACGCGCAGTTCCGCAGGCCTTGCTCGACGCCCTTCAGGCCCGCTTTGGCGTGCAGTTCTCCACAGCGCTGGCTGTGCGCGAACAGCACGGACGCGACGAGTCCGCCTTTACGGTGGCCCCGCCGGATGCGGTGGTTTTTGCTGAGAGCACCGAGGATGTGACCGACGTGGTCAAATTGGCTGCGCAGTTCAAGGTGCCCGTGATTCCTTTTGGCGTGGGCTCCTCGCTGGAGGGGCATCTGCTTGCAGTGCAAGGCGGTATCAGTCTGGATGTCTCGCGCATGAACCGGGTACTGCAGATCCATGCGGAGGACCTGACGGTGACCGTGCAGCCGGGCGTGACGCGCAAGCAACTCAACGAGGCGGTGAAGTCCACCGGCCTGTTCTTCCCGATCGACCCGGGTGCCGACGCCAGCCTCGGTGGCATGTGTGCCACACGCGCCAGCGGGACCAATGCCGTTCGCTACGGCACCATGCGTGAAAACGTGCTGGCGCTTGAGGTGGTAACGGCCAGCGGCGAGATCATCCGCACCGGCACCCGCGCCAAAAAGAGCAGCGCGGGGTATGACCTGACCCGGCTGATGGTGGGCTCCGAAGGCACGTTGGGGGTGATAACGGAGATCACCCTCAAGCTCTACCCGTTGCCAGAAGCGGTGATGGCTGCGAGTTGCTCTTTTTCGAGCCTGGCCGATGCGGTCAACACTACGATCCAGATCATCCAACTCGGTGTGCCGATTGCGCGCTGCGAATTGCTGGACGGCAATACGGTGGGCATGGTCAACCGCCACTCCAAACTCAGCCTGCCCGAAACGCCACTGCTGCTGATGGAGTTTCATGGCTCACCCGCTAGCGTGAAGGAGCAGGTGCAGACCGTGCAGTCCATCGCCTCGGAACATGACGGCAAGTCATTTGAGTGGGCACTAACACCCGAGGATCGCACGCGGCTGTGGACGGCTCGTCACAACGCCTATTTCGCCGGGGTGCAATCGCGCCCGGGTTGTCGCGCCATCAGCACCGATACCTGTGTGCCAATTTCGCAGTTGGCCAATGCGCTACTGGATTGCGTGGAGGAGGCCAACGTGGCTGGTATTCCGTATTTCCTGGTCGGCCACGTGGGCGATGGCAACTTCCACATGGGCTATCTGATTGACCCTGAGTCGCCACAAGAACGCGTGGTAGCCGAAGAGCTCAATACGAAACTGGTGCAACGCGCGCTGGCACTGGGCGGCACTTGCAGCGGTGAGCATGGCGTGGGCTTGCACAAGATGGACTTCCTGCTAAGCGAAGCAGGGACAGGTGCCGTGGATATGATGCGCGCCATCAAGCAGGCGCTGGACCCCCACAACCTCCTCAATCCGGGAAAGATTTTTAGGCAGTAGTGCGGCCTACAACTCGGCAATTTCAGCGATGGCGCTGGCCATATATTCGATCCTGTTTTGCATATCCTGCTCGCTGTCAGCAAAACGCTTGGCGACGTCTTCGAATTCCACGGTCAGCTCCATGAAGGCGTCAACCACGTCGGGGGCAAAGTGCTCGCCACGCTCGCTAAAGATCACGCGCACCGCGTCTTCATACGACATACCCTGGCGGTAGATTTTGTTGCTGATCAGCGCGTCGTACACATCGGCCAAGGCCACCAGCCGGGCCGACAGAGGAATCTGGCTTTCAGACAGCCCCATGGGGTAGCCCTTGCCGTTCCACTTTTCGTGGTGCGACTGCGTCAACTCCTTGGCTATGGTTAGCCCGGAGGACACCAATCCCGTGCGCTTTTCCGCACGTTGAATGGCCTCATATCCCAGGGTGGTGTGAGATTTCATGACCGCGATTTCTTCCGGTGTCAATCGACCGGGTTTGAGCAAAATGCGATCAGGAATAGCCACGGTGCCCAAGTCGTACATGCAGACACTGGCGCACAAAGTTTCGATATAGGCCGCATTGAGTTGTGAAGCAAAGGCTGGTTGGCTTTGGAGCTTTTCTGCCAGCAGGCGCACGTAATGCCTCACGCGCTCCAAATGGCTGGCGGTATCAGATTCACGCAACTCGGCCAGTGTGGCCACCGCAAACAAGACCACTTGATGCGCATGCAGCGCATCAAGAGAAACGTCACTCAATGTTGATGTCTGGGAATCCATGTTGTCCTCCTTAGAGCGCCACAACTGGAGCCCTGTACACCCAGACCATTTTGCCACCGGGCGTGCGGTATTGGGCTGTTGGTAGCAGATGTGTTGCTTCAAAGTCCAAACTCACCAGCCACGCACCTTCGCGCAATTCGGCAGCTTTGATCACCGCGCGCGTCATGCTCTCGGGGCGCTGAAACAGATACACCATGTCATAGCCTGACCAGTCGGCAAGCCAGATATCGCCGTGCCGCACCCGCGCCCAAGGGCAGCGCAGCGCGCTCAGAAAACGCAGCGGCCAGGAGAACTCCAGGCCATGCAGATGTGCTTGCGGATAAGCGGTAAGCAGTGCCTGCAAACCGTGGCCGGCACCGCATCCGGCATCCAAAATGCTGGCCCCTGGGGCCAAAGGCGCATGCTTTGGTAATTCCTCCAAGGCGTCAAAGGGCGTGGGAAACAAGGGCGCATCGCGCCAGGCATTAATGGGATAAACCAGCAGCAGCAGTGCCAGCGGAACCAGCCAGGACCAGGCAGGCAAGTTGTCGGCACCGGCTGAACCCAGGGTGATAGCCAGGGATAAAGGGAAACCGGCACCGATGAGCAAACGACGCCACCAGGTCTCACCCCAGAGACTACAGGCCACACCCAGCGCCGACGCGGCGCCGAGGGCCAGTCCTGCGCCGAGACCCTGCCCCGCCAGCACCTTGAAGAGTAGCCAGGCCAGCACCCAGGCCAGTACGGCAGGCAGTGGCCACTGCCAGTTACCTGGCCACAGCTTGCTGCTGGCAAACATCGCTGACTTTAGCGAGACACGCCGGGCGAGAGGCGCTCGATCAGGCCGTTGAGTTCGTCAAGCGAGCCAAACTGGATGACGACTTCGCCCATGTCTTCCATTCGGCCGTTGCGCTTGACGCGCTTTTTGATGTGCACGTCCACCTGCGCCATCAACAAGTCGGACAGTTCTTCTTCCACGCGTTTGAGGTCGCGTGACTTCTCTTTCTTGGGCTTGGGCGAAGTCAGGGAGAACTCGGCGCTGAGCTTTTTCACCAGACTCTCGGCTTCGCGCACCGAGAGCTTTTTGGTGGCGATCTGGCTGGCGGCGGTGATCTGGGTAGCGCGGTCCAGTGCCAACAGCGCGCGCGCATGGCCCATGTCGATATCCCCCGCCATCAGCATGGTCTGAACGGGGTCGGCCAAGTTCAGTAGACGTAATAGGTTGCTGGCGGCGCTGCGTGAACGGCCTACGGCCTGGGCAGCAGTTTCGTGGGTCAGGCCGAATTCCTTGATCAGGCGCTGCAGACCTTGCGCCTCTTCCAGTGGATTGAGGTCCTCGCGCTGCATGTTTTCGATCAGCGCCATGGCGGCTGCGGCCTGGTCTGGCACGTCACGCACCAGTACCGGAGCGCTGTCCAGACCAGCCAGCTTGGCCGCACGGAAACGGCGTTCACCTGCAATGATCTCGTACAACGGGCGTGGTGTGCCACCACTGGATGCGCCGGTCGGGTCCATTGCCTGGCGTTTGGCCAGTGCCTGCTCGTCGCTCAGGCGGCGCACCAGAATCGGCTGCATGATGCCTTGGGCTTTGATGCTCTCGGCCAACTCATACAAGGCGCCCTCGTCCATGCGCGTGCGCGGCTGGTACTGCCCAGCCACCATGTCCGTCAGCAGCAGCGTACTGGGCAGATCAGGGGTAGCAGCCGTGCCATCGAGGTTAATGGCTTCTTTGACCTTGGGGCCCAGCAAAGCTTCGAGACCCATGCCCAGACCCTTGGGTTTTTTGGTGACCATATTTGTTTTCCTTTTTAGTTTGTGGTGGCTTGGCTGTCGCTCAGTCGGGCCAACAGGGAGCGCCCTTCGGGCCAGTCGCCCAACCCTGACTCGGCATTGATATGTCCGCGCGCGCCGTAATCGAACCATTCCGAGCCCCAGGCTTCGGCAAACGAACGGGCCCGAGCCAAGCTGCAATACGGGTCGTTCTGACTAGCCAGCAAAATGCTTTTGAACGGCAACCGGTTAAGCGGTACCGGCGACCAGCTTTTCAACGCGGCCTGCAACTCCGGTTGGTCCGGGTCGCCCGGTGCAACCAGCAAAGCGCCGACAACCAAGTGGGTATTGCGCGAGTGCGAGGCCCAAGCTGCGGCCAATAAGCAACCCATGCTGTGGCACACCAGCACACTCGGACCGGCCTGCGACAACAGCACATCTTCCAGGCGCGCAATCCAGTCACCCCGCAGTGGGCGCATCAAGTCGTGCTGCTCAACGCGCACATCGCCATGCAGCGACTCCCAGAGGCTTTGCCAATGGGTGGGGCCGGAGCTTTGCCATCCGGGCAAGATCAGTATGTTGGGGTTCGGCATGGGCTGTGGACTTGGGTTTGTTGCTACAAATTAGATAGCAAAATGCATTTAAAAACAGGGACGCAACCTACATCGTCTCAATGCGTGCCACCATCTCTTCGGCAAAGGCGACAAATGCCTGAGCGCCCTTGGAATGGAGGTCAAACACCACGCCCGGCACACCGTAGCTGGGCGCTTCAGCCAAGCGCACATTGCGCGGAATCACGGTGTTAAACACCTTGTCGGCAAAGTGGGCCTTAAGTTGGTCGCTAACCTGCTGCTGCAAAGTGATGCGCGGGTCGAACATCACGCGCAGCAAACCGATGATTTGCAAATCGTCATTGAGGTTGGCCTTGACCTGTTTGATGGTATTGACCAGATCGGTCAGGCCTTCCAGCGCAAAGTATTCGCACTGCATGGGGACGATCACGCCGTGGGCGCAACACAGACCGTTCAGCGTCAACATAGACAACGAGGGCGGGCAGTCGATCAACACAAAATCGTATTCCGTCGCGACTGCGGCAATAGCTGCTTTGAGGCGCCGCTCGCGCCGCTCCACTTCCACCAACTCCACCTCAGCCCCGGCCAACTCGCGGTTGGCACCCAGAATGTCGTAGCCGCAACCGGCTTCCTTGAGCTTCTCACTTTGAACCCGCGCCTCGGTGATGGAGGCGGACTCCAGCAGCACGTCATACACCGTGAGTTCCAGTTTGCGCTTGTCCACGCCGGAGCCCATGGTGGCATTGCCCTGCGGGTCCAAGTCAATCATGAGTACCCGCTGCCCGACCTTGGCCAGACCTGCGGCCAAATTGACTGTGGTGGTGGTCTTACCGACTCCCCCCTTTTGATTGGCAATGCAGAAAATCTTGGCCATGCGTTTACTCTCCCCCGCCGATGTTGCGTTCACGTCTGAGTCCGTCATTTAGAAAGTGCCAGCTTGATGCCGAAGCCGACCAGGAAAAGTCCAGCCACTTTTTCAAGCACCCGGCCAATCATGGGGTTGGCGCGCACGCGCTCTGCCAGAAAGTGCGTCAGCAATGTGGCGCCCAGGCCATACAAAAATGTGAGCCCGGCGATGGTGGCAGCCATGAAGGCATAGGTAATCAGGCCCTGTTGGCGCACCGGGTCCACAAACAGCGGGAAGAATGCCATGTAAAACAAAATGGCCTTGGGATTGAGTAAGGTGATCATCAGCGCCTGGCGCAGGTAATGGCGCGGCTTGATGTTGATTACCGGTGCAGCGCCCGGTTTTGCCAGCAACATCTTGACGCCCAAAAAGCCCAAGTAAGCAGCGCCAAACCATTGCACGGCGGAGAAAGCATCCGGGTAGGCAATCAGCAAGGCCGCCACACCGGCCACTGCCGACCACATCAGCACCTGATCACCCAGGATCACGCCAAAGGTAGCAGCCAACCCACCCGCTATTCCACCCTTGCTGGTACTGGTGACTAAGGCCAGATTGCCTGGGCCAGGGATCGCCAAAAACACAATCACAGTGACGACAAAGGTGCCGTAGTCGGTAACGCCGAGCATGGTGGTTTCT
>CAIQYP010000076.1 GCA_903876045.1 uncultured beta proteobacterium | reverse complement strand
CGCGCCAGTTGCCGTTAAGAAATAGCGCAATGCATCGACTCTTGTCGAACACGGCTTCTGCCAGATTCGAAACTGCTTATTGCAGCTAGATTTCCACGTCCACACCAGCTGGCAGGTCCAGCTTCATGAGGGCGTCTACCGTCTTGTCCGTCGGATCAATGATGTCCATCAGACGTTGGTGCGGGCGGATTTCAAACTGGTCACGGAGGGTCTTGTTCACGTGGGGTGAACGCAGAATGTCGAAACGCTTCATGCGGGTTGGCAGAGGCACAGGGCCCTTGACAATCGCGCCGGTGCGCTTGGCGGTGTCCACAATTTCAGCGGCCGACTGGTCGATGAGTTTGTAGTCAAACGCCTTTAGACGGATACGGATTTTTTGCTTGGTAGCCATGGTAATTCCTTGTGTAAATGCGAATTACGCAATGATCTTTGCAACCACACCAGCGCCGACGGTACGACCGCCTTCGCGAATAGCGAAGCGCAGACCTTCTTCCATGGCAATGGGGTTAATCAACTTCACCGTAATGGACACGTTGTCACCAGGCATAACCATTTCCTTGCCTTCTGGCAACTCGATCGCACCGGTCACGTCCGTAGTACGGAAGTAGAACTGGGGACGGTAGTTGTTAAAGAAAGGCGTGTGGCGACCGCCCTCATCCTTGGACAAAACGTAAATTTCGCCAGTGAAGTGGGTGTGTGGCTTGATCGAATTGGGCTTGCACAGCACTTGACCGCGCTGCACATCTTCGCGCTTAGTGCCGCGCAACAGGATACCGACGTTATCGCCAGCTTGACCCTGGTCCAGCAACTTACGGAACATTTCCACACCAGTGCAAGTTGTCTTTTGTGTATCAGCGATACCGACGATTTCGATTTCTTCGCCGACCTTGACAACACCACGCTCAATACGACCAGTCACCACGGTGCCGCGACCGGAGATGGAGAACACGTCTTCCACAGGCATCAGGAAGGCACCGTCCACTGCACGCTCAGGCATGGGGATGTAGGTGTCCAGCGCTTCGGCCAGCTTCATGATTGCGCCTTCGCCCAGTTCACCCTTGTCGCCTTCGAGGGCGAGCTTGGCAGAGCCGTGGATGATAGGAGTCTTGTCGCCCGGGAAATCGTATTTATCGAGCAGCTCGCGCACTTCCATTTCAACCAGTTCAAGCAGTTCGGCGTCGTCCACCATGTCGCACTTGTTCAGGAACACGATGATGTAAGGCACGCCAACTTGACGGGCCAGCAGAATGTGCTCGCGGGTCTGGGGCATGGGGCCGTCTGCAGCGGAACAAACCAGGATAGCGCCGTCCATTTGGGCCGCGCCGGTGATCATGTTCTTCACATAGTCAGCGTGTCCTGGGCAGTCAACGTGGGCGTAATGGCGGTTAGCCGTTTCGTATTCCACGTGGGCGGTGTTAATGGTAATACCGCGGGCTTTTTCTTCCGGTGCTGCATCGATCTGATCGTAGGCACGAGCGGTACCGCCGAACTTGGCTGCTAGCACCGAGGTGATCGCAGCAGTCAGCGTAGTCTTGCCGTGGTCAACGTGGCCAATAGTGCCCACATTGACGTGAGGCTTGGTTCGTGTGAATTTTTCTTTACCCATTTTTCAATCCTTAAAAAGAGCTAATTCCCGTGTATTGGTTTTATGTCTGCACGATGTTGCTGATTCGCCCCGCACGGGAACAGGGCGGCACACCGTCGCAGACAACTTCAAAATTACTTTGCGCGCGAAGCCATGATGGCTTCAGACACGTTACGCGGTGCTTCAGAGTAGTGCTTG
>CAIQYP010000075.1 GCA_903876045.1 uncultured beta proteobacterium | reverse complement strand
GGCCCGGCGCATCCCTTACCTGAGAAGTAGAAAAGCCAAGCATGAAACTCCCCGTGAAATGGATAGTGGGCGGCGTGGTCTTCGCGCTGCTGGCAGTGGGCGTGACGCGCACCCTGTCCTCGCGCGAAGCCGCCAGACTAGCATTGGAAGCACAGCAAGCCAGCCAGAAACAACTGGCCTCGGTAGAGTTGAGCACTGGCGATGTCATCAAGGCGCAAACGTTGGAACTGACCCAGGTGCTGCCGATTTCTGGCGCGCTCAAGGCGGTTAACTCGGCCTTCGTCAAGGCTAAAGTGGCTGGCGAGTTGCAGACCTTAAGCGTGCGCGAAGGCGACTTTGTCAAATCTGGCCAGGTCATTGGCCGTATCGACACCACGGAATACCAGGCCAGGTTGCGCCAAGCCCAGCAGCAAGCCGAATCTGCCAAAGCGCAGGTGGACATTGCCCAGCGCAGCCTGGACAACAACAAGTCGCTGGTGGACCAGGGCTTTATCTCTCGCACTGCGCTGGACACCTCGCTGAATAACCTGAGCGCGGCACTTGCCAACTACAAGGCCGCGCAAGCCGGCGTTGATTTAACCAACAAGGCATTGGACGACACTGTGCTGCGCGCACCCATTGGCGGCCAAATTGCCCAGCGGTTGGTACAAAACGGCGAACGTGTGGCGATTGATGCGCGCGTGGTCGAAATTGTGGACCTGGCCACACTGGAACTTGAAGCCGCATTGGCTGCGGCCGACTCGGTAAAGGTCAAGGCGGGACAACTCGCCCAGCTTTCCATTGAGGGGCTCAGCCAGCCCGTGCAGGCCAAAGTGGTGCGCATCAATCCCAGCACGGTGGCAGGTAGCCGTTCGGTGCTGGTGTATTTCGCCGTTGCGGCAACACCGGGCTTACGCCAGGGCCTGTTTGCACAAGGCGCACTGCGCACGGGCCAAGTCAATGCGCTGGCACTTCCGCTGGATGCGGTGCGCACCGACAAGCCTCAGCCTTATGTGCAGCACATCGTGAATGGCAAAGTTGCGCACCAGACCGTGACGCCCGGTGCCACGGGTGAGCGTGACGGTGTCACCATGGTCGAAATCAAGGGGCTTGCAGAAGGTGCCGAGGTGCTAGTCGGCGCCGTGGGCGCCTTGCGTGAAGGCACACTGGTTCAACGCGCAGCAGGCAAGCCTTAAATGTGGTTTACCCGCGTCAGCCTGAAGAATCCGGTATTTGCCACCATGGTCATGCTGGCCTTGGTCGTGCTGGGCCTGTTTTCCTTGCAGCGTCTGCAGGTCGACCAGTTTCCGAATGTGGACTTTCCTGTGGTGGTGGTGACTGCCGAATACCCCGGCGCCTCGCCCGAGGTGGTGGAAAGCGAAGTTGCCAAGAAGATCGAAGAAGGCGTCAACTCGATTGCCGGTATCAAGGCCCTGACCTCGCGCAGCTACGAAGGCCAGGCCGTGGTCATTCTGGAATTTGAGCTGGCCATTGACGGCCGCAAGGCGGCTGATGATGTGCGCGAAAAAGTGGCCGCGATCAAGCCTTTGCTGCGCACCGAGGTGAAGGAGCCGCGCGTGATGCGCTTTGACCCATCCGCCCGCGCCGTCTGGTCAGTGGCGGTACTGCCGGACCCCAGCACAACCCAGGGCAAGCTCCCGGACGCAGTGGAACTGAGCAACTGGGCCACGCAAACATTGCAAAAGCGCCTTGAAAACGTGCGCGGCGTGGGCTCCGTCACGGTGGTCGGTGGCACCCAGCGCGAAATCAACATTTACCTGAACCCCAAAGCGCTGGAGTCGCTGGGCATCACGCCGGACCAGGTGGTTGCGGCCGTGACCAGCGAAAACCAGGAGGTGCCGGTTGGTACCATCACCAACGCGCAACAAGAGCGGGTTATTCAAATCAACGCCCGCATGAAACGCCCGGAGGATTTCGGCCGGATCATTGTGGCGCGCAGGAACGGTGTCGCTATCCGCGTGGATCAGGTGGCACGCATTGCCGACGGCGCGCAGGAAGTGGAAAACCTGGCGCTATACAACGGCCAACGCACCCTGTTGATGAACGTGCAAAAGTCGCAGGACGAGAACACCATCGCCGTGGTGGACGGCCTGCAAAAGGCTTTGACTGAGATGCAAAAGCAGTTGCCCCCCGGTGTACGGCTGGAGCAGATTACCGATGGCGCCAGGGCCATCCGCGTCTCAGTGGACAACGTGCGCCGCACCCTGTTCGAGGGCGCATCACTCACAGTGTTGATCGTCTTTCTGTTCCTGAACTCCTGGCGCTCCACCGTCATCACCGGCCTCACTTTGCCGATTGCACTGATTGGCACCTTTTTCTTCATGGACCTGCTGGGCTTCACCATCAACATGATCACGCTGATGGCGCTCAGCCTGTGCGTGGGGCTGCTGATTGACGATGCCATTGTGGTGCGCGAAAACATCGTGCGCCATGTCACCATGGGCAAGAGCGCGTACAACGCAGCCTTGGACGGCACGCAGGAGATCGGCCTGGCCGTACTGGCCACGACCCTGTCCATCGTTGCGGTGTTTCTGCCGATCGGCTTTATGGGCGGCATCATCGGCAAGTTTTTTCATGAGTTTGGCCTGACCATCGTGGCCGCCGTATCGATCTCGATGTTTGTGAGCTTCACACTGGACCCCATGCTGTCGAGCATCTGGCATGACCCCAGCATTGCAGACCATGGCCGCAGCGGTCCGCCGCGCGGTTGGTACGACAAAACCATTGGACGCGTCACCGGGTGGTTTGACCATTCCACCGAAGTGCTGGCGCAAATTTACCAAAGCATTCTGCGCTGGGCCCTGGTGCACAAACTGGCCACAGTGGCACTGGCAATCGCCATATTTATCACCAGCGTATTGATGGTTCCGCTGCTCGGCACCGAGTTCGTGCCCAAAGCAGACTTTTCCGAAATGTCGGTCAATTTCTACACCCCGGTAGGCTCATCGCTGGAAGCCACCGAGGCCAAGACCCAGCAGGTAGAGGCCATCCTGCGCACGTTCCCCGAGGTGCGCTACACCCTGTCCACCATCAACACCGGCACGGCCCAGGGAAAGATGTACGCCAGTGTCTATGTGCGTTTGGTGGACCGCAAAGCGCGCAACCGCAGCGTGGACCAGATGGGTGTGGTCCTGCGCGAACGTATGAAGCACATTGCCGGCATGACCGTCACCCATGTCGGCCTGCTCGACCCCATCGGAGGCAACAAACCGGTGACCTTTTCCATACTGGGTGGCGACACTGCGGAACTCGAACAACTGACACTGCTGGCCCTGGAAAAGATTCGCAACACGCCGGGCCTGGTTGACCTTGATTCCAGTGTCAAACCCAATAAACCCACGCTGGATATCCAGATACGGCGCGATGCCGCATCCGATCTGGGTTTGAACGTCGGCCAGATTGGCAACGCCCTGCGCACCCTGGTCGCTGGCCGCACTGTGGGCAACTGGCGCGCCAGCGACGACCAGACCTATGACGTCAATGTGCGCCTGGCCCCGGAAGCCCGCAACAGCGCGCAGGACATGGAGCAACTGCCCTTCACCCTCACCAACCCGGACGGCACCACACGCCTGGTGCGGCTCAATCAGGTTGCCAGTGTGGTGCCTTCTACCGGCCCCAACCAAATCAACCGCCGTGAACTGACGCGCGAAGTGTCGATCAGCGCCAACACCGCAGGTCGCTCAGCTGGCGAGGTATCTGCCGACATCAAGACCGCCATGGATACCATTGCCATGCCGCCGGGCTACCGCTACCAATTCAGCGGCTCTACCAAGGACATGGCCGAGTCATTTGCCTATGCGTTGTCGGCCTTGGCCATGGCGGTAATCTTCATTTACATGATTCTGGCCAGCCAGTTCAAAAGCTTCGTGCAGCCGCTTGCGCTCATGACTGCTCTGCCGCTCACGCTCATCGGCGTGGTGCTGGCCTTGCTGATGTTCAACTCCACACTGTCGATGTTCTCGGTGATCGGGGTGGTGATGCTGATGGGCCTGGTCACCAAAAATGCCATTCTGCTGGTGGACTTTGCCATCCGTTCGCGCGAAGGCGGGGTGGACGATGCAGGCCAACCGGTGGCAGGTCTACCCCGCAACGAAGCGCTACTGATGGCCGCGCGCGTGCGACTGCGACCCATCCTGATGACTACGCTGGCCATGATTTTTGGCATGGTTCCGCTGGCCTTTGCCCTGTCTGAGGGCTCAGAGCAGCGCGCGCCCATGGGCCAGGC
>CAIQYP010000074.1 GCA_903876045.1 uncultured beta proteobacterium | reverse complement strand
TGTAGCAGCCATCACGCCACCACCGGACGAAGCTGTTGACGGACGCGTTCATTGCAAACCAGACGACAGGGAGCCGCCAATCGTCATCGCCGCACTTGGCGAAAGAATTCTGTCGCCCGGGCTCCTAGCTGCACATGCGCGCAATCTGGAGCGTGTCCCCCAAGTTTCACTGATGGTGATGGAGGCCGAGGTGGCAGGTGAGCCGGTCCATGCCTTGCCACGCGTAACGCTTGACGCAGTTGCGTCGGCGCTCGTGCTGGATACCGCAGCATGGAGCAGTGCCCGCACAGCCTATCTAACGCGCTTTCCCGATGTGGAATACATGACCCAACTGGGTGACTTCCGATTTGTCGCCATCGCGGTGAGCGGTGCCCGCCAAGTGGCGGGCTTTGGTGCGGCACGTTCGATTGGTGCCGACGAAATCGCACAGGTGCTTAGAAACCCGTTCTAAGCCAGCGCTAGGCTGCCTAGCGCTGGTCTAGCCACCTCCGGCGGGCAGCGCAGCTCTTGAAACAACTGCGGGAAATATCAAACTAGCTGGCTTCGACAAATGCCTTCATCATGCGCGCCACGTCTACGCCGTCGTGCCCGTGCTCCAAGCTTTTGACACCGGCGCCATATATGTCTTCGCCAAGTATCTCGCGGCGTTTGCCCATTAAAAAGGCACTGTACTCTTCCACAAATTCCGGGTGCCCTTGAACGCAGAACACTTCTTCTCCCACGGCATATCCCGCCACCGGGCAATGCGCATTGCTGGCCAGCAATACGGCGTTCTCTGGCAATTCCAATACCTGATCGCGGTGGCTGACCAGTAGCGACATTTTGTTGTCTTCTGGGGCTAGAGGTAGCTCAGCTGCGTGCCAGTCGTAGGACATACGGCCCACGCCCCAACCTTGTGGTGCACGCCCCACCTTGGCACCAAGACAAATTGCAATGAGTTGATGGCCAAAGCAAATGCCCAGCAGCTTTTTTTTCTGTTCCAGAAGTTCGGAAACACGGCGGCGTAACTCCACCACCCAAGGCTCATCAGAAAACGAGTCAGCCTTGCTACCCGTTAGCAATACGGCGTCATAACTGTCGAAGGATTCCGGGTATTCGAGCGCCGGGGTGTGGAACACATCAAACTGCCAGTCTGTTGCGCCGGCGTCGCGGAACAAGCGTTCAAACATAGCGCCGTAGCGCTTATAGAGCGGTGCGATTTCAGGAGACAGATCGTCGTTTTCGAGAATGCAGAGTTTCTTCATATGCCGCTATTTTCCACCTGTTTTGGTAACCGTGTTACATTAGCCGGTCGCTTCATGCGAACAGACTGTGCACATCTGCGGTTTGCCCCTAGGCAATTCATCACACGCAACGCTGCACCGGCCCCTGGCAGAGAGGTCGTCCGTTTAGCAATTTCAAAGCGCACCGCACAGCAATCTCACGGCCCAGCGGTTAATTCTCCCTTTTTTTCTGCACGAAGTCCCTGCCAGCGACCCGTGCGACTGTATTTCTAATGTGTTTTTTTAATGATTCAGAATAATAATTTTTCGCTACTGTCCCCCGTGACCATGGGCAAATACCGCATTGCGGCTTGCCCTCAGCCGCTCACCAGCGGCCGCTTTGGAGCCCAAGTTTCCATTGCCAGCGGAAGCGGTAGCGCCTCCACCGACCGCGTCATGCGCTTCTGCGATGACTTCCTCACACACGATGCCGCAGCCCACTATGCGTTGGCCCAAGGCATCGATTGGGTACATGCCACCACACGCACCCAGTAAACGTACGATAATAGAGAGCTTAAGGATCTAACCATGGCTAAAGAAGAACTGATTGAAATGATGGGCGTTGTCAACGAAGTGCTGCCAGACACGCGCTTTC
>CAIQYP010000073.1 GCA_903876045.1 uncultured beta proteobacterium | reverse complement strand
CGTCTCGAGTCGGGAACACCATCACCTTGGCCCCTGCATGGCCAAACACCAGCAACTCCATGTCGCGTTGTACGCGATGGCTGTACCAGCATTAATAGTCTCGGCGCATACACAACCACTTTCAGACAGTGTCAGGATTCCATGAAGAAGCTCGTGACCTCCTGCTGCATTTGTTGCAACTCCTTCGACTTGCCGTCATGTTCAAAATGGCCCGCCTGCAACACAAATAAGCGTCTGAGTGGCTCGGCGATGGCGTTGAAGATGGCAAACTGTCCGGGTGGTGGCACCACCGGGTCAAACAATGCCGCAGCCACCAAGACCGGTATGCGAAGGAATCGCGCAGTAGATGCCGCATCGTAATAAGCCAATGTGTCCATAGCATGAAAACTGTGTTCGCGCTGGAATTCACGAACTGACTCACCGCTACCCGTGGTGGGAAGGGTTAGGCGCAAAGACTGGTTGCCAAAGGTGGGAACATGCAGATGAAGGCGTCCCACGCGGGCGTCCCACGGTACGCCCAGCGCGCCGATGCCGCCACCAAAGCTAATGCCTGAATATGCGACCTTGCCCGCCACGCCGGGGAAGAGTTCCAGAAGGGCCGAAACCGCCAGCCACAGGTCTTCCACGCAGCCGCCGAGGATGTAGTGTTAGCGGCGGTATGAAAGCGCGCAAAAATGGCGGTTGAGCGCGGTTTTACGTTGACCTTGAGGGTAACTGTGCTGAGCGTCAGCAATGGGGAAAATAGTGGACCAGCAATGCAGCGAAACCGGTCTTACTGACGTTCAAATTGCAAACCGAATATCCGTCTTTGGTGCGCACTGCCCGTCGGCGTGCAGTAGCGCAGCTTCTCAGGTGCTAGCCAGCAGGTGGGCCTTGAAAATCGATGCAATGGGTGAAAGTTTTTTGCCTTTTGGGTGAACAACATGCCAATGGGATTCCAGCGGAAACCTTGCAACGTTCAGGACCGACACCCCGTGCTCTTGGGCATTGCCATGCAGTGCGTGGCTGGAGATCACGGAGATGCCCAGGCCACCGGCCACAGACTCCTTGATGGCCTCGTTGCTGCCGAGCTCCAGCCGCAGGTCGGGGCGGAACTTCAGTTTTTTGAAACAGTGGTCCACCGCCATGCGGGTGCCTGACCCTTCTTCCCGCAGAATAAAGCGCTGGCCGCTGAGTTCGGCAAGCGACAGCGACTTCTGTTTGGCCAGGGGGTTGGCACTGGCGCAAATGACGACCAGGGGATTGGCCATGAAGACCTCATCGACCAGGTCCAGATCCCTGGGAGGCACCGACATCACATAGAGGTCGTCCAGGTTGTTACGCAGGCGCGCCACCACGCCGTCACGGTTAAGCACTTCCAGCGACACGTCGATCTCCGGATAGCGCTTGCAAAAAGACCCCAGCAGCCGCGGCACAAAGTATTTGGCGGTGCTGACCAGCGCCACGCGCAGCTTGCCGCGTGTGTAGCCCTTGAGGGCATCCACCCGCTGCTCAAAGCCGTCCCATTCCGCCGCCACCGCACGGGCGGTGCGGGCCAGCTCACTGCCGACTTCCGTCATGTAAACCCGGCGGCCCACCACTTCGAAAATCGGCAGGCCGACGGCGTCGGCCACATCCTTCAATTGCATGGAGGCCGTGGGCTGGGTCACGTGCATCATGCGTGCGGCCCCGCTCACACTGCCGGTCTCTGCCAGCGCCAGTACCAGCCGCAGTTGGCGAAAGGAAACGTTCATAGGTTTTTGTCTATGCAAAAGCGTTTAAGAATCGATTTTACAAGCGCTATGTCATTACCTAGCATCGGTGCAAAGGAAAACACCCATGCACAACCTGCTTGACCCGGCCATTCTCTTCTTCATCTTTGGGGCGCTCGCCGGCGCTGTGAAATCGAACCTGGAGATCCCCCCGCCAATCTCGCGCTTTCTGGCGCTGTACCTGTTGATGGCCCTGGGCCTTAAGGGCGGGTTTGCGTTGGCCCACTCCGGCTTTACCGCCCAGGTGGCCACCAGCCTGGGCTGCGCAGTGCTGCTGGCAGTGGCAGTGCCGCTGCTGGGCTATTGCCTGTTGCGCCGGGTCTTGTCCGGCTTTGATGCGGCAGCCGTGGCTGCCACCTATGGCTCGGTCAGCGCGGTGACCTTTGTGACCGCGGTGCAAACCCTGGAAAACCAGCAGGTGGTATTTGGCGGCTACATGTCGGCCGCCATGGCCTTGATGGAGTCACCGGCCATCATCCTTGCCATTGTGTTTGCCAACGCGTTGCGGCAACAAGCGGTCGGCACTGTTGCCACAAGCAGCGGCGGGGCCGCCGTGCTGGCTCTGCCTGCATCACCCCAACGTGCCGGCGTGCCGATTGGCAGGATTCTGCACGAGTCCTTCACCGACGGCGCGCAACTGTTGTTGCTGGGAGCCATGCTGATCGGTATTCTCAGTGGCGATGCCGGCAAGGCGGCGATGCAACCGTTTTCGGGCGATCTCTTCAAGGGCATGCTGGCCTTCTTCCTGCTGGACATGGGGCTGTTGACCGCGCGCAGCCTGCCCCAGGTCCGGGGCAAGTCGCCCTGGCTGCTGGCTTATGCGGTGCTCGGCCCCCTGACTCACGCCAGTCTGGCCCTGGGCCTTTGCGCCCTGTTGGAGATCCCGGCGGGCGACGCCACTCTGCTCATGGTGCTGGCGGCCAGCGCCTCCTACATTGCGGTGCCTGCGGTGATGCGCTACGCCGTCCCCGAGGCCAACCCCTCACTTTACTTCGGCCTTTCGCTGGGCATTACCTTTCCCCTGAATATCCTGTTTGGCATACCGCTGTACAGCTATGTCGCCAGGTCTGTGTTGGCGTGATGGGAAGAGCCAGTCATTGGCTGTCAGGTTGATGGGAGTCGGCCACTATGCAGGTGTGTCGCGACTGGCCGTAGTTGGCCAGCACGCCGCGCATATTGAACCGCCGCGAAGTCTATTGTGGCAATCGACAGCAGTCAGCCTTTTACAGTCCTAAAACGGCACGTCCCCGTCGCCAAGGTTCGACGGCACGGATGACGTTGTGACAGCATGGTCCCGGCGCAATTCCCTCTGAATCTGGCTGCCGTAGCTAAGCCAAATCCACTCTCGGATTTCGTCCAGCACCTCCAGTACGGCAGATGCCTGTGCCGGCGTCCATTTCGTGGGCCGGCCAAACCGGGCTGTACCTTGGTCAATCTGGGTTGGTCGTCTCGCCCCAGCGCCACGGCGGCTCATGCCTTCTTCCCTTTGCGAGGCACGACAGCACGCGCAGCAGCCTTTTGCTCGGCACGTGCCATGGCTTCCTTTAGCCGGTACGACTCGCCCTCAATGGGCACAATCTCGCAACGGTGCACCAGTCGGTCAATCAGTGACACCACGCAGGCAGCATTGGGAAACACCTCGTGCCATTCCTTGAACGCCCGGTTGGTGGTGATAACCGTGCTTTTTTGCTCATAGCGCCGGCTGATGAGCTCGAACAACAAATCGGCGTGCCGATTGGAATACGACAAGTACCCGACCTCGTCCACCAGCAGCAAGTCCGGTGCCGCGTAATGCTTGAGCCGGCGTCGCAGTGCCGAATCACTGTCCAGCGCCGCCAGGTCACCGAGCAATTGGCCGGCGGTGATGAACAGTACGGTATGCCCCTGAATCAGGGCTTGGTGGCCCAGGTTGCAAGCCAGCATGGACTTACCCACCCCGTTGGGCCCCACCAGCATGACGTTGCTGGCGTCGGCCATGAAGGACAGGGTCATCAGTTCCTGGACGGCCTGGCGGTCACAGCGCGTTGGCCAGTCCCATTCAAAATCGGCCAGCGGCTTGAACTTGCAAATGTGCGCAGAGCGCAACCGACGTTCCAAGCTGCGCTGGTCGCGTTCCGTCTCTTCCCATCCCAGAAGTTCTGTGACCCAGGCCAGACGCGCTGAGTCACAAACCACCTGGTCCCAGCGGGCCAGCAGTCCGCTCAGTCGCAAGGCGTGGGCGCGCGCCTGAAGTTGCGCCATGTTGCCCATGTCGCTGATTGCCGTTGGGGTGTTCGTCATTGGGTGTCCTCGTCGGTTTCTGTGGAATGGCCATGGCTGGATTGGTCGGTCTGCTTGGCATGTGCCTGCAATTCGTCATAGGCGTCCAGCCGGTGCGGCTTGACCGTCACGTCCATGCGTTTCG
>CAIQYP010000072.1 GCA_903876045.1 uncultured beta proteobacterium | reverse complement strand
GTGCGGCTTCCACAGCCTCCTGCACGGTGAAGGCGGGGATGCCGCGAGGCACCGGCACACCGAATTGGCGCAAGATTTCCTTGCCTTGATACTCATGAATCTTCATAACATCTCTCTAGAGGCTGGACAATGTTCACCATGATGTACAAGAGGGAACTCACACACATGGCACTGGGCACATCAGGGCGGGACTGTATCATGCTGCAGCGCGCAAGACTTGTAGCAGTCTTACAGACTGGTACTCCACAACCCCGGGTTACGTCAAGGTTACCGTTCAAAAGTTTCTAGGTTCTTACTTCACGTACTTCATGAAAAAAATTTTTATTGACGGCGAAGCCGGCACCACTGGGCTGCAAATTCGCGAACGCCTGCAGACGATGTCTAACGTCGAGGTGTTGAGCATTGACCCTGCCCTGCGCAAGGACCCGCTGGCCAAACGCGCTCTGATGGCTGAGGCTGATTTGGTGATCCTGTGTCTGCATGACGATGCGGCTGTCGAATCTGTGGCCATGATTGATTCCATCGCCGCTGAAACCGGCAAGCCTGGCCCCAAAATCATTGACGCCTCTACCGCGCACCGCACGGCGCCGGGCTGGGTCTATGGATTTCCTGAATTGGCTGCAGGTCAGCGCGAGGCCGTCATCGGGGCGCAGCGCGTGGCCAACCCGGGCTGTTATGCCACTGGTGCGATTGCGCTGATTCGCCCGCTCATTGATGCCGGTTTGTTGCCCGCCGATTACCCGGTCTGCCTGCCTTCGATCAGCGGTTACTCAGGTGGTGGACGCAGCATGATGGAAGCCTATGAAGCGGGAAATGCACCGCCCATGGAACTGTATGCGCTGGGCCTGAAGCACAAGCACATTCCCGAAATCATGTGCTACACGGGCTTGACGCGCCGCCCTTTGTTTGTGCCGTCGGTTGGGAATTTTGTGCAGGGCATGCTGGTGCAGTTGCCTTTGCATCTGGATATGTTGCCAGGCAAACCCTCTGCCGCTGACTTGCATGCGGCGCTGGCCAAACATTACGCTGGCAGCACTTGGGTGACGGTGGAACCTGTGACGCCGGATCTGAAGCTGGATGCGGTGGCGCTGGCCAATACCAACAAGATGGAACTGCGTGTGTTTGGTAACGATGCAGCGGCCGATGGCTTTGCCCATGCTGTGCTGGTGGCGCGGCTGGACAATTTGGGCAAGGGTGCCAGCGGCGCGGCGGTGCAGAACTTGCAGTTGATGTTGGGGATCTAACAGCTTCTTTCGCTGCTTAGTTTCGCTCGCTCGCAGGGATGGGGTCGGGGCCCGGCCCTCATACTGCGGGTACGCACAAATCGGGCCGAACCCCGACCCCATCCCGGCTGAATCATTGGGCGGCTGAGGTTTCAACCGCCAATTTGCCGACCGCACTTTGGTTATTCCAAAACCATAGCGTGGCAGGCCCTCAGTCTTCATCACCACCAGAAACTACGCGGTGAATAGTGTCCCCGCCAAAGCCCCGGCTCGCTAGAAAACGCATCTGCTTGCCGCGCGCTGTCGCATCTGCAGGCTGCGTGCCGAACTTCTTGCGCCAAACTTCACGCGCCCGCTCAAGTTCGGTACCACGCAGACGGTTAACCGCGTCTGCAACTGCTTCGGGCTCCAACCCCTTGGCCTGCAACTCCTGCTTGATACGTTGCGTGCCCAGCTTGGCGGAGCGGCGATGCAACACTGACTCGACCACGCGTACATCGTTGATGAAATCCTTCGCCTGCAGGCTGTCCAGCACTTTGGCCAAAGCGCCAGGCTCTTCCTCGAAGTGCACCAACTTGCGCTCCAGTTCGGCACGCGAATGTTCACGACTGGAGAGCAGGCGCAAGGCGCGCGCGGTTAGTGAAAGAGGGGTTACGGCCATGAGGTTTACAACGGGATGAAAGCGCCTGTTTGACGCACACACCTGCGACGGTGAGCACGCACCCGCCACACCCCTTGGGCATGCGCAGGCACCAGGTCGCGGCTGCTTATTCGGCCTTGTCAGCCTTCTCGACTTTCTCAGGCTTTTCCGCCTTATCTGCCTTCTTGCCCTTGACCTTTTCCACTTCAGCCACCGGCACCAGTGGAATGCCTAGGGACTCGCGCACCTTGTTTTCGATCTCGACCGAGAGGTCGGGGTTTTCGCGCAGGAATTCGCGTGCGTTGTCACGGCCTTGACCGATTTTTTCGCCTTGGTAGGCATACCAGGCGCCCGACTTTTCAATGATGTGGGCGTTCACGCCCATGTCGATGATCTCGCCATGGCGGCTGATGCCTTCGCCAAACAGGATGTCGAACTCCGCCGTCTTGAACGGTGAGGCCACTTTGTTTTTCACCACCTTGACCTTGGTTTCATTGCCGATGGCCTCGTCACCCTTTTTGATGGTGCCGGTGCGACGGATGTCCAAGCGCACGGAGGCGTAGAACTTCAGCGCGTTGCCGCCGGTGGTTGTCTCGGGCGAGCCGAACATCACGCCGATCTTCATACGAATCTGGTTGATGAAGATGACCATGCAGTTGGTCTTCTT
>CAIQYP010000071.1 GCA_903876045.1 uncultured beta proteobacterium | reverse complement strand
ATTCGCATCGACATGAGCGAGTTCATGGAGAAGCATTCGGTGGCTCGCCTGATCGGCGCACCTCCGGGCTATGTCGGTTACGAGGAGGGCGGTTACCTGACCGAGGCCGTGCGCCGAAAACCTTATAGCGTGCTACTACTCGATGAGGTGGAGAAGGCCCATCCGGACGTATTCAACGTGCTGTTGCAGGTGCTCGATGATGGTCGCCTGACCGATGGCCAGGGCCGCACCGTGGACTTCAAGAACACCGTGATCGTTATGACCAGTAATATCGGTTCGCATCTGATCCAGAGCATGGTGGGGCAGGATAGTGAAGACATTAAGGACGCGGTGACTGGCGAGTTGAAGAACCACTTCCGCCCTGAATTTCTGAACCGCATTGACGAAACCGTGGTGTTCCACGCGTTGGATGCTGCCCATATTGCCGCCATCGCCAAGATTCAGTTGGCCGTATTGTTGGCGCGTTTGGCCAAGATGGATTTGACGCTGGAGGTGTCAGATGCCGCTGTGGCCGAGCTGGCCAAAGTGGGCTTCGACCCCGTGTATGGTGCGCGTCCCTTGAAGCGTGCGATCCAGCAGCGCATTGAAAACCCGCTGTCCAAGCTTTTGCTGGAAGGCAAGTTCTTACCTAAGTCCACTATCAAAGTGGGCGTGGATCCGATCCAGACGCCGGGGCAGTTCAGCTTTAGTTGAGTAGCTCAGCGCGAGACAGGGGATAGGTCGGGCGTCTAAGATGCCCGCATGAACTCTGCTTCCGCTGCTGCGCTTACACCCCCCACAGTTTCTATACGGCAGGACGCCGGCATCATTGGCATGGTGGGGCTGGCCCACGCCAGTTCGCACTTCAGTCACCTGATACTGCCGCTGATGTTCCCCGTGTTCATCAAGGAGTTTGGCTTCTCCTTTTCGGAACTGGGCTTGTTGATGAGTGTGTTCTTTGTGGTCTCGGGTGTGGGTCAGGCATGCGCCGGTTTCGTCGTGGATCGTTTGGGTGCGCGACCCATGCTGTTTATTGCGATGGCTATTTTTGTGCTGACCTGTGTGCTGGCATCAATGATCACTGGTTATATGGGGCTGATGCTGGTAGGCGCGCTTGCCGGTTTGGGTAATGCCACATTTCATCTGGTGGACTTCACGATATTGAACCAACGTGTCTCTGCGCCGCGTCTGGGTTATGCCTTTAGCGCCCACGGTCTGACCGGCAATTTGGGCTGGGCGGCGGCACCGGTGTTCATGGCCAGCATCAGTGCGGGCTTTGGCTGGCGCAATGCCTATCTGGCCGCTGCCGTCATGTACGCCTTGATTTTGGTGCTGCTGGTGCTGCAGCGCGACAAGCTCAGCACTAGCCACAAGGTGCAGATGGCAGATGTGCACGCCCCAAAGGAGCATGTACTGGCCTTTATGAAGCTGCCAGTGGTCTGGTGGTGTTTCGCTTTCTTTTTGCTATCCACCATGACGCTGGCGGTGGTGCAGAACTTCGCAGTTTCTATTCTTAAAGCCATGCAAGGCGTGAGCTTTGAAGCGGCCACGCTGACCATCACCTGGTACATGCTTGCAGGTGCCTTTGGTATGTTGATTGGTGGCTTTGTAGCGGCGCGCTCGGTCCATAGTGACCGTGTGGTAGCCGTCTGCATGGCCGCGGGGGCCTTACTTTTTGCCCTTTGCGGTACCGGCTGGCTAGGTGCCAATGCCACGATGGTGATTCTTGCCTGCACGGGCTTTGCCATTGGTATTGGTGGTCCGTCACGCGACATGATGATCAAGCGTGCCACCCCAAAAGGTGCAACCGGTCGGGTTTATGGCCTGGTGTATTCCGGGTTGGACACGGGCTTCGCACTTTCGCCGCTGATATTCGGTCCGCTGATGGATCGTGGGCAATATGGCGCCACGTTAATCGGCGCTGCAGCCGTGCTGATGCTCAGCGTGGTCGCAGCCTTGGGCGTGGGTCAACGCACTGCGCGTTAAGGCAACCGCCAGCGCAGCGGGTTAAGCCCCATGACCAGCAGGCAAGCCAGCAAAATCAGTGCACCCCCTGTTGCCATTGCCGTGCTGGTGGGCTCGTCCAATAGCAGCACGGCCCAGAGCACGCCAAAACCGGTGCTCAAGAAGGTGGAACTCAAGGCCGCCATGGGCGGCACGTGCCGCATGATGCGCATGTACATCCAATAGGCCAGGCCCGACGTTACAAAGCCCATCAGCATGACCGCAGACATGGCGCGCAATGAAAATTGAGCGTGGGGCAGGTCGATCAATGCGCCAGGCAGCATCAGCAAGACTGCCGCCGCATGCATCCCGGCCGTTATTTGCAACGGCTCCATTCGCGCGATCGCCTTTTTAAGGAAGGGCGTGGAGACGCCTGAAATGGCTGCTCCGGCCATGCAGGTGAGCGCCGCAATGACCAGCGTGTGCGTGGGCTCCACAGGCCCTAAGCGCACCACCAATGCCGCCCCGGCAAAGCCCAGCAAACAGCCCAGCATCTTGGGCACGGTGAGCGACTCTTCTTTGAGCCAGGCTGAGGCAAAAGCACCAAATAGCACCGAGGTCACCGTCAGCAGAGCGCCATAGCCGGCGGGCAAATCCAATGATGAGCGGGCATACAGCACGTGCGGCCCTGCCACAGCCAGCAGGCCTAGCAAAAGCAATTCCTTCCAATGCTGCAGCGGCCAGGGAGTATTTAGCTTCCACATGATCAAGCTCAGCATGGCGGTGGCCATCACCATGCGCAGACCAGCAGCCAGATTCGGTCCCAGCGCGGGCGCAGCAATGCGGGTCAGCATAAAAGATGCCCCCCACAGCGCCGACAAAGCAACCAGTTGGAAAAAGTATTTTGTCTTCACAGCAAGGATTGTGTTTCAGATTTCTTAAGAGTCTCGTCATCGAATGCGACCCTTTATGCTACGCATTGATTGCTATTTTGGCGTTCTTTAAAAGTTCCCTACCTTAGGTCACAATCCTGCATGCATCCTCGACGGCCCACCTGCTTTTTACGCTTTCTGCGCCAAATGCGAATGCAGCCCCAACGCGCCATCGGCGTGCTTGCATTGGTGGTCGGACTTCTGCTGAGTGCGGTGGTTGTCAACAATTTATGGCGGGATTACGAACAGCAGTTTGCTGCTGCTTCCTCTAAAACCAGCAGCTTGACCCAGTTGCTTGAAGAACATGCGCGCCAGAGCATGCGGCGGGTCGAACTCTCGATGTCATTGGCCGCAAAGGACCTGCTATCTCAGACCCGGAATGGAAAGCCGATCAACGCCGCGACAGGTACCCGGTTGCGGGCATTGCTTCCGGAAGACGGACTGATTGCGTCCTATGCTGTACTCGATGCTGAAGGGCGGATTGTGGCTTCGACTTTGACCGAAGACCTGGCCTCCTTGCCACTCGCCAATGACCGCGATTTCTATCTTGCGCAGCAAAGCGCTAAGTTGGCAGGTCTGTTTATTGGTGCAGCCGTCAAGAGCCGGGTTTCAGGTTTATGGATCATCCCTGTCAGCATCAAGCTTGGCGAGGGTCTGGACGGATATTTGCTGAGCACCGTCGATCCCGAGTATTTCCAGCACCTCTATCAATCCATTGATATCGGCGACAACGGGTCAGTGACCCTTTTTACCTCCCAGGGCTGGGCTATAGCGCGCTGGCCGTTCAATTCGGAGGTTGCACAGCACAACTGGTCTGATACCCCTCTTTTTAAGACGCATATTTCGGCCACACCCGAAGGGTCTACGCGTGAGGTCGACGCAGTCGACGGCTCATTGCGGGTCTACAGCTACCGGGCGCTTTCCGACTATCCGCTGGTGGTTTCTCTTGCTGTTTCTCTTGATGATGTCTTGACGCCCTGGCGCCAGCGCGCCCTCTGGGCAGGCGGTGGTCTATTATTAGTACTGCTCTTTTTAGGTGTTGCGGCCACATTGCTCATTGCACAGTTGCGCCGTCGTTTGCAAGCCGAGTCAGCTCTCAAACTGAGTGAGATTTCGGTTCTCAAGTCGTCCCTTCCCACGCTATGGATTGGACCGGACGGGCGTGTTCTGCGGGTCAACCAGGCGGCTTGTGATTTGCATGGCTATAGCGAGGAACAAATGCTGGGGTTGACTGTGTCGGACTTGAATCCGGACATGCCCCCGTCCAGTTGGCCAGGCCATTGGGCGCGCCTGCGCCAGAGTGGTCGTATGCATTTTGAAACGGTGCACCGCAATCTCCTGGGACGGGACATACCGGTAGAAGCGGATCTGAATTTCATTGAGTTTGATGGGCGGGAATTCAACTTCGCCTTTATTCGCGACTTGTCTTTGCGAAAGCAGGCAGAAGCAGAAATTCAACGTGGCGCGGCAACCCTGCGCGACGCCATTGACGCGGTTGATGATGCTTTTGTCTTATTCGATAAGGACGATAGGCTTGTTTACAGCAACTCCAAGTACCTGCAGCTCTATCCCGACATACGGGACATGATGACGCCCGGAGTGACATTTGAGAGTTTGGTTCGACTGGGGGCGGAGCGCGGTTTGTATCGCGACTCTGTTGGGCGCGAAGAGGAATGGATTGCCGAGCGCTTGCGTGCGCACCATGAGGGCAACGAGCACCGCATTCAGAAACGTGACGACGGCCGCGTGATGCGCGTAATCGACCGTAAAACCCCGCAGGGCAATATTGTTGGTATCCGGGTGGACATTACCGAATTGGTTCGGGCTACAGAAGCGGCGCAAGAGGCATCGCGCTACAAAAGCCAATTTCTGGCAAATATGAGCCATGAGATTCGCACGCCCATGAATGCCATCATGGGCCTGCTCACTCTGCTACAGAGGACCGAGTTAAGCCCATCACAGCGCGACTATGCGTCCAAGACCGAGGTCGCTGCGCACTCATTGTTGGGCCTGCTAAAAGATATTCTGGATTTTTCGAAGGTGGAAGCGGGCAAGATGGAACTGGACCCGCACGCTTTCCGGCTGGATCACTTGCTCAGCGAAGTTTCAGTCATCCTGTGTTCAACCATCGGCGGGAAGAATATTGATGTGTTGTTCGATATCGACGCTTCGGTTCCCGTAGCACTTGTGAGTGACTCCATGCGCTTGCAGCAAGTGCTGGTCAATCTGGGCGGCAACGCAATCAAATTCACCGAAAAGGGGCAAGTTGTTTTGCGTGTGCGCAATGTGCCATCGCCCGAGCTTGCAATAGCGGACAGAGCATGGATTGAGTTCGCCATTGAGGATTCAGGCATCGGAATTGCAACCGACAAACAAACCCACATCTTTAGCGGCTTTTCGCAAGCGGAGGCGTCCACCACGCGTCGCTTTGGCGGTTCGGGTCTGGGCTTGGCCATTTGCAAACGCCTGATCGAATTGATGGGCGGACAGCTAAGGCTGAGAAGCAAACTTGGCGAAGGCAGTCAGTTCAGCTTTACGCTGCCATTGTCGACGGCGCCCGCGCCGCCCGATGATCCGGTGGAAGCAGCGGGTTTATCGAAAAGCCCACAGCGGGTATTGATCGTGGATGACAACCTGCTAGCGCGCGATATTCTTTCAGGCATGACCCGCTCCTGGTCCTGGCCGACTGAAACGGTATCGAGCGGCATGCAGGCACTGGCTTTGATTCGTGCGCACTTGTCCAGCGATGCATTTCCGTTTGACGTGATCTATCTGGATTGGCAGATGCCGGAAATGGACGGGTGGGAGACCGCACGACAAATACGGGGCCTATGCAGCCTCGAACAACATCCCCGCATTGTGATGCTGACCGCCAACGGGCGCGACACATTGCTGTTGCGCACCGCGCAAGAGCAGGCCATGGTTGACGGCTTCTTGTTCAAGCCAGTGATGGCTCGTGCACTGCAGGATGCTGCCACGGGTCGCACGCTGTCCAAAGGCAGTGTCCTGCAGTCGCGCAGCGGGGCTACCCGTCTGCTTGCGGGCATGCGCATCTTGGTGGTTGAAGACAACCTGATAAACCAACAAGTTGCTGAGGAGTTACTCAGCGCCGAAGGTGCACTCGTGTCATTGGCCGCTAACGGGCAACTCGGAGTGGATGCGGTGGCCGCCTCGCACCCTCCCTTTGATGTGGTGCTGAT
>CAIQYP010000070.1 GCA_903876045.1 uncultured beta proteobacterium | reverse complement strand
GTCCATGGGCTATCACGCGCCTAAGCTCTGGGGCGACTTTGTGCAGACCGTGTGCAAGGCCGTGGTGATCGGCTGGACGCTGGGTTGCATACTGGGATTTGCCGTGGCCGTAGCGATTGACCGCATGCCGTTTTTGCAACGCGGGCTGCTGCCGGTTGCGTCATTGACCAGTGCGGTGCCGCTGGTGGCGGTGGCGCCGATTGCGGTGATGTGGTTTGGTTTTGAGTGGCCGTCCAAGGCGGCTGTGGTGGTGCTGATGACCTTCTTCCCGATGCTGGTGTCCACGTTGGCGGGCCTCAAGGCCGCAGGCAAACTGGAGCGCGAGTTGATGTACAGCTACGCCGCCAGCTACACCCGCACCTTGGTGGCGCTGCGCCTGCCCTCGGCGCTGCCGTTCATCTTCAACGCGCTCAAGGTGAATGCCACGTTGGCCCTGATCGGCGCCATCGTTGCCGAGTTTTTTGGCTCGCCGACCAGTGGCTTGGGTTTTCGTATTTCGACCGAGGCTTCGCGCATGAATATGCCGCTGGTCTGGGGTGCGATTGTGGTGGCGGCGGTGACCGGTTCTGTGGCCTATGCGCTGTTGGTTGCGCTGGAGCGGCGGGCGGCCTTCTGGCACCCGTCGATTCGCGGCGTCAAATAGTTTTGTGTGTTGTGTTGTGTCGTTTAGTCCTGTGTTGATTCTTTAACCCTGAAGGAGTGTTTCATGATTCGTTCTCCCAAGTTCACCAGCAGCCTGATGGCCGCAGTGCTGGCCGTGTGCGGCGTTGCTGCCAGCACCGGCGCGATCGCCAATGAAGCGGTCACCGTGCAACTCAAGTGGGTGCCGCAAGCCCAGTTTGCCGGCTACTACATGGCCGCTGCGAAGGGCTTCTACAAGGATGCCGGTCTGGACGTCACCATCAAGCCGGGCGGCCCCGACATTGCCCCCACCCAAGTGCTGGCTGGCAAGCAGGCCGATATCGTGGTCGACTGGATGCCCTCCGCCATGGCTTCGCGCGAAGCCGGTGTGCCGCTGGTCAACGTGGCCCAGGTGTTTGACAAGTCCGGCCTGATGCTGACCTGTAAAAAGAAGAGCGGCGTGGCTTCGCCTAAAGACTTCAAGGGCAAGACCCTGGGTGTCTGGTACGGCGGTAACGAATACCCGTTCCTCAACTGGATGAACAAGCTCGGTCTGAAGACCGACTCCGACATCAAGATCCTCAAGCAGGGCTTCAACGTGGACCCGCTGTTGCAAGACCAGGCCGCCTGCATCTCCACCATGATTTACAACGAATACTGGCAAGTGGTGGACGCCGGTGTGAAGGAAAAAGACCTGATCACTTTCTTCTATGAAAAAGAAGGCGTGTCGACGCTGGAAGACGGCCTCTATGTGCTGGAACCCAACCTGAAGGATCCGGCCTTTGTCGCGCGCATGGGCAAGTTCCTCAAGGCCTCGCTCAAGGGCTGGGATGCGGCTGTGAAAGACCCCGAAGGTGCAGCCAAGGCCGTGATGGCAGCTGATTCTTCCGGCAGCTCCAGCATGAAGGTGCAAAAGCGCCAGATGGAAAACGTGGCCAAGCTGATCAGCAACGCCGGTACCAAGAAGATTGGTTACCTGGAGCCCGCCGCCTTTGAGCGCACCATCAAGGTCTTGTTGACCGGTGGCAGCGACCCCGTGATCAAGAAGGATCCGGGCAAAGCTGCCTACACCCATGCGGTGTGGGAAGCAGCGCAGAAGTAAGTTGCTTCGGAACCTGCGCGAATGACTCTGAAAGCCAAAGCCATTCGCGGGCCTGCACGGGCGCCCAGCCCGGAGGCCCAATCCAAGGGCCTTATTCGCCAGACGACTGAGGCCCTTATTTTGTTGGCCGCTGAAAAAGTGTTTGCGCGTGCCGGCTTCGGCGGCGCCACGATGGCCGCCATCGCGGATGGCAGCGGTCTGCCCAAAGCCAATCTGCATTACTACTTTGGCAGCAAGGACGTGCTGTACCGCGCCGTGCTGGCGCGCATCCTGAACGACTGGCTGGTTCCCACGCTAGGCATCACCCGCGATGCGGAGCCCCGCGCCGCCCTGGAAGAATACATACGCGCCAAGATGAATTTGTCTGCGCAGCGACCCGATGGTTCCAAGGTCTTTGCCAACGAATTGCTGCACGGCGCGCCGGTGGTGAAAGAGCTTTTAAGCACCGAGTTGCGCCAACTCGTGATCGACAAAGCCGCCGTGGTGCAAGGCTGGATAGACGCCGGGCGCATGGCCCCGGTGGACGCCACCCACCTCTTCTTCACCATCTGGGCCACGACCCAAACCTATGCCGACTTTGATGTGCAGGTAAGCGCGGTGCTGGGCACGGATTCATTGAGTGCCAAAGAACATGCGCGAGCCACCGAGCATGTGGTGACGCTGCTGCTGCGGGGCTGCGGCCTGTAGCACGCAACCCCGTTTCCCGCTTACTTGCTGGCCACGGTTTCCAGTGGCACCCAGGCACCGCCTTTGACCTGGAAGAAAGTCACGGCGGCAGAGCGCAGGTCGCCTTTCTCGTCAAAGGCGATCGGGCCGGTCACGCCCTTGAAGTTGAGCTTGGCGATTTCGGGCAGGTACTTTTTGGGGTCTGCTGAGTTGGCGGCCTTCATGGCGTTGATTAGCACATTGGTGGCGTCATAGCCGTAGGGTGCGTACATCACGACCTTGCCGTATTTGGCGTTGAACTTTTTCACAAAGTCGGGGCCACCGGGCATGTTTTCAATCGCCTGACCGGAGTCGGCGGAGTAGGTTCCTTCGGCCGCATCTTTGCCGGCAAATTCGACAAACTCATCCGAGGAGATGGAGGAGCCGAACAAAGGCATCTTCATGCCCAGGTCCACCATCTGGCGCTTCAGCGGGCCGGCCTGTGCATTCAGGCCACCAAAGAAAATGGCTTGCACATTCTTGCTCTTGATGGACGTGAGAATGGCCTTGAAGTCGGTCGCCTTGTCGGTGGTGTATTCGCGCGTTTCGACCTTGCCACCCACCGTTGGCACGGTGCTGGCCACCACGTCGGCCAGGCCCTTGCCAAAGGCGGTCCGGTCGTCAATCACGGCCACGGACTTGAGGCCCATCTTGCTCACGATGTAAGTTGCCATGGCCGCGCCAACCTGGCTGTCATCGCCAATCACGCGCATGGCGGTGTTGAACTTCTGGCGTGTAAATGTGGGGTTGGTCGCGGCGGGTGCCACTTGCGGGATACCGGCTTCAAAATAGATCTTGGATGCAGGAATGGTGGCGCCGGATTGCAAATGCCCCACCACACCAGCCACCTTCATGTCCACCAGGCGCTGGGCCACGCTGACGGCCTGCTTGGGGTCGCCGGCATCGTCTTCGGACACCAACTCAAATTTGACAGCTTGACCGTCGAGTTTGATACCGGCTGCATTGGCGTCTTCCAGCGCCAGCTTGACGGCCGATTCAAAGTCTTTGCCATAGGCCGCAGCGCCGCCGGTGTAAGGGCCGGACATGCCGATTTTTACGACCTTCTGGGCGGCTGCGGGAAGCGACCAGGAGGCGAGTGCCAGTGCCAGGCCGAGGGCCAGACCGGTGCGGCGGGACAGGGTGCGGGTGGGATGCATACTTTCTCCTTGGGTTGTGAATCAGTAGGTCAGTGGATTAATGAGCGGCTGGCGCGGGTGGGGGCAAGGCGGCGTGCGCATAGTCCAGCCAGTTGCTGACGTAGGCCGTGATGGGCTTGTCGGCCAGCAACCACGCACGCTCCTTGTCCAGACGCAGCAAGACGACGGCCACATCGGCCAGTCGGCAGCGGCTGGAATGTCCGTTGACTTGCGGGATGGCCGCGGCGTCCACCAGCCGCGCCAGCCAAGCATCCAGATCCGGACTTTGTAGTTCAAACAGCACCAGGCCCTGGCCGAGGTTCCAGGCAGCGGCGGTGGCCAGACGTCCCGGCGCCAATGCATCGCGCAAGGGTTGCAGAGCCGCGCCATGGCGTGACAGGGCCAGCAACTCCTGCGGGCTGCGCCAGACCAGTGTCACGCCATGTCCTTCGGTGGTATCGGGGTGTCCGCTGAAGCGGCCCGGCTGTGCCGGCCATTCCAGGCCCAGGGCAGCTACGGTTTCGCGGACGCCCTGGTCGTCGGGGAAATGGCGTATCGACAGCATCCCCATCCCGCTGAGCTGTACGGCAGAGTTGATCGCGTTATTGGCCATGCAGACGCTCTCCAGCCGGGTCATAAAAAGGTAGCGGCACCACCCGCGTGGGTATGGGCTTGCCCAGGTACCAGGCGGTGAGGACCTCGCCATGGCGTGTGGAGCCGTGCTCCAGCATGGCCAGTGCCACAGGCTGTTGCAAGGCCGGGCTGAAGGCACTGCTGGTGACGTGGCCCATGGCCTTCGACGGCGGGGCTTGATGCGCGAGGTGGGCGCCCACCGGAATCGGCGTGTGTCCGTCCACCGATTGCAGGCCGACCAGTTGCAGACGCTCGGTATCCTGCGCGGCAGGTCGCAGCAGCGAGCGGCGGCCCACAAAATTGGCCTTCTTCTTTTCAACGCCGCGCGCCAGACCCACATCGCCGGGCAGCGTGGTGCCATCGGTGTCGGCACCGATGTGGATAAAGCCTTTTTCCAGTCGCAGGGTCATCAGCGTTTCCACCCCCATCATGCACACGCCCAGATCCGCGCCCGCGCTCCATAGCTGCTCGAACAGGGCCGTGCTGCGGTCGGCCGGCAGGTTGATTTCGTAGCCCAACTCGCCGTTGAAACTGGCACGCAACACGCGCACTTTCTGGTCTTGCCAGGTGCTGTCTTGCAGGGTCATATGGCGCATCGCTTGAGGTGCCAGGCCGTCGGCAAAACCGGCACGTTGCAGCAACTGCCAGGCCTTGGGGCCGGACACGGTGACATTGCCCCACTGCGAGGTCTGCCCCACCACCAGCACCTGCAGGTTCACATACTCGCACTGTAGCCATTCATCAAAGGCCAGTTGCGTGCGCTCGGCTCCGCCCGAGGTGGTGTTGACCCAAAAATGGTTGTCGGCCAAGCGGGCCACAATGCCATCGTCCACGATGACGCCGTTCTCATTCAATATCAAACCGTAGCGCGCCTGCCCCACGGCCAGGCTGGACATGGTGCCCACATACATCAGGTCCAGAAACGCGGCGGCATCCGGGCCGTATATTTCCAGCTTGCCCAGGGGCGAGCCGTCAAACAGGCCGACCGATTGGCGCACCGTGCGGGCCTCGCGCGCTGCCGCCTGGTGCAGGTCTTCACCAGCCTGTGGATAGGCGGCCGGGCGCCACCAGCCGCCAAACTCCTCAAACAGCGCCTGGCGTTCCGTATGGAAGGCGTGTGCCGGCAACTGCTTCATTGGCCGGTAGCGGGCCCCCGAGCGGCCGCCAATCAATGCGTTCAGCGTGACCGGCTTGAAGGGCGGGCGGAACCGGGTGGTGCCCACGGCCTCGGGGCTGCGCCCGCTGGCTTCGCCCAGCACCACCAGGGCGTTGATGTTGCTGGTCTTGCCCTGGTCCGTGCCCATGCCGGTGGTGGTGTAGCGCTTGAGCAGTTCCACCGAGTTGTAGCTCTCGCGAGCCGCCAGCCGGATGTCGTTGACGCCGACATCGTTTTGCAAATCGACAAACTGTTTGCCCGGTTTGCGGCCGAGCGCGGCCAGCGCCGCGGCAGATGGCTGGGTATTGGCCGGTACCTGGCCGTAACCCATGGCGGGCAACTCCGGCAAAGCCGCACCGGGGGCGTTACGGCCCACTGCCTGCGCATGCTCCACGGCGGCCTGCAGCGCAAACACGCCCGCGCAGGCACCGACCATCGCCACGCCGCTGACCGTGCCAGAGGGCACGAACATGGACGCGGACTCGAGCCACTGCAACTCGCCACCAGCTTGAGAAAACAGATTGACGTTGGGCGTGAAGCCACCGGCGCTGGCGACCAGGTCGGCCTCCAGGCGCTGCAGTTTCCCGCCTGCGTTGCCCGCCACCTGCACACTGCGCACGCCGTGGCTGCCGTCCACCGCGACCATGGCGCTGTCATGCAGCACGGTCACGCCCGGCGGTGCGATCACGCCCGGGCCGACATCAGCAGCGCTGCGGCGTTCCACAATGGCGGCCACCTGCATGCCTGCGGCCAGCAGCGAATGCGCGACGCCATAGGCGCTGTCGCAAGCCGCAGCAATCACCACGCGCTTGCCGCAGGCCACGCCGTAGAGCTCGGCATAGCGCTCCACCGCATCGGCCAGCATCACGCCGGGGCGGTCGTTGTCGGGGAACAGCATCGGGCGCTCAAAGGCGCCGGTGGCCAGAATGATCTGGCGCGCTCGCAGCTTCCACAGCCGCTCGCGCACCACGCTGCCTCTCTGCCCTTCCGGTGTTTCTTCCACCGATTCGATGGCGACCATCAGGTTGTGGTCATACAGCGCCACCGCCGTAGTGTGGGTGCGCAGCGTCACGCCAGCGGCTTGCAGAGTGCTGCGCAAGGCGGCCAACTCCACGCCAGACGGGACATCGCGCAGGCTTTGGGCAGCCAGCCAGCCGCCTGTTTGCGGCGCGCTCTCCAGCAACAACACCTGGCGTCCGGCCTGGGCTGCGGCGAGGGCGGCATGCATCCCGGCGGCACCGGCACCGACCACCAGCACCTCTACGTTTTGCGACACCTCGTCATAGCGCTCGGGGTCGGGGCCATCACCGGCAAAGCCCATTCCAGCCATGCGGCGTATGCCAGGCTCAAACAGATGCCAGTGCGGCCACATGAACGTTTTGTAATAGAAGCCTGCCGGCATCAACGCGGAAAACTTCTGGATGGCAGCACCTGCGTCATAACGCAGGCTGGGCCAGCCAATGCTGCTGCTGGCGACCAGGCCGTTGCGCGCCTGGATGTCAGTGGCACGGGTGTCGGGCGTGCGCAGTGCGCCGCTACCAATATCGACAATGCCCGAGGGTTCTTCCACGCCGCAGGAAAAAATGCCACGGGGCCGGTGCAGCTTGACGCTGCGCCCCACCAGCATGGTGCCTTGGGCCAGCAAGGCGGAGGCCAGTGTATCGCCGGCAAAGCCCGGGATGGCCTGCTCGTTAAAGCGCATTTCCAGCGCGCGGCTTCGATCAATCCAACTGCCTTGCGGGGCTGGCAGGCGGTAACCGCTCATGCGCCATCTCCGGTTGCAGCGGCCAGCGCTGGCATCGGGTCGCATATGCCATAGACCGCCAGAACAGTGTGCGTGCGGGTGTCGCGCGCCAGATTGAACCAATGGCTGCAGCCGTAGCTATGGCGCCAGCGTTCGGCATGCACACCGCAGGGGTTGGCACGGCCAAACAGATAGTCGCCCCATTCTGCATCGCTGCAGTCCAGCGCGGGGCGCTGGATGTGCGAGGTGCCACCACAGTTAAATTCGTTTTCTGGTCGGGGACCGCACCAGGGACATTCAATCAGCATCATGGTCGGTAGCTCCGTGCGCTTTAGTGGGCGATGCCGGCCGCAGCGGCCTCATCAATCAGGCGCCCGGTCTGAAAGCGCTGCAACTGGAAAGGTTCGGCCAGCGGGTGGTTCTTGCCGGTGGCCAGCACATGGGCCAGCGTCCAGCCGCCCACCGGAATCCCTTTGAAGCCGCCGGTGCCCCAACCGCAATTGATAAACAGGCCTGGCACCGGCGTGGGACCGATGATGGGGCTGGAGTCCTGCACCACATCCACGATGCCAGCCCATTGGCGCAACAGCCGCAGGCGTCCGAACGAGGGAAACATTTCCATGGTGGCTGCCAGCACCTGCTGCTTGATGGCAAAGCTGCCGCGTTGGGCATAAGAGGGGAAGTGGTCCAGCGCGCCACCGATCACGACCTCGCCCTTGTCTGACTGACTCCAGTAGGCGCCCACGGCGGGCGAGAGCATCACCGTGTCGAGCACCGGCTTGACCGACTCTGACACCATGGCCTGCAGTGCGTAGGTGATCACCGGCAGGCGCACGCCTGCCATCTCGGCGACTTGGCTGGTGCGCCCGGACACGGCCAGCCCGACGCGCTCAGCGCGGATGTCGCCGCGGTTGGTTTGCACGCCGACCACGCGGCCGTCCTGCTTGATAAAGCCGCGCACGCTGCAGTTTTGAACAATGTCCACGCCCAGCGCGCTGGCGGCGCGGGCAAAGCCCCAAGCCACCGCGTCGTGGCGCACGGCACCTGCACGGCGCTGTAGAAAGCCGCCCAGAATTGGAAAGCGCGCATCCCGGCTAAAGTTCACGCGCGGCATCATCTCCAGAATTTGCGCGGTGTCCAGCATTTCGGCAGCGATGCCGTTGAACAGCATGGCATTGGCCCAGCGTGACATGCTGTCCAGATCGTGGCGGCTGTGGGCCAGTGTTACCAACCCGCGCTGGCTGAACATGATGTTGAAGTTCAGCTCTTGCGCCAATTTTTCATACAGGTCCAGAGAGAACCCATACAGCTGCGCGCTTTGCGGATACAGGTAGTTGGAGCGCACGATGGTGGTATTGCGCCCGGTGTTGCCGCCGCCGATGTAGCCCTTTTCAAGCACCGCCACATTGGTGATGCCGTGGTTCTTGGCCAGGTAGTAGGCGGTGGCCAGGCCGTGACCGCCGCCGCCCACGATGATCACGTCGTAGCGCGGTCGGGGCTCGGCATCCAGCCAGGCCGGTGCCCAGTCATCGTGACCCGCTGCAGCAAGCAGGTTCCAGGCGGAATAGCGGGCACGTTGGTTGGGGTTCTTCATGTTCTGGATGCGGGCCGGTTCAAGCACAAATCTGAAGATGGATTATTGGCGCTTCCCCAAGCGCACGTGCCTGCTTTTAGTGTGATGATTTCGCGGGCTTAGCATGCGTGCCACGCATGCAGGCGCTACTTTCGGCTTACTTCCAGACGCTGGATTCCGCGTAACCCACCAGCCAGTCGAGCAGGGTTTGCGCTGATTCGCTGAGTCGTTTGCCCTTGGGGTAGACCAGATACTCGGCGCAACCGGTGCGCACCACGGCGTCCATGGGGCGCACCACCCACTGGTCCCGCGCTTCCATCGGGATGGCGTAAGACCAGGAGATGCCGATGCCATGGCCGGCACACACGGCCCGGTACACCAGGTCGTAGTGCGAGAGTTGCAGTCCGATGTGCAGCGGCTTGGTTTTCATGCCCGCATTCTTTAGCCAGGCCTCCCAGGTGGCCCAGCGTGAATTGGACTTGTCGTAATCGATCAGGGTTTCCTGCGTAATGTCCTCAACCCGGCTGATGCCGCGTTGCTGGAGGTATTGCGGGCTGCAGACCGGAAACAGCACTTCCTCCAGAATTTCGATAGCCGTAATGCCGGGCCAATGGCCATCGCCATACTGGATGGCAAAGTCCACCGGGTCGCGCTGGAGATCACAGGTTTCGTCGCTGGCCAGAACGCGAATGTCGATCTCCGGGTGCTGCTCCTGAAAAGCCAGAATGGCCGGCATCAACCAGAAGCTCGACATGCCCAGGCTGGCCGCCACCGTGACCTTGCGGCCGTCCAGACGCTCGATGTCGTTGACGCAGCGCTGGATGGTGGCAATGCTCTCGCCCACCGCGTTCTGAAACAGCTTGCCCGCCGAACTCAGGCTCACCTCTTTGTGGCGGCGCAGGAAGAGCGGCACACCCAGGCTTTCTTCCAGCTTCTGGATCTGGCGGCTGACGGCTGCCTGTGACAGGTGCAGTTCTTCGGCAGCGCGGGTGAAACTGCCCAGCCGCGCCGCCGACTCGAAGGCCACAATGTTTTCCAGTGGGGGCAGGCGACGCTGGGTTCTGGTCATGCCAGATTATGCTCAGATGTCAGGCAACAAAAACCCTCGCCTTGCGCGGTGTCAGCACCAGAGTTTCGCCTTCCTTAAAGTCTTCGGCCGCGTATTGCTGCGCACAAATCTGCGCTTCGATGATGTCGCCGCTGCCAGCCGCCGGGCCGCCCCAAGCCAGCTTGGTCCCCTCGGGGGGCAGAGAGCCACACGCAGTGGGCGAACGTGGGGGCAACAATCCCGCGCCGGGCCGCCCCAAGCGTGAATAGCCCCCCTGGGGGGCTGAGAGCCACCCGCAGTGGGCGATCGTGGGGTCAACACTAGCCAAACAACGCACCTCGTGCGGCATCGTTGCTCGCGACCACG
>CAIQYP010000069.1 GCA_903876045.1 uncultured beta proteobacterium | reverse complement strand
TTACATATCTCCTTGGTGGGAAAATCCCCAGACCAAGGGTGACATCAGCGAAATAATCACCAGCAAATTGATGCTCAACCATCACCAAGTCGAGCACTGCAAGCCATCCTCCTGATTACTGAGTCCTGCTGATTACCACGCTTATCGCGAGCTCGCGATAAGCGTGGTACTCCTCGACGTAACAGTGCTTGCTTGAGCACGCCTTCGATGTCCAGGGCCGTCTCGCCCAGGCAGAAAGCGCTGTGGGCCACCAGACGCGAGGCGTCATCGATCAAGGAGACCAGGTACGTCTTGCGCAACTGGCCCTTGATGGCCACGCGGGGGCCATGCATCACATCGCCGTACCAGATGGAGCCGGCAAACTCGGCTGTGAAGCTACGTTTCTCCTCGGGCAGGCTGGACGATCCTCTCATCTGGGACAGGCCACTTTGCTGCAGCAGGCGGTGCACGCTGGAGCGCGACAGGCTCTGTTGGGGCGCCACTCCAGCGGCCACCAGCACCCCGCGCAATCTGGTTGATCGAGCGCCGGGGGTTCTCGCGCTTGGCCGCCAATATGGCCTCCTGCACTGTCGCTGACATCTTGGAGCTGCCACGGTCCACGCGCACCTTGGGCACCAGAGCGTCAATGCCGCCTTTGCGCCAAGCGTAGTACCAAGATTGAATCGTCTTCTCACCCAGCATTCGGCGATCAGAGTCAGGAATGGCGTACTCGCGCTGTGCGAGTTGGCGGATGATGGTTTGTAGCTCCCCGCGCTGCAGTTGCTCGGGGCTGATAAGCGGCCCCAGCACTGACAGACGGAACAGGGCCACTGGATTGATTTGGTTCATAAAAGACCTCCGGTTGTTGAGGTCCCTATGACATCGCCAAAGCCACTTTGCCGGAACTGGCCAAAGTGTGTGGGCTGTCAAACCGCAGAGGTTTGGGCTATTTGCCTATGCCTAAGGTGCTGCGTATTACGGGACGACCAAGTCCCGATCAAGCTGGGTCATGACACGCGCCAGGGACATGCTGCTGATCACCTGAGGCCAGAAGTCCGGTTCTGGCAGACGCCCCAACTCCGGTAACCGGCTACGAAGAAAGAAGTTGAATTGCGCACTGCGAGCCTGCAACCAGTCCCGCCACCGGCGAAGCGTTGAACGCGCACAACCGGTCTGGCGGCAACCCTGGTGCAAGGAGACGCCTGCCAGCAACAGCAGCAGTACGACTTGCTGCATGGCCCAGTCATACCAGCGCCGGGGTGCAATGCAGGCGGGTAAGCGCGAACAGGTACGCAGGCATGCGTTGCACAAGAAACGCAGGATTGCCACCGGATTGCGGCGAGCCTCACTACGGTCAGCCTTGCGGTGGTAGCAACCGTGGTGCCAAAGTCCACCAGCTTGGCAATGGGGGCAACTCGCTGGTCGGTAGGCATCACCGCCATTGGCGATCTCATCAAAGTGCTGGTCGAGGGTCGTGATGGTCACTAAAATCCGGTTCATAGGCTGGTCTCTTTTGCTGTGTGCTGTGTAGTTACTTCACACAATACAACGGAGTACCGGCCTATACCTCTTGTGCGCCGTCCCGGACTACTTCCGGCAGCGTTCTCAAAGATGTTCTAAATGAAACTGGGACGCAGGGGCGTGGCGCTCCCTAAACTTCGACGGACATAACACCGTCGACCACCGTGGGTTTATCCCCAACTTGTTGTGCCCGAGTCCGCATGTTATATCAATATAAGCAGTAGCGAATGAACGTCTTGGCCGAAAGGGCTTTAGCACTCAAGGATTTGAC
>CAIQYP010000068.1 GCA_903876045.1 uncultured beta proteobacterium | reverse complement strand
CGTATTGCGCCCAGGACAGGCGCAAATTCACGCCCTTAGCCACAGCTTTGTCGGTCAACTCCAGCGCTTCGTTGGCCGAGTGGCAGCGCACGGTCAGCGTGTCAAAAGCGGTGCTGGCAGTCGGGGTGTAACCCAGGCTCTGCAAGCCCTTGTAAAAGATGGCGGTGTAGGTGGCCACACGTTGGGCGATGCGTTTGAGTCCGGCGGGGCCGTGGTAGACCGCATACATGCTTGACACGACAGCGGGTAACACCTGCGCTGTACAGATGTTGGACGTGGCCTTTTCGCGGCGAATATGCTGCTCGCGGGTTTGCAGCGCCAGGCGGTAGGCCGGGTTGCCATGCACGTCTACGCTTACGCCCACCAGACGGCCGGGCATGGAGCGCTTGTATTCGTCGCGGCACGCCATGTAGGCCGCGTGCGGCCCGCCGTTGCACAGCGGCATGCCAAAGCGCTGTGTGGTGCCGACCACAATGTCGGCGTTCCCTGGCGCGCCCGGTGCGCCTCCCCATTCTCCGGGGGGCGTAAGCAGGGTCAGCGCCAGCAGGTCGGCCGCCACGATGAAGGCGGCTTGCTTGGCGTGCACCGTGTTCACTTGGTCACGCAAATCGTCGATGCGCCCGCTGGTGGCCGGGTACTGCGCCAGCACTGCGAAGTATTCGCCTTCTAGTAGAGCAGTCCACTCCTCGGCGGAATTTGCAATACGAATGTCAAGACCCAGTGGCGCGGCCCGGGTTTGCAGCACTTCAATGGTCTGGGCATGGCAATCACCCGCTACCACCATCACATTGCTCTTGCTTCGGACACTGCGCTTGGCCAGCGTCATCGCCTCGGCAGCGGCCGTGGCCTCGTCCAGCATGGAGGCGTTGGCCATCGGCATGCCGGTGAGGTCGCAGACCATGGTCTGGAAATTGACCAAGGCTTCCATACGGCCCTGCGAAATCTCGGCTTGGTAGGGCGTGTAAGCCGTGTACCAGGCCGGGTTTTCCAGGATGTTGCGCAGGATCACGCCCGGCGTGTGCGTACCGTAATAGCCCTGGCCGATAAAGCTTTTGAGCACCTTGTTCTTGCCGGCCATGGCCTTGAGTTCGGCCAACGCGGCCGCCTCGGTCACCGCATCCGGAATCGCCATCCTGCTGGTGCGCGCAATGCTGCGCGGCACGATGCTGTCGATCAGCGCCGCTCGATTGGGCTCGCCAATAACTCCCAGCATGTGCTGTTCGTCGGCATCAGTGATGCCGATGTGACGGGCAATGAACTCGCTGCTGTTTTCGAGTTCGGAAAGACTGGGGCGGGTGGCAGTGGCGGATACGGTCATGGCAATCAATCGGTGAGTGCTTAAGGGGACGGTGAACGAAAAATTCAGGGCCCGCAGGCCCGCAAATCAGGCGGCGTCGGAGAACTTGGTGTAGGCCACGTCGTCCATCAGTTCGTCGAACTGGGCGCGGTCGCTGACGGTGATTTTGAAGAACCAGCCCGCGCCCTGTGGGGCGCTATTGGCCAGCGCCGGGTCGGCACGCAACTCTTCATTCACCTCAGTCACCGTGCCATCGATGGGCATGTAGACGTCAGCCGCGGCTTTGACCGACTCGACCACACCGGCCACTTCGCCCCGGGCGTAGGTCTTGCCAACTTCGGGCAGGTCAACAAAAACTACATCACCCAGTGCATCCTGTGCGTGTACGGTAATGCCGACTGTTGCCTGGCCGTTTTCTTCAAGTTGCAGCCATTCGTGGTCAGGAGTGAATTTGAGGGTCATGGGAAAGGTCCTTTCAGTGGAGATTGGGGGTGTTGAGAGCGGATTGGCTAGAACTGATTAGCCGCGGAAATAGTTTGTTGGATTGAAGGGCATGGCTGCCACTTCCATGGGTACGATCTTGCCGCGCACGATGGCATTGATGCGGGTGCCCAGCGGGGCAAATTCAGCTTGTACATAGCCCATGGCTACCGGCTTGTCGACCGTGGGCCCGAGCAGGCCGCTGGTGACTTCGCCGATCGCGTTGCCGTTCAGGTCTTGCAGTGCTGTGTGCTCACGCACCGGCACGCGCTCCAGCGCCACCAGGCCCACGCGTTTGCGGCTGCCGGGTGCCGGGTTAGAAATCGCTTCCAGGATATTGTCCGCAGCAGGGAAGCCACCGGCACGGGCGCCACCGGTGCGACGTACCTTTTGCATGGCCCAGAGCAGGTTGGCTTCGACCGGCGTAGTGCCTGCATCAATGTCATTGCCATGCAGGCACAAACCGGCTTCCAGGCGCAGGGAGTTGCGTGCGCCCAAGCCAATCGGTTTGACTTCGGGCTGTGCCAGCAGGGCACGGGCCAATGCGTCGGCTTGTGTGTGGTGCACGGATATTTCAACGCCGTCTTCACCGGTGTAGCCGCTGCGGGTCAGAAATACGGGGATGGCTTGCGTGCCAGTGTTCACCACAAAGTGGCCGCCGGTCATGAACACCAGCTTTTCAACGCCCGGCGCCATACGCGAAAGCGCCGCCACGGCTTGCGGGCCTTGCAGTGCCAGCAGTGCCATCTCTGGCATGGGAATGACTTCGCAGCGTGTGCCGATGCGGGCCTGAATGTGCGCAATGTCAGCCACTTTGCAGGCTCCATTCACCACCACAAATATGTCGGACTCGCGCCGGATAAACATCAGGTCGTCCATGATGCCGCCCGCTTCATTGAGCAAGAGGCCGTAGCGCTGCTTGCCCACCGGCAGATCGATCACATCCACTGGCATCAGGCTCTCGAAGGCGGCTGCCGCATCAGTCCCGACCAGACGCAATTGGCCCATGTGCGACACATCAAACAGGCCGGCAGCGGTACGGGTGTGGCGGTGTTCGGCCATCAGGCCGGCCGGGTATTGCACCGGCATGGAATAACCGGCAAAAGGCACCATGCGCGCACCGAGTTCGATGTGCAGGGCGTTCAGGGGCGTGGTTTGCAGGGGTGTAGAAGCAGAAACGGAAGTGGGGGCGTCGGACAAGAGCAGTCTCCATCAGGGGCAAATTGGGTGTCCATGGCGTGTTAACAAAAACATTCCATGGTCTGCCCCCGCTGTCCTCTTTACCTGAGAGATTGGCCGCTGCGTGGCACATGCCAGTAGCGATTTGCTCCTTCGGTGGGCTGCATCGTATGCAGCCTCTCTCCAGTGGGGTGTCGTCGTGCGGTTGGAGCCGCACTACGCTTGTCAGTCCTTTTGCCTGAGCGTTCAGACTGCTGCAATCAGCGGTCCTGCGCCTTCGGCGGCTTCCTCGGGGGAAGCTCTCTCCT
>CAIQYP010000067.1 GCA_903876045.1 uncultured beta proteobacterium | reverse complement strand
GGTTCAGGCGGCGGGGCTTGAGCGGCGTGGGTTTAGCTTTTCGCGCTGAGTTGGGCGTGGATGGCCCGGGCGGAAAGCTTGCCGTGCTCCACGGCCTCGACGGTCAGGTCCAGACCGCCGGCACGGCAGTCGCCACCGGCCCATACGCCGCTGATGTTGGTTTTGCCGTCGCCATCGGTGGCAATGCGCCCGTCTTGCAAGGTGAAGCCGGCTTGCGCCAGCAGCGGGTTGCCCAGCGTCTGGCCAATCGCCTTGAGCACCACGTCGGCCTCCCAGGTAATCTCGCGCCCAGTGGGTGTGAGCTTGCCAGCCCACAGGCTTTGCTCGGCAAAGCGCACCGCGCTGGCGTGACCCTCCACACCAACGATTTCCACCGGCGCCAGCCACTGGTGCAGCACCACGCCGTTGGTCTGTGCCCATTCCTGCTCGGCCTTGGATGCCGACATTTGCTCAGGGCCGCGCCGGTACACCATGTGCACCACCTTGGCGCCCAAGAGCTTGCTTTGCACGGCAGCGTCCACCGCCGTCATGCCGCCGCCGATGACGATCACGCGGCGTCCCACCGGTAGCTTCGACAGATCGTCGCTCTGGCGCAGGGCGGCGATAAAGTCCACCGCGTCTTGCACGCCGTTTAGGTTCTCACCGGGTACGCCCAGCGCCGCGGTGCTGGACAGGCCTATGCCCAGAAACACCGCGTCGTATTCCTGTTGCAAGGCAGCCAATTGCGCTGTGTTTTCCAGTTTCCAGTGGTTGCGAATTTCGATGCCGCCAATGCCCAGCAGCCACTGCACTTCCGCTTGGGCAAACTGGTCTGGCGTCTTGTAACTGGCCAGGCCATATTCATTCAGGCCACCGGCCTTGGGGTGGGCGTCCAGCACCACCACGTTGTGGCCCAGGCGCGCCAGCGTGTGCGCGCAACTCAAGCCCGCCGGTCCGGCGCCGACCACAGCAATCTTTTTACCGGTGGCAGCGGCCCGGGTAAAGACCTGCGGCTGCTTGTTGTCAAACAGTGCATCCACGGCAAAGCGCTGCAAACGACCAATGGCCACCGGCCGGTCTTCCTGCGTGTTGCGCACGCACACGGCCTCGCACAGGTTCTCGGTCGGGCAGACCCGCGCGCACATGCCGCCCAGCGGGTTGCTATCCAGAATGGTGCGCGCCGCACCACGCAGGTTCCCGTCACCGATGCGTTTGATAAACGAGGGCACGTCGATGCTGGTGGGGCAGGCCGTGGCGCAGGGTGCGTCAAAGCAGTAGAGGCAACGCTCGGCTTCCAGCAGTGCCTGTGAGGAGGTGAATCGCGGCGTGGCGTCGGCAAAGCGCTTGGCGTATTCCTCGGGTGGCAGGCGCCCGGCCTGGATGTCAGGCCCTTGGGTGGCAGGTGTTGAAGTGGTCACGCGGGCAACTCCTAAAAAGCGAAGCAACAAGTATTTTTCAAAAACTGACCGTTTGGTCAAGTAATTGAAATGAATACTAGCAATGCCCGTGCCACTTCGTCACTAGGGGTTTGCCCGTGACTACTTAATTCCGGTTGCCGGAGTCGGCCAGCATCAGTCTTACGAATTTTCAGCCTGACCGTCAGCGACGGTCAAATTCACCGATAGCCATTGGTGTTCAGAAACACTGGTGCCACTGAAGCATTTGTTTAGAAGAATCACAGGTGTTACCATGGTGTCACTTTTTGGATTTTCTATGCCCACCACCACTTCACTTAAGCTTCCCGACTCTTTGAAAGCAACCATTGCACAAGTCGCAGCGTTTGAAGGCAAGACCTCGCACGCGCTGATGGTGGATACTTTGCAGTCGGCCATGGAAGACGCCCTTGCCCGGCAGCAGTTTTATACCGCTGGAGAAGCAGCGTACCAAGAAACCTTGCGGACCAACACAATCTTCGCAGGTGCGGACGTCAAGGCATACGTTATGGCGCATGTTACTGGTGGCAAGCCAGGAAGGCCGCTAGCGGCGCCATTGGATGAGGTCCACGCCCTGATCCCGAAGCATGACTGAACTGGTTTACAGCGAGCATGCCCTGTTCGATCTTGAACGACTTGCCGACTTCCTGCTGGAATCTGACCCCGCCGCAGCAGAGCTAACCGCCTCACTTATTTTTGAAGCGCTGGAGCTTCTAGTGCGGCACCCGGAAATTGGCCGCAAAGTCCATCTGGGGCAGCGCGAGTTGGTAATTTCGCGCGGAAAGACAGGCTATCTGGCGCTATATCGGTATTTGCCTAACCTGGACCGGGTACTGGTTTTGGCACTTCGCCACCAACGAGAGTCCGGGTACAAAACGATTTAGCCGCAATCATCGATTAATCGGCACTCGGATCAGAAGAGTTAAGTCCCGGAAATACACGTTATCAAGAACGGTCCGGTCCCCATCCGGCCGCCATGACCTGCCCCCCCATATGCCGTGATGGCCAAAAGTTCCCCAAAATGAAAGTCGGCAATGGAGGACCGGCAATCTCAGTTCCGCCGCGTGGGCGGTCCTACAGGTATCAGCCAGAGTGTCGCCTGATACATTCCGAATTCTTGAAAAATAGCGTTTGAAATTCTCATACTTTGGAAACCGCCCCATGATCCTCGTCGGCCAATATGACAGCCCCGTCACCCGCCGCGTGGCAATCGCGCTGCATCACTACCGAATACCCTTCACCCGCGACACCCGATCGATCTTTGGCGATGCGGCGGAGGTCGGGAAGATCAGCCCCCTGACCCGCATCCCAGCCCTCGTCCTCGACAAGGGCGAGGTGTTGATTGACAGCGCCGCTATCCTTGACCATCTCGACGAACAGGCGGGCGACGCGGCGCTGATCCCCGCCTCCGGCCCCGCACGCCGGCTCGTTCTCCAGATGACGGCACTGGCTCAAGGCACCCTCGAAAAGGTCGCGGCTGTGGTCTACGAGAGGCACTTCCATTCCTCCGAACATCGAAGTACCGACTGGCTTGACCGCTGCCTCGGCCAGGCCCGCGCTGGTCTCGACGAACTGACCCGCCGCCTTGCCACACCCTACGCCTGCGGGGCAACGCTCACCCATGCCGATGTCATGATCACCACGCTGATCTGGTACATGCAGGACCGGATGGATGAAGTGCTGTCACCCACCGTCCACGCCACTCTGATCACCTTGGCCCAACATTGTGAAACCCTGCCTGCCTTCCGCGCCGCCGCCCTGAGCGATTTCGAAAAGATGCCGCGCAGCACCGATGAATTCAAACCTTAAAGACCGCTTTGGGATGTGGTGAATTTCAACTACCAACCCGTCGGCGACGACCAACATCACCGCCTACCAATTTTCAAAATTGAACGACAGGAATGGAGCGCCGCCAATTTCGGTTGCGCCGCGATGGCTGCCAACGGAAGTACAAGTGGCCTACTCCAGAATTGACATTCCATACAAAAGGCCGCTGGTCAGTTCAACGGGTTCGATGCATCAATCTGGCTGCTTTTTGGGATCTGCGCCTGAAGTCTGCATCACCTGAGTGCACTTCCATGTGGGGAGGAGTTTTCTGCCAATTGACCGTTTAAACAAAAGTTTTTACCCCCCCCTCCTATGGCACCGTCAGCGCGGACTTCGTAGTAGTCATCACCCAAAACTGAGACTCCATAGAACTTATTGCGCAGTCGATCGTCCATGGAGCCAAAGCAGGCTGAATGGTTGTGCGCTCGAGCGGCCTGATTGCTGCGTCAGTGTCGCCCGACTGTTTCTGTACCGGCGCACATACCTTCGCACTTTGCTCAGAACTAGGGAAAACACTATGCCAAGTAGTAATCCGCTATTACCTGTCTCTTTACCCGATTCTTAAACTGGAGCTCTCATGTCATTTAAGGAGACTCATATGTCCAAAAAGATTCTCATGCTTTGCGGCGACTATTGCGAAGACTACGAAACCATGGTGCCGTTTCAAACCATGCTAGCGGTTGGTTATACGGTGCATGCGGTCTGCCCCGACAAGAAAGCGGGCGATTTCATCATGACAGCCATCCACGACTTTGAAGGCGCACAAACCTACAGTGAAAAGCCTGGCCACCGTTTCACACTCAATGCCAACTTTGCGGACGTCAACACGGGCAACTACGACGGTTTGCTGATACCCGGCGGTCGTGGGCCCGAGTACTTGCGGCTCAATGCCCGAGTGGTGGCCATCACCAAGGAATTCGCTGACGCTGGAAAGCCGATCGCTGCTGTCTGCCACGGTGCCCAAATACTTGCTGCAGTGCCTGGAATCCTCAAAGGCAAGACTATCAGTGCATATCCTGCCTGCCGACCTGAGGTGGAACTCGCGGGTGCCAAATTCGCTGAAATAGCCATAGATGCGGCTGTGACCGATGGTCAATTCGTCACAGCGCCTGCCTGGCCGGCACATCCTGCATGGCTCTCTCAGTTCATCGCTTTGCTGGGCACCAAAATAACCCATTAGCTAGCGAATATGCTTCCCTGGGCCTATGCTCAGGGGGTCTGCCTCAGAGGTACCAAGGACCATCGTATGTGCCAAATATTCGTTCGTGCAAATGCTCTGAGCTATGAAGCCACTACACGCAGCATCCGCCTACATGGAGTGGTAACAAGCGTTCGCTTGGAAAACTTGTTCTGGGACACACTCGAAGAGATCGGCATGCGAGATGGCATGAACGTTCCACAGTTGCTCTCTAAGCTCTACGACGAACTGCTCGAGCACCGTGGCGACATTCCGAATTTTTCAAGTTTCTTGCGGGTGTGCTGTCTACGCTACCTTGCGCTGCAAGTGGACGACCGAATTCCGAGGGACATCAGCATCCCTATCAGTTCCCTAAATGCCCAGTCCGTGTTGCGGGGCGTTCGCCCCAATCTTGTTGAAATTAGGGCAGTCTGAAAAACTTTGCAGAAAGTCAGGCGCCGTTATCGAGTTCACCAGTCCGCTGATGGACGCGTGCAATACGGGATAGTTGGACACATGATCGGGATGCGCGTTCGAAGACGAAGTCGGAAAGGGGTCAAGATTTCCAACAACCTCGTGTCGCTGTCGGTTTGCCGCGATAGCGGGTATAGGACTTGGTACCGTGAATGACTCTTGGAAGGCTTTAAGACGTGCGTGTAGCTGGTAGCTTGCAAAAGGGGAATTCCGCCTTGCCCGGCTCCTGGCGGGGAACCGATGTCCATGACGGCATGACGGTCCGCTGTAGCAACTAATCGCCGGGGTGCTGACCAATTTCGCCCCGAGAATTAGCTCACCAGTAGCGCATCGCATCGCGATACATCGCTTCGAGGTCGGGCCTGGTCACCGCGCACGGCGCCATCACCAGCGGGCGCTGCTGGGCGAACGCCCCTTCGGCGAGCGACGGCACGTCGGCGTCACTGTAGCCAAGTGCTGCGATGCCCGAGGGCAACCCCGTCTCGCGCATCAGGGCGATGAACGCATTGGCCAGAATTTCGCCCGCCTGCTCCGGCGCCGCGCCACGCACGTCCACACCGAGCGCAGCGGCCGCCTCGAGGTGTCGCGCCGGGTTGGCGCTCGCCGTGAAGCGAAACGCCGCCGGTGCGTTGATCACCACTGCGATGCCGTGGGGCACCATCGGGTCGCGGTCCTGGTAGCCGCTCGCCGTGAACTCGTGGCGCAGCGTGGCCACCGAGTACGACATCGCGTGCGGGATATGTACGCCTGCGCTGCCAAAGGCAAGGCCCGCCAGGGTGGAGGCGAACATCAGTTGATGACGTGCCTCGATGTCGCCCGGATCGCGCACTGCGCGCGCGAGGTACTTGCCGCCAATGCGGATCGCCGCGAGCGCGCCGATGTCGTTGTAGGGCGTGGACCCCTGGTAGGGCGGACGCTGGCTCGGGTGCGCGGGGCGCGGGCGACTCGTGAAGGGACGTGCCGTGTAAGACTCGACCGCGTGCGTGAGCACGTCAAAGCCGCACGCGGCCACCACGCCCCCAGGAAGTGTCTCGGTGGTTGTGGGGTCGACCAACGCCAGCGTGGGCTTGAGGAACGGTGACGCGATACCGGTCTTAAGGCCCACCGACTTCAGGTCGACGATCGTGATGCCCGTGGTTTCACTGCCGGTGCCGCAGGTAGTCGGGCACGCAATGTGGGGTTTGAGTTTGCCGGGCACCGGCTTGGCGCGGCCGATCGGCGCGTTGATGTAGGCAATCAGCTCGTCCGGGTAAGTCGAGAGCAGGTTCGCAGCCTTGGCAGTGTCTATCACCGAACCGCCGCCCAGCGACACAAAGCCGTCGAACGCGCCTTCGCGCGCAAAGACGGCGGCTGCCTCGACGGAATCACTGTTGGGTTCGTAGCGCAACTGGTCGTAGACCACCACATCGAGCCCTGCGGCGCGCAGTGACGCGAGCGCTGTCTCGCCCGGCGCGCTTGAAAGCACGTGCGAATCCACGAAGAACGCCACGCGTTTCATCCCGAGCGCCGCGGCATCGTCGCCGAGCTCACGCAGAGCACCGGGACCGAACTTGATTGGTGAGGAGCTCACAGAAAAGATGGACTCGCCGCCGACAATTGGCTGGTGTATCGATTGCGTCGCCATGATGTGTTATCTCCGGTTGGTTCTTGAAATACGCGCGGGAAGCGCCCATGGTAAGCGAGTATTTGAACGCGACGGGAAGAAGCATCACGGAGCCAAACCGCTCAAATTCCTGGGTCAAGTCGATCAAGAGCATCGCGATGACGAAGCGCACGCTGTACTTGCATAGCAAGGTCCCGGCGGCGGTGTTGACGCGTTGGCATGTCTACGCAGGCAACTTGGCAAGTTAAGTGTTTTCTCCTGCGCTTGAGAACACGCTTATGAATGACGTTAGCACTAATTCCGGCTGAACAGATGCGCTATTTCTCTGTGCATCAGGCTGGGGTCGCCGGAGTTCAGTTCGATCAGGCGCCGCAAACGCGTGAGGCTGAGCACGTCAATCTCCGAGCATTCGATACCGACGAGTTCGTCTTTCAAATGCACCACGCGTCCGCCCATGACGATGCCCTCGCCGTCCTCTGCCATGGGGAGCAGCAGGCGGCATGGGTCATGCAGAGAAAACCTGGAGCTGTTCTTGCATTCGACCAGAGCGCCCTTGAGCGAAATGTCGACCAGTTGCACCGTGATAGTTTCATCCTTCAGCTTCATGCGGACGTCTGCAGTAAACGGAATGCGCACGAATTGACGGAGGCTTTTAATGGAACTGTGGTGCATGCGACGCCCTTGAAAAAATGAATTACTTCAGCTTGGCTATCGACCTTTATACCGTCGAATCTGCCTATATGCCAAGTGCGCCAGGTGCGCCAGGCGTCGCGGTCGGGTGGTCCGTAAGGTTTTGGCCACCGATGCCGCGCAGCCCTTGCGCCTGAAGCGTTGCCACAACCGCCGCGGCATCGACATCCTGCACCGCACCACCCTTCGCTAATGTCTGCGCCGCCGCCACCCCGCAAGCCTGCCCCATGGCCATGCACTGCGGCATCCCCCGAACCGAAGCAAATGCCACCGGATCGGCGGAGATCAGGCGCCCGGCAAATAGCAGATTTTCGATTCGGCGCGGGATCAAAGTGCGCAGCGGGATGGTGTAGTAATCGCCGCGTGCCACGGCTGCGTCGTGGGTCATCTCCGCCGTGGTGCGCATCACATCGTCGATCGGGTTGTCACACGCCACAATGCCATCGTCAAAGCGCTTCGATTGGGCCAGGTCCTCGCCCGTGAGCCGGTACATGGCTTCAAGCTTGCGCGTCTCTCGCACGCCCACCGTGGGGCCGATGCCCCACATCTGCGCCCGCGCGAAGCCCGGAACGCTGTCGATCAAAAACCGCGCCACTTGCGCGCAGCGCCTGCGCCCCTCCTGCGTGGCACGGGCCACCGCATCCGGGTTGGTGCCGTCAACGCCCCGGATAGTTACCGTATTGCAAAAAACGCTTCCCGGATGAAAGCCCCGCATTAAATAGAGCTTGCTCAGATCGGGATGTAGCCGGCCCTGCGCTACGCCCTGGGCCGCATAACTGCGAAAGTAGGGATCACCGTCCGCAAACACGCGATCCACGTCAGCCCCATTCATATGAAAAGAAAGCGTGACCGCCATCATGTTGCCCACGTTGTCGCCCACCGTGTAGGGCACTCCGGCGCGGGCAGAGATATCTCCATCGCCCGAACAGTCATTTACCAAGCGGGGGTGGATGTTGAACTGCCCACGCCGATCGGTGCAGGCGACGCAGGTAATCCTGCCATCGACCAACGTCGGGTTTCCAACAAGGCAGCCCAGATGCAAATGCACACCGGCTTCTAACAACATCTCAAACAGGGTTAGTGTGGCGAGCTCGTGGTCGTATTGCACTTCGGGGCCAAAGTTTTCCAGCGCGCAGGGACGAACCTCGGCGGCAGGCGGAGCCATGCTGGTCAGCCGCAGCGTCAGTTCTGCGAAGACTCCCCCGATGTTGCGGCCCAGCGGATAGCCGCCGCCCCAAGGCATGCCAGGGCAAAACGCCATGACGCCCCCCACTTTGGTGCCCGCCTCAATGAGATGAACCGAAAGTCCGGCCCGAGCCGCCGTGATGGCGGCACCGAACCCCGCCGTGCCTGCGCCGACTACCAACACATCGCAAGCCAGATCGGGGTTTGGCCCGGAAGGTTTCAAGTGATTCATGGATTTAAGGTGCCTCAGGAAATTCGCAGGGTGCGCGCCGCGAACGGAATCAATTCACCACGTTCTTCGCCTTTGAACCCATCCCAATTGTTCGCCGGCGGCGCTTTGGGCCCTGCTTATTTTGCCTGTGGATCTGACAATCGCCACCTGTAAGCAGAAATTTCAGCCTTCGCCGTTCGGAAGGAATCCGAATTCACTGGTTGCAATACCACCCCATTCTTAGGAGTCCAAGTCATGGACAAGAAAACCATCCTCGTCATAGATGACGCCCCGAGTAACCTGATCCTTCTGAATAACCTGCTGAGCAAGGATTACCGGGTCAAAGTTGCCAACAGTGGCAGCAGGGGCATCAAACTCGCATTGGTGGATGACGCGCCGGATCTGATCCTGTTGGACGTGGTTATGCCGGAGCTCAATGGTTTCGAGGTATGCGATGTGCTGAAGAAAAACCGAAAGGCCCGGCACATCCCCATTATTTTCCTCACTACGCTGTTCCACGAGGCTGAAGTTCAGCGTGGACTTGCTTTGGGTGCTGCTGACTTCATCAGCAAACCGGTAAGTTCACAGGAACTAGCCAACAAGATAACAGCGTGCTTTGCTCAGGCACGCGAGTACGCACACGACCCATACGACTAACGGCTACGGAGCGGCCCGAGTTCAACGCAAGGTCAGTAAAGGTCTGCTTGTCCCCGACAGCTTGAAGGTCGCCACCACCTGAGCCAAGCGCTGCGCTTGTTCACGCAAGCTCTCAGCCGCCGCCGCCGACTCTTCCACCAGGGCAGCATTTTGCTGCGTCATTTGATCCAGTTCAGAGACGGCCAGATTGACATGGCTGATGCCCTCACTCTGCTCTTTGGATGCAGCCGATATCTGGCCAATCATGTCTGAGACACGCTGCACCGAGCCGACGATTTCACTCATCGTTTCTCCAGCACTGGCCACCAGGCGCGAACCTGAATCAACTTTGGCTACCGACACGCCGATCAGGGTTTTGATTTCCTTGGCTGCTTCGGCCGAGCGCCCGGCCAGCGAGCGCACCTCGCTGGCCACGACGGCAAAACCGCGCCCCTGTTCGCCAGCGCGGGCGGCTTCTACGGCGGCGTTGAGTGCCAGGATATTGGTCTGGAAGGCGATGCCGTCGATGACGCCGATGATGTCGGAAATCTTTCGGGCACTGACGTTGATTTCTTCCATGGTCGATACAACCTGGCCCACCACATCACCACCGCGTGCTGCGACTGTCGAAGCATTGGCTGCCAATGCAAAGGCCTGTTGTGCGGATTCTGCCGACTGGTGCACGGTGGTGTTGAGCTGCTCCGTTGAACTCGATGCGCGTTGCAGGTTGGTGGCGGTTTGCTCTGTGCGCACGCTCAAGTCCTGATTACCATTTGCAATTTCGGCACTGGCCTGACGGATTGACTCTGACGATTCCCGCACCGTGGTGATGGATTCATTCAGTTGGTACACCATGGTGCCCATCGCCCGTAATAGGTCGCCCACTTCATCGTCTCGCTCGGTGGCAGCATTGACAGCCAGATTACCGCTGGCTACTTCATTGGCCAGGGCGGCGGCATGCGCCAATTCATTCACGATCTTGCTCTGCATTCTCCAGGCCAGCAGCACTGCGCCACCGCCTACCAATAGGGAGATCAGCGCCAGAATCCAGCTAATGTTGCGGCCTTTGTCGCGTGACTGTTGTATGGTTTCGTTTGAGTTTGATTCGATTCCCGACGTAATTGCGCCTGCAGTTTTGATCAATTGTTTGAAAGTCACTTCGGCGCGTTGCATGGCACCAACCCCGGTATTGGCATCCATTTGCGCAAAGTTGATGGCGGCATCGGCTTGCTTGGTATAGCTGCCGACCAGTTCAACGGCGGCTTTGATATCACCCTGCACTTTGGCGTCCAAGTCTGAATTGCCGGCGAGAGTCTCTACAACGCGCTTAACGCCAGCAAGCTGGGTTCCAAAATCTGCACGCATAGACTTGACCTTGTCTGCGTCAAGCGAATCAATCAGCGCCACGGTGCGGTACACCCCGGCGTGCACCTCGGCCATTTGCTGTTGGGCGCTGGCCATGGTTTTAAAGAGGTCCAAGCTGACCTGCGAGGAGGCCAAGCCCTTCTCGGCTTGTACGTTTTGCAGGTAGCCGTTAATTTGACCGGCAGCGATCACCACGACCGCCGTCAAAAGTGGCGCGGCCAGTAGCTTATAGCCCAGCTTCATTTATAAATTCCAGCGCAGGCAACCAGTTCATCTACCTTTTCGCAGTACATGCTCTTGGGCTCTATTTTTTTGCTGGTGGGATTGGTGAACTTGTAGTCTTGCCAGAACGTGCCCTTGGACTTGGCCAGTTCAATGCGTTCCTTGATATAGGGCTTGCCATCGATGTCCAGCATATCCATCAGGTTGTTGCCAACCAATTTGGCATTGGCTCCGTGGGCTTTGACGGTTCCGTCCAAGGCGTACACCACAAGGTACAAGTCACGATCCGCCCACTTGGCATCCTTGGCAGTGATCTCTCCGTAAAGCTTGTCATGGTCTTTGACGCCTGCTTTGATGGCAGCGACGCCCTTCTTCACCATGGCGGTGGCTTCGGCCGCTGTCGCCTTGGTCTCCGCAGAAGCCAAGCCAGGAACGAGGCCGATGGCCAGTGCCAGCAAGAGGCTGGACGCAGTTGCTATGGATCGCATGGAAGCTCCTTTGATTGCATTAATTTAAGTTGAACGATTACACAAACTTTATACCCTCGAAAGCCCAACGGGCAATCGGAGCGGCACCAGTTGATGTTCCTTTTGAAATAAAGTCAGGAGAAACGGATTGAGCACAAGCTACTTATCTCTGTAAGTCGACTTGCCCGGCTATTGCGGAAATATGGGTGTGAAGAGTGAGCGTAGCTCCTTCACCACGTCCATCTCGGAAGTCTTGAGAGTCTTGTCAGAATCCCAGTCGCAGTAAAGAAGTCCAGTGACCCGGTTGGTCGTGATTGGCAGGATGATGAATTTGGTGACCTGTGGCAACATTTGGCAATAGCCTTCCGGAAGAGACACTTCCCTAAGCTTTGAGACATCGGCAATGGATATATCGATGTTGTTTTTGATCGCCGCGTGAAAGGTGGTGGGCAGGAATTCTGCCGAGATTCGTAGCTTGCTCTTGAGTTCATCGACGCCTTTGCCAAAGGCATTGCGCACACGGAATTCCCCGGAGCGTGTCAGCATGAACAGCAAGCAGTGTGCCATCTGCAAGGAAGCCGCCAACTCAGGCAGCATGGCGTTTGACAATTCTTCGACAGAAGTCTTTCTCTCCAGCGTTAGCATTTGCAGCAACGCATTCAAAGCTTGCTCTGCGGTTTCGTTCAACTTGGTTAATTGAAATGGCCTTGCTTCTTCAACTTTGCGTGCCATCAGAGAACCCAGACGGCTTTTGTCGACCCCGGGCAAATCCAGATTTCGCAGGAGGTTGTTGACATCCTCCGACTTGCACTCGTGAATCAAGGACGAAGCCTGGCTGGAAAAGCGGGCAATGCCGACGAGTGCGGGGTCGCCCGTGCCATCGATTGTGGACAGTATGTTCAGCGGCAGATTCCAGCGCGCAGCCAGTTCCACGCCCAACTCCTGGTAAGTCATGCCCAGTACTTCAAGTGACGCGGCCTGCACATTCATGCCTTGAGCGACTTTGTGGTCAATAGCTACAGTTTCTGCAGCTAGGTACTTGGAGGTCATCAAACGACCGACTTCGTACATCAATGTGGCAATGGAGGCATCCTCGGCGCGATCGGCAAAGGCGTTGCGTGCCAGTTCGGATGCAAGTAAGGTGCGTGAGAGATTTCCATCTTGATGGACTTCATCGTCCGATACCAGGTCGGTTCCGAGTACCAGGTGCAATACCGCCTCGGATCCTAATACGTTCATGGCCGATGAGACGGATGCGGCGCCCGATCCAAACGGCGCATACATGGCGGAGTTGGCCAACTTCAACACCTTTTGCGTCAGGGCGAAGTCTTGGATGATGTGCTGGACAACCTCATGCTTTCCTTCATCGCCAATATCGAGCGCACCCAGCACAGAAGCTACCGAGCGCTCCGTGGCCGGAACCCCCTTGGAGCCCTGCATGGCATGCAACAATTTATCTAGAACCTTGCTTGTCATGCTGCTACTTCAGCCGACGCTTCGAACTGGCGTTCGATTCCGTCAGCCGACATGGGACGGCCCAAAAGATAACCTTGAATCAGGTTGCATCCGGCCGCTTTGAGAAAGGCAAACTGGGCTTCGGTCTCGACACCTTCGGCCACGACTTTAAGTTCGATGCTGTGCGCCAAATTGATCATGGCACTTACCAGCTTCTTGTCAGATGTGGTGTCTGGGGTATCTTCTCCCATGGCCGTGATGAAGGCCTTGTCAATCTTGATGCTGGAAACCGGTAGTCGCGTCAGGTAAGAAAGACTGGAAAAGCCAGTGCCAAAGTCATCGATTGAAAAGCGGATGCCCTTTTCACGCAAACGTGCCAAGGCGCGTTCAGTCTTCAAATGGCTGTTCATCAGGGTTGACTCTGTAATTTCCAGAATCAATTTGGTGGGGTCAATGCCGGTTTCCCGGATTACTTCCAGCACTTCTTCATCAAAATGCTCACCACCGAATTGGACCGGCGACACATTGACCGAGAGCACAAAGTCGGGTGCCTTTGCGTGGAATTTCTTCAGCTGATGGCAGGAGTAACGCAAGGCCCATTTGCCCAGGAAAGGCATCAGACCTGCGTCTTCCACAATCGGGATGAATTGGTTCGGGCCGACGCGGCCCAGCGTGCGGTTGGTCCAGCGCATCAGCGACTCGGCACCCACCAACTTGCGATGCATGTCGTATTGGGGCTGGTACTCCATGTAGAACTCGCCCTCTTGAATACCATTGTGGATGGCCGCCTTGATGGAAAAGTCGACGTTCTCTTCCGTCAGCGTAAAGACCGTGCACCGATTTTTACCCGCATTCTTGGAGAAATACATCGCTGTATCCGCGTTCTTCAAGAGCAGCGAATAGTCATCGCCATGCAAAGGGTACTCAGCCACACCGATGCTCACGCCAAGATAAGCGTTGTGCGGCGCTGTGTCGTAGGGACGCGCCACGGCCAACAGGACGTTTTTCAACGCATTCTTTGCCGCCAACGCATATTTGTCTGCAAACAGCAGTACAAATTCATCACCCCCGAGTCGGGCCATGACATCTCCAGGGCCTATCAACTTGGTCAGCCGTCGGGTGGTTTCAATCAGAACTGCGTCGCCCATGGAGTGGCCGTAGCTGTCATTCACTTTCTTGAAGCCGTCCAAGTCCAATAAAGCCACGCAAAACGGTTCGATGCCATCGGCAATCCATTGTTCCACCGTCTTCTTTAAAAAAGTGCGGTTCGGCAGCCCGGTTAACGCATCGTGCTCAGCGGCATGCTTTAGCGCCGAGTTCTCGGTTTTCCACATCGAAATATCGAAGATACAAAATACATATTGCCGTGCTGCCGGTAGCAGGTAGCTGCGCAGATTGATCCAGACCTCCTTGTCACCCTTGATCAGGCGCAAGTCGCAGTTAAAGCTGTCAGGCGCTGCCAGCGACCGCTGCAATAACTCTGCGTCGTCAGGGTGCACCAACTGGACAAAGTTGGTGGGTAGTTCAGCACCCGTGATCCGGGTGAGCCAGTGCTGCCCCGGCTCGGATATGAAATGGATGTCGAAATTGGCATCAACTCGCAGCACAGCGTCCAGCACGCGGTCCAAGGCTGGCGTACTCATAGTTGCCAAACCCTGCCACCTGGAAAGAGGGGCAGCAGAAGACCAGTGGTCGTCGCAGCGCCTATCGGTGGTCCCATTCATGCTCCATCAGAATTGATGGTAGGAGAATAACATTCACCGT
>CAIQYP010000066.1 GCA_903876045.1 uncultured beta proteobacterium | reverse complement strand
CGGCGGCCGAAAAGTTGCTGACCTCGGCTTTTCCGTCCTGGAATGACGACGCCTACTTGGAGTATTCGCTCAAAGGAACACGGCCTAATGGCGAGCGCATGATGAATGCACGCAAGGCCTGGCTATACCCACTGGTGCTGGCTGAATGTGCTCAATGGCAGGGTCGCTACCTGCCGGCTATAGAGCGCACACTCAGGGCACTCAACGCCCAACCTACCTGGACCTGGCCGGCACACGACAAGGGTTTACGCAACTTTCGGCAACACGACTTTGAAGTGGACCTGCTGGCGGCAGACACCGCACACGACGTCGCGCAAAGCCTCTATATGCTGGGAAATGCATTGAACGAAGACGTTCGAAGCCAAACATTGGCCACGCTGGAGGCCCGCATTTTTGCACCCATGCGCAACTCCTTTGTTCGGGGCGGCAAAGACAACTGGTGGCTGCAGGCGGATCACAACTGGAATGCCGTCTGCCTGAAAGGGGTTGTTGGCGCAGCGCTGGCGGTCACTGCATCAAGACATGAGCGGGCGATATTTGTTGCCGCCGGCGAGCATTACATTCAGAAGTACATCGGTGGATTCTCGGGCGACGGTTACTCGTTGGAAGGACCGGGATACTGGAACTACGGTTTTTCGCACTTCACGGAGTTGCGCGAACTTCTGTTGCAGTCCAGTGCCGGCAACGTGGACTTGTTTTCTGCGCCCAAGGTTCGCTCCATTGCCCTGTACGGATTTCATATCGAGATGCTGCCAGGCAACATTGCCGCTTTTGGCGACGCGCCACGCAATGTCAAGATGGACGAGACCACTCTGGCCTATGCCAATGCGGCGTTTGATCTGGGTGAACCGCAAAGCTTGGCGGCGTTGCCCATCAACGCTCGGCAGAGTGGAAATGCGGCACCCTTGGCCGATGCTGCCATGAAGCTTTTTGTCCGACCATTGCCCATGCAAAGCTCGGCCGCAGAGGTGCAGAGCCCGTGGCATAGGTATTTTGACCAGGTCGGCGTATTGGTGTCGCGACCGGCATCGGGTCAAAAGCTGGCAGCATCCATCAAGGCCGGTGGAAACGGCAACCACAGCCACAACGACATTGGCTCTTACACCTTAGCCTTGGGAGTCGAGCAGCCAACGGGGGACCCCGGTGCGACCGTCTACTCTGCCAAAACGTTTAGCAAGCAGCGCTACACGATCAAGGGTATCAATTCATTTGGACATCCGGTTCCGGTGGTGGCCGGTCAACTGCAACGCAACACGACCGACGTTCGACCGCAGGTGTTGGACACGCATTTCACCGACATATCCGACGCCATCACAATTGACCTTGCGTCGGCCTACGCAGTGCCGGAACTCAAGCGGTTGACGCGCAGCCTGCGGCACGACCGCAGTGAGGGCGGCTCCATTGCAGTGGAAGACCGCTTTGAATTCTCCAGCCCACAGGCGTTTGAGGAGGCCCTGATTGCGCTTGGCAACTGGCAAATTCGAGAGGACGGTCAGATTGAGCTGTGGCAAAAATCGGAACACCTTCTGGCCAGGATATTTTCAACTTCGGCGTACAGCGTGGAGAACGAAAGAGTGGAAGAAGAGGGTCTATCCTTTACCCGCCTGGCCATACGCCTGAAGGCCCCGGCACGGCAAGGGACCATCCGTATCACTTTTCGTCCGGCTTGATGGCGTCTGGCATTCTTGAGAATCGGAGGCGTCAGTTGCGATGCCGCTACGACCAACAACAGCCATTTAACGTGTGGAGCCCTTGAGCAGGAAGCGGTTGGCATACGGTCACATGCTGACGCGACGGCCACCATCAAGTCATCACCAAGTGCTGGACTGCCTTTCTGCCATTCCCAAATCCTCAAAAATCGCGATCAAACTTAGAGCGCTGCGGGCATCATCAATGGTGTACTCGGATGTTTCACGCATAAAGCGTTTGACAATCTTGTTCCATTCCTCGGCTGTAATCTCATGGATCACATTGCTGAATGAGTTTTGCCAGTTTGGGTTCGTCGGATAGCGGTAATTTGCTACGAAGTGCTCGCCATCGTCGAGTTCAAGCATTTGCGCGCTGTGCCCGCCAATTGTGACCCAAGCTTCCAGTTTGTCGGTCACACTTTTGTGTTCCGGCATGGCATGAATTTTTGTAGGCATCTAAATACTCCTGATGTTTGGCTGATGTTCCGATCTGCCCTTTGCGGATCGATCAGCGAATTTTCTGAAATATCTGGCTTTCGGTGTGGCGGTTCGCGCACGTTTGCACCTTTTAGAAAATTGCATAATGTGAAATGAAAATTGCGATTTCGATTTGACCAATCATTGGATTTGTGCTGAGCGCCAGCAAACAGGGCGGTGGCCAGAGTCCTTCGTGGCATCGATTGCGTTGTCGCCCGGAACGGCATCGAGTTTGGGCTACACGGCTTCGAGCATGACGATGGCGTGACCAACACGATGACTTCGACAGGCGACGTCGCTCT
>CAIQYP010000065.1 GCA_903876045.1 uncultured beta proteobacterium | reverse complement strand
CACTTCAGTATTTGAGGACCACCTAGCTCAAATTGAGACCCCATCATGACGCCGTTGCCACCACCGTAAGGTGGAGCCCCACTCCAGCCATGTCCATTGAGTTGTAACTCGAAAATATCTCGATCTGTGTAGTTACGCGTAACAAAGTGGAATCCAATCATTTTTCTCTCCATAGAACTTCCCGCTGCACACCCCAGTAACGGCGAGAGCAGTGCCACTGCGGCGATGGGTTGAATAAATTGACGGCGGCTTTTCATGGCTTGCCTTTTTGCAGCGCCGGGAACTGCTGTAGGGCGGCTTCTAATTTCAGTTTGCGTTGCTGCACTTTTTCCAGCAGCTTCTGAATGGTTTCATCTTCCTTCATTTGTTTGCCGTAAATAAGGCTCGCCCCCACAAATCGAACTTGGTCCTGCATGGCGTCCAGGTGCAGAGCATTTGCTTGCACCAACAATTGGCGCACTTTGGGATATTGCTCCTTTAGTGGAATCCGCTCCAACAACGCTGGCTGGGTATCGTTCAGGTATGCGAGAACATGGTCGGGTACGCTGGCTTCAATCAACATATCAACCTGCTGCTTATCCAGGAGCATTGGTTCCGTAAAGTCCACTTTTAAATCAGCGCTCGCGCCGTCGATGTGCTGCATCTGACCAGCCCGATCCCAGTACCACCATGCGACAACGGGTGCCAGAAACGCCTGCATTTGCTGAGGTGCCAGAACAGGCCCGGCCACATACAAAGTTTCATCCTTGTCGTTCCCCAGCAGAGTCCCAAGAATGGCCGGGTCCCAATAGGCCAGCAGCATTTCAGATTTATCCGGCAAGCGTACGCGGGTGAAGTACCCCAGGTGCTTGTACAACGTTGCAAACGAAACCTTGGAAGCAAGTATGGTTAGCGCCGGCGGCAGTCGGGCGGCATATTGCCTAGCGTTGTTCCATAGCTCGGCTGCCTGCTGAGGACCGGGTATTTGTACTAAGTGCGGAGACACTTTGTCGGCGTCCGGCCCAAGGTCGGCAAGCAAGCATTTGCTTTGTGTCTTGGCGCCATTCTGGGTGAAATGGTCTAGCAGTTTCTCATCCTGGGCTGCGTCGGCAATGGCGAAGAAGTTGAGCCCAGCGTGTTGGGTTTGCAAGACCTGTATCTGGTCGAATAGGGACATTGAGGTCATATTTAGCTTCCAGACTTGACCAGAGCAGATCGCTGCGCTGCGCGCTTCATCAGGCACTCAATGCAAATGTCGGTTGGAAAAGTGGGCATGGTGATGGGCACACTCTTCGCCCCCGGATACCCATGATCCCCCGCATGCGCCACATGCGGCCCGGTGGTGCCGGACTTGATCGCCCCCGCGTTCCACACCGTGTAGCTGCCGCCCCCATTGATCGTCACGCTCTCCTTGGCGGTCAGGGTGATCTTGTTGGCCGTCATGGTGATGTCTATCTTGGCCAGCAGGTTCACGCTGGTTTTTAGCGCCTGGATTTCGATGTTGTCTTTGGCCGATACCAGCTTGATGCCGTCTTTGTAGGCAAACATGCGCACGGCTTCTTTGGCGCTGACCAGGAAACTCTTGGCTGTGCTGATGCTGGTGTGGCCGCCGGTGGTGATGGCGTGGTGTTGGCCGCTGTGTTGATGCGTGCTGCCGGGTGTGGTGGACTCGATGCCGGCCGGGCTGGCGATGACGATGTGCGGCTCGGCCAGTTCGGGGAATTTGCCTTCTTCTGCATTGCCGCCTTGAATGGCTGCGTTCTGCTCTTTGAGTGCCTTGGCAACAGTGCCTTGGTCGCTGGCCTCTTGCGCCTGATGCTGCTTGGCCAGATCGCCCAATGCGTCGTGCTGGTCTTGCGCTTGGCTCAGTCGGTTGATGGTTTCGCCCATGTCTTTGGCGTGGGCCTGTGCGTTGTTGCGCGCCTCGGTGCTGATCAGCAGGCCATCCTTGGCGCGAAGCACACCGTGGCCGTCTGTGCGCAACTCGAAGCCTTCGCCGCGCGGGTCTTTGCGACCTGCGTTGTCTTCGATTCTTGTGATGTGGCCCAAGCTAAGCTGGCTGTGCTGGTGGTCGCTCTTGAACTGCACCTGAATCTTCTGTTCGGTGTCGTCCAGAATTAAATGGTTGCTGCGGCCCGCTGCGCTGTTGCCGCCGCCGGGTATCAGCTCTCTTGAACGAAAGCCCGACAAGGCCTGCTGCTCGGGCAGGCTCCAGGGCGGCATGTTGACAGCATTGAAGCCGCGCCCGGTGACCATGGGCATGTCCGGGTCGCCGCCCAGAAAGCTGACCACCACTTCCTGCCCGATGCGCGGGATATGCATGGAGCCCAGTTGGTTGCCGGCAAACTCGCCCGACACGCGCACCCAGCAGGAACTGTTCTGGTTCTTCTGGCCGTAACGGTCCCAGGGGAACTGCAGCTTGATGCGGCCCAGGTTGTCGGTGTAAATGTTGCTCTCGGCCGTGTCTGCACTGGGGCCAACCACCAGCGCGGTTTCGGGTCCACCGGTCTTGGGTTTGCGCTGCGTGGCCACTGGGCGCAGGGCCTCGGTGGTGGGCTGAACTTCAAAGTTCACCAGCACGCGCCACTGGCCTGCAAGCCGCTGCGCATCTGAGAGCGCAGTCGTGTTGCGCTGCGTTTCTTCGTTGACGTTCTCGATCACAAAGCGGGTGTCCAGCACGATGTATTCGGCATTGGTCTTGGTGCGCGGGTGCTCGGTCAGGCTAAACGTGCAGCCGGGCACGATGCCGCGCACATGGCCCACGCCCGCTGCGCGCAGGCCGGGTTGGCGCAGGTTCTGCATGCGCAGGCGTGCCAGGTGCTTGCCTTGGCCCTCGGTCTGGTTAGCGGCCTTGTCCGCACCTCGGTTGGGCTGGCTGTAGTCGCTGCCACCCAAGCCTGCTTTGTCGCCGCGCCACAGGTACACATCTTGGTCCGCATGGCCGGTCTTGCGCGGGGCAGAAGCGTCGGCGCCCAAGGTAGCGCGCGGGCGGGTGTAGTCGTATTCGCGCGTGGCATAGCTGCCGCTGGTGAGGCTGTCGGTGGGGCTGAAACCGTGGATGTATTCGCGGTCAATCTTGTGGCCCAGCGGGTAGAAGGGGATGGAGTGGTAAGCGCTAACGCCCTTGTCTTTATCCTGCTGCGTCATCTGAAAGGCGCCGTTGTGGTCGCTCCAGATCAGGCGGTGCACGCCGCCGGAATGTTCGAAGTGGTAGTTAATGCCCCACTCTTGCATCAGGCGGGTGACGAACTCAAAGTCGGACTCGTTGTACTGCACCTGGTAGTCGCGCTTGGGGTAGGTTTCGATCAGGCGTTTGTCAGCAGCAAAAGCGTAGTCAGACAGGACGAGTTCAATCACTTCAACCGGCGTCATGTCCTGAAACACTTTGCAGTCTGTGCTCAAGGTGGCAATGTGCAGCCACGGGCGCAGGGTGACTTCATACAAAGCGTGGCGGGACTCTTCGCCGATAAAGCGCGCAGCGGTGATCAACCCGGAGATCTCGCGCACGCCCGCGCCTTGGTTAGCCGCACCACCGCCACCTGGCAGGCCGACTGCGAAGGAACCCTGGCCTTCCAGTTCCACGTAGCAGGTCAGCTCCAGGCCGACGAAGGAATCCAGATCGAAGTTGCTGCCGGTGCCGCCCATGAAGTTGAGGGCGTCCGGCGTTTGCAGGGTCAGCTTGTACTCAAACAGGCTGTTGATGCCCTCGGTGCCTTCAAGCCTCAAGGGAATCAGCGCGGGTTGACCTGCCAGCACGGGAATGGCGGGGCTTTTAACGGTGAGTGCGCGTGGGGCGCTGAACAGGCCAGACATATACAAACTCCATGCATTGCGTTGCATCGCAGAGGCGCGAAGCAACAGAAAACAAAACGGGATTGGGGGGTCAGAGTGACCCCGTGATGCGTATATTCGTGTGGCTAGTCTGGACTGACGCGGATGACATCCGGCCGGGCAGCTGCAGAGAGGCAACAAGCCATCCTGCGAGCGGGTGACCTGTCGGCGCGATTATAGGTGGGTAGCTTCGACCAAGGCGCGCATTGGCCCGCCGCCCCCTCCACCATGAACTTCTCCGGTCATCAAGAGATCGGCTGGCGCGAGGGCGGGGTGGCGGGGATGCTTCTGCCCGACGTGCGAAGTTGCATGGTGAGAAATGATTTGTGAAATTGCCCTCACCCTTAAATATCTGATTACACTCGTCTAAAGCATGTTCTGTAGTTTTATTCACTATTGAGCGAGCTTTTCCTGCGCAAGACGCGCTATGCGCCAGAGTTGTCTTGCCGGGCACTACTCCATAAATCATTCGCCGCTGTGCGCTGCCCCAATGCGGGCCGCAATCAGTCAATCTGTTTTTGTGGAATTTGAGGTGCCGATGGAGAAGACGATCATTACTGTGGGTGACCTAACAGATACGGAGCCCAAACAGCTTTTGTATGAATCCAATGCGCCCGTCGGTTGGAGAAGGCATTTATCTATGGCCGCCATTCAAATCAATACAATTTTTGCGATGCCGCGTTTGCGGTCACTCGACCAGCACGCTCATATTGAGGAGATAGCACTCAGGCGCTTAAATAGCGTTCCAAGTCAGTGTGCTGGCTTTGTCGGCATTTTTATACCTGTTTGTATTTCATGACAAATCGCAGTAACCGAGGCTGCAAGCCACTTTATGACTTTGTCATTTCCAAATCGAGCAGCACCCAAGTTTTAGAGTAGTTTTTTGTCTATACATCATGTTAGGCGTCAGTAGGATAAAAAGAAGAGGCACATGAAAGATACATTTGAAATACGACTCACCGGCGAGGGAATGAAGCCAGGATTGGTTCGATCTCACGAGTTAGCGGAGTTAATGGAGGCAATTGAGGATCTTGTTACTGCAGAAACTTTAAAACATGCGCCTGACGTAAAGAGGGATGAACTGATTGTTGGCCTTTATGAGATTGCAGATAAGAGTGTTGGTTTAAAATTTAAAACTACTCTTGCCAGTTTGGTAATCCCAATCTTTACCGCTGCAACGACAGCTGTTGCTGAGAATAGGTTTGACGACCTCACCCCTCAAACAATTAAGTCTCTGCATACCATATCTAATTTCACAAAACGGCATCAAGCTAAGACTGAATTCAAAACTTTTGAGTCCGTCGAACCCATTGCTGTAATTTCGCCGGAAACAATTATTCCAGTCGAATTTAAGATTACTGGTCAAACTGAGCTATTCGCCAAGATTCTTAGAGTTGGAGGCAAGGTTGCATAAGCCATGCTAGAGCTGCATGATGAAACTGTAATATATTGTGGTGTACCGGTTGACGTTGCTATCGAACTAGGTCATCGTCTTT
>CAIQYP010000064.1 GCA_903876045.1 uncultured beta proteobacterium | reverse complement strand
TGGTAAACCACGCATCAACTTCCACATATATCTGCGGGCAGGTGTACTGACCGGCCAACAGCGTGGCATACAAAATAGTGGGGATTGCAGTGGAGAAGGTTGACAGATAGGCGCCCAGATTCGCATCAGTGTGCACGCGCATGGCCAGGAACTTGCCGTCTTTATCCATCGCCATTTCAGCATGGCTGACGTGATCACGTCCATGGGCATCCGTAAGGAATGCCTCGGAGCGATCACAGGTCCACTTGATGCTGCGGTTGACTTGTTTGGAGGCCCAGGTGAGCGCCACGTCTTCCGCGTACAAATATATTTTGGAACCAAAGCCACCACCCACGTCTGGCGCAATTACACGCACCTTGTGCTCGGGTAGGCCCAACACAAACGCGGTCATCAGTAAGCGCTCTACATGCGGATTTTGGTTGGCCACATAGAGCACATATTCCTCGGTCGCCCGGCTGTAGTTGCCGATGGCGCAACGTGGTTCCATGGCGTTGGGCACCAGGCGGTTGTTCACCAAATCGAGTTTGGTCACGTGCGCTGCGTTGGCAAACGCGGCATCCACCTGGCTTTTGTCGCCCAGCGTCCACTTGTAGCAATGGTTGTCAGGGGCCACATCGTGCAACGCTACGCCTTTTGCGGCGTCGCGCACATCGACCACTGCATCCAGCACGTCGTAGTCCACGCTCACTGCCTCGGCCGCATTGCGTGCCTGCTCCTGTGTCTCGGCAATCACCATGGCCACCTGGTCTCCCACATGGCGGGCTTTGCCCAAGGCAAGCACCGGATGGGGCGGCTCTTTCATGGGTGAACCATCTGGATTTTTGATAAGCCAACCACAGGGCAGACCGCCCATCTTGCCTTCGAGGTCGGTACCCACAAAGATCTTGATAACCCCGGGCATCGCTGCAGCTGCACTGGTGTCAATACTTTTTATGACTGCATGTGCGTAGGGGCTGCGGACAAACACGGCGTAGCTTTGCGCCTGCATGGTGATGTCGTCGGTGTACTGGCCCGATCCTGTGAGGAAGCGGTAGTCTTCCTTGCGTCGAACGGACTCGCCGATGTGAGGGAGTTTGGAAAAGTCGGATGCACCCATGTCTGTTCCCCTTAGTTGCCTGAAGCCATTGCAGCTTGGCCTTGCTGCACGGACTTCACGATGTTTTGATAACCGGTGCAGCGGCAGAAATTGCCTTCAAGCAATTCGCGAATCTCGGTGGCGCTGGCCTTTGGATGTTTATTGCAAAGGTCCACCGAACTCAACACCATGCCCGGTGTGCAGAAACCACACTGCAAACCATGGCACTCTTTAAACGCAGCCTGCATGGGATGCAGGGTGCCATCCGCCTGAGCCAGTCCTTCGATGGTGGTGACCTCTGATCCTTGCGCTTGCGCGGCCAGAATATTGCACGACTTGACCGCATGTCCATCCTTCAAGACGGTGCAAGCGCCGCACTGCGCGGTGTCACATCCGACGTGCGTGCCGGTTAGTTTGAGTTGGTCGCGTATGAGCTGAACCAGCAACGTGTTTGGCGCAACGTCGAGTGACGTTTCTTTGCCATTGATCTTGAGCGATATCTGCATTGAATGTGTCTCCATCGATTTTGATGAACAGGAATCAATCGCGATTGTTTTTCAAAGGCTTGCGAAACAGGTTAGGTGAAACCCTAGATTCAAAAAATATCCACGCTGACTTTCTCAAAATGAGACGGCTGACTTATGCAAATATATTCATAGCATTGCTACCGTTTTTTTTTAAAACCGGGTGCACCCATATGAGTTCAACCATATAGCTGCGCCTGGTAGCCCGACAGCATCAGCGGCAATTTGTATTCAAAACTTAGCGAATTCAATTGTTCGTCCGTTAAACTATTTTGGAGTTCCAATTGGAGCTTCCCAATATTAAGGAGACGCTATGAACAGACGTGAAAGCTTTATCGGTGCAGCAGGCGTACTTCTCGCCGCGGCTGGAATTTCGGCCACAGCGCAGGAGGTCGCACACGACCACAGCCATATGCATGGTTCGCCCATGGCAGGGTTGCTGGCAGCAACTTCTGACTGTGTAGCCAAAGGCCAAGCATGCATCGCTCATTGTCTGGTGCTGCTACGCGACGGCGATAAGGCAATGGCTGATTGTGCACAGTCCGTCAGCCAGACGATTGCTCTTTGCCAAGCGCTTGAAAGCCTCGCTGCCCAACAATCTTCTTTAGTTCCAGCGTTGGCCAAAATCACGTTGGAAGCTTGTCAAAGCTGTGAAAAGGAATGCCGCAAGCATGAGCAACATGCACAGTGCAAAGCCTGTGCTGAATCATGCGTTGCTTGCATCAAGGAATGCAAGGCCGTCCTCGGTTGACCAAACGGTTGAATGAGATCATGAACTGGCGCGCGGTCGTTCGCACCCGTTTTGGGTTGGCCCTGGCCGTCGTTCTTGTGCTGGCCGCCTTTTTTAGGCTGGCCTTGCCGCCAATGGTCGTTGCAGATGCTGCAATGGAATCCATTTGCACCGCCAGTGGCAAACCCGGTAATCAGAAGATCGATCTGCAGTCCAATGGTCGGATGCACAGTCATTCTGACCCCTGTGACTATTGCTTACCTGGTTTGGACAACTTAACAGGCTTACCTCTTGCAGAATTCAAATTCGCAGTTTCACAAGCGGTATCGATCAAGCTTCACTCGGCAGGGCTTTTGGACGAACTTCGAGTGTCATGGGCGACGCCACACAGTCGCGCACCTCCCTCAATTACGAGTTGAGATCTTTCCATTTTTCGGAGCTGGCATTTGACGGTATTCCGTGAGTGCATTTTCCGAGAAGAGAGTCAATTAATCTAAGGCCCAAACGCGGCCTTTAGTTCGTAATTTTGTGATTAGCCAAGCCCATCACCTTGAGGAATTTCATGAATAAATACACAAAATTGGCATTGGCCATGGCAGCAATACTGCCAGCGGGTGCAGCCTTCGCTTGTGCAAGCTGTGGCTGCACGCTCAACTCGGATTTCGGTACGCAGGGTCTTTCAACCGAAGCGGGCTGGAGTCTGGATGTGCGCTATGACACGCTTGACCAAAACCAGTTGCGTTCTGGCACTGGCACCATCTCAGCAGTCGCCGCAGCTGGCACTACCAATGCAGCCACTGGCGATCCAGCTGAAGTCGAGAAATTTACCAACAACCGCTATCTGACCGCTACGCTGGACTACAACAACGGAAACTCTTGGGGCGTCAGTGTTGTTTTACCCTACATCGACCGTTCACACAGCACACTAGGAATAGGCTCCGATGGATCAAGTCCAGACCCGTTGGGTGGTGGTGGCAACTACGACTCGAATACATCCGGAATCGGTGACGTGAAAGTCATTGGACGGTATTACGGCTTGTCAGAAAACAAAAATTTTGGTTTGCAGTTTGGGCTCAAGTTGCCAACTGGCGCAACAAAACAGCAATCCAATGATGGCCAGGGCATTGACGTCGATCCGGGCCTCCAATTGGGAACGGGAACGACCGATGTCATTGTTGGAGCCTATTACTTTGACAATCTGAATCAAAACTGGGACTACTTCTTGCAGGCCCAGTTCCAGTTTGCATTGAATAGTTCGACCATGGCTGCGGGTGACTACAAACCTGGCGACAGCGTGAATCTCACAGGCGGCTTGCGCTATCACGGATTCGAGTCATATACACCGACTATGCAAATCAACGCTCGTCAAGTGAATGCAGATTCTGGAGTCGCTGCTGATACTTATGCCACGGGAGGAACGCTGGTGTACTTCACGCCAGGGGTCACAGTTCTGGTCACCCCCACGTTCTCGGTCTATTCCAATGTGCAGATTCCGATTTATCAGAATATGAATGGAATCCAGCTGGCACCAACCTCCATTTTCTCGATTGGGGCACGCGTCTCGTTTTAGGTCAGGGCTTCATCAGCAGCGGTGTAACCAGGGACTCAAGTTCGGTCAGGGTGATTTCTGCATCTCCCACATGGCCGTTCTTCCTGAGTACACCGTCTTTGTCGATGACAAAGGTCGTCGGCATTCTCCAGATGCGGCCAAATCCCTTGATGTTGGCCTGGGATTTCAGTGCCACATGAAAACTGAACTGCTGGGCAATCTTTTTGACTTCCGGTAACTCACGCGGCTCGTCCATGCTGATTGCCAAAATTTCTAAACCTTCGGATTTGTGCTTGTCATAGTAGGTTTGAATCGCGGGCATTTCCGCCCGGCACGGCGCGCACCACGTGGCCCAAAAATTGACAATCACTGTTTTTCCGCGCTTCTGCGAAAGCTGGAATGAATCGGTAGAGTCAAGCAGCGTTGCCTGCATTTCAGGAGCAGGACTGCCAACAGTTAGTTCAGCAGCAAAGCCGCTCAAGCTAAGAAGGGTGAATGCAAAAGAGACAATGAACTTCATTGTCAAATTTTCTCACACGACCAAATCTCAGGAAATGCGATGAAATGAAATGTCGGTAAGCAGCCTGTCGTGGACTACCGGTTACAGCCCACACCCATCACACAGGTGATCGGATCGAGTGACCGCTCAACTTCCATGACCGGACCCGGGTACCCGTGCGGGCAATGACCGCTGTCGAGAAAACCATCTCAGCCAAATCGAAAAATTCTCA
>CAIQYP010000063.1 GCA_903876045.1 uncultured beta proteobacterium | reverse complement strand
TCATGGGCCTGATGCTGTCAAGCCTGATCGCACACACGCTAGGTTTTCGTAACGGCCCTGAACTGATCATGACGGCGTTTGCCGGTACAGCGGGTGTCTTGGTTGTCATGGCCAGTTTGGCAACAGTCATCAAACGCGACCTATCCGGTATGGGTAAGTGGCTGTTCGTGGGTGTGATGGTGCTGATGATTGGTAGCCTGATCAATGTATTTGTGGGCTCCAGTGCTGGCATGCTAGCAATGTCTGTGGCTGCTATCGGCATCTTCAGCGCCTACATGTTGTACGACATCAAGCGCATCATTGATGGCGGAGAGACCAACTACATTTCAGCTACGCTGGCGCTTTATCTTGACATCATCAATGTGTTCCAGAGCCTGCTGGCTTTGCTGGGTATATTTGGCGGTGAGCGCGACTAAGGGCCCTACAGCCCAACAAGAAAAGGGCCCGTAAAGGGCCCTTTTTGCTGCTTAAGAAATTCTTATTTATCTCAATCCAAGGCAATTCAGGCCGATACTGGGTTATGTCCAAACGGTTTTCTCCATGATTGCACGCAACCTCATCTTGTCCATGACCCTGCTTTTGGGTGGATGTGACCTGATCGACCAATTAATGGCCGACCCGAAGGCCATTCAAAAAGAGGCTGACGCCAAGGCCATCGGCAGCGCCTGCCGGCATGGCCTGCGTAGCATTGAAGACTGCTACATCTTGAATGACAAGGCCTCCAAATCCGCCATATTCAGCGGTTGGAAGGAAATGGACCAGTACATGCGGGAAAACAAAATCGAAGGTGTGGAGTCAAAGGTCACTAAAGCCGAGACCCCAGGCCCAGTGGCCGCTGACGAACAGGTGGTGTCAGAACCCGGAAAAGGGAAGAAGGACACGGCCGATGCCAAAACCAAGGGAAAACCCAAGACTGGAGACAAAGTGGAACCAGCGACGCACTAGCGTCGCACTTCTTCTCTGGCGCCACTGACCCGGCCATATTCACACCAAGCAGACCAGCGAGCGACTGCTGTGCCTTCAGTTCAGACTAGACACCTGCATATTCAAACACCGCGATGCTTTCGACGTGAGCGGTATGCGGGAACATATTGACCACCCCGGCAGACGCACAGCGGTAGCCCGCTTCGGCTACCAGCACACCCGCATCACGCGCCAGCGTGGCAGGATTGCAACTGACGTACACAATTCGACGGGGCGGTGACCATTTTTGTCCGGCCTCGAGTTGGTCTACATCGGTCGCGCAGGCCTGATTCAATGCGGCCAAAGCCTGCACCAGCGCAAATGCTCCTTCACGCGGCGGGTCAATCAGCCACTTATCTGCCACCCCATCAGCACGCAACATTTCGGGCGTCATATCGAACAAATTTCGGGCCACAAACCGCGTAGGCGCCAGAGGCCTTTGTACCCCCAATTCAGTTGCATTGAAGGTGTAGTTCTCCCGCGAACGGGCCACGAGCGACTCCGCGCCCTCGACCCCTAAAACCTCACGCGCTTGGCGTGCCAGCGCCAGAGTGAAATTGCCAAGTCCGCAAAACCAGTCAATCACACGCTCATCCTTTTCAACCGCGAGCAAACCCAACGCACGGGCCACCAAAACGCGGTTGATAAAGGGATTCACCTGAGTGAAATCGGTCGGCTTAAAGGGCATCGTGATGCCAAATTCCTGCAACTGGTATGCCAACTGTCCGGTTTCATGCCCAGGCAGTTCATCCAGACGCGCAATAGTCTCGGGCCCCTTGGATTGCAACCACCACTGCAGACCAACGTGCTGCGCGGCAAAGGCGCGCAGCTTTTGCAGGTCCCCTTCACTCAAGGCCTCCATGTGTCGTAGCACCATCGCGATAACCTGGGGCGGGCCATTTGGGGCAGCAACATCGCCGATAGCCAACTCAATTTGCGGCAAGGTTTGAACCGCATCCATCGTTGTAATCAGCGCCCGCAACGGCAACAGCATGTCGCTAATCACCGGCGGCATCACATGGCACTCCTTCATATCAGCCACAAAGTGACTCTTGCGCTCGTGAAAGCCGACCAACACCACACCTTTCTTTCGCACAAAGCGCACCGAGATACGTGCCCGGTAGCGATAGCCCCAAGCCGGGCCTTCGATAGGACGCATCACGTTGTCGGGTTTTACCTTGCCAATGTGCCAAAAGTTGTCCTCCATGACCCGCTGCTTGACTGCGACTTGCGCTCCGACGTGCAGGTGTTGCATCTTGCAACCTCCACATGCCCCTTCATGCAAACCAAAATGCGGACAGACCGGGCGCACCCGCTGGGACGATTCCTGATGAATTTCGCTCAAAGAGCCTTTTTCAAAACTACTCTTAGTGCGGTGAATGCGCGCACTGACCGTTTCAAACGGTAAAGCACCCTCGATGAATACGACCTTGCCATCCGGCTTGTGGGCCACGCCCTGCGCTTCGAGATCCAGTGATTTGACTAGCAGCCACCCTTCGGGAAGCGGCTTTTCTGTAGTAATTGTTGGTGTGTGTTCGGCCATACCCTGATTGTCTCAGGCTTGACGCAGCGTTTAGAGCAGCGCGTCGCGGGTAATGCCTTGGCGGGCAAAATGGCGCTTGAGTTTGGAAAGCGCTTCGTTTTGCACTTGGCGTACTCGCTCTTTGGTCATGCCAAGACGCGCGCTGATTACTTCCAGGGTTTGTGCTTCAGTATCGTGCAACCCAAATCGGGACTGAATGATTTCGCGCTCGCGTGCCGACAAGCTACCCACCCAGGAGCCTAGCAAGGCGTCAACCTCATGGGCTTGCGTTTGATTCTCAGGGCTGATGCTCAACTCATCTACCAACAAGTCGCCCATACTCTGGTCGTCGCCCTGCTGCTCAAGGCTGGCATCTAGTGAACGCGGTGCCTCAGCCATGGCCAACAAATCGCGCACTTGAGAGGCTTCCAAACCGAGCAATGCCCCGATATCCTCAGCGCGCAAACCTTCAGGGCGAATCGCCGTCAAAGCCGCATCGTTCTCCAGCAGACGCTTTGCATGCAGGACATGCTGCACTTCGCGAACGATATTTACGGGTAACCGCACAGCCCGTCCCTGATAAAGCAAGGCACGGTCGACAGACTGCCGGATCCACCAGGTCGCATAGGTTGAAAAGCGAAAACCCAACGAAGGATCGAACTTCTCGATGGCATGCATCAGGCCCAAATTTCCCTCGTCTATCAAATCCGACAAGGGAACACCGCGCCCCGAATAGACCTTGGCAATGCTGATAACCAACCGCAGATTGTGTTCAATCATGCTTTGGCGTGCCCTGAAGTCTCCTGCGCGGGCTCGCGTGGCGCACTCAAACTCTTCTTCTGCTGTGAACAATTGGCGCTTGCGAACACCGCGCAGATAAACCGAAAGTGCATCGGCAGACTCGTCTCCCGCGTGCAGTTCCAGTACGTCCTGAAGCAGTTCCGCCTCGGGCGAGGAGGCATTAAACTCAGGCGCATTCAAGTGGGCAGAACTCTCCTGAATGACCTTTTTCACTGCATTTACCTTATCTTGCGGGCAAGTACTTGAGCGGGTCGACCGGTTTACCTTGGCGGCGCACCTCGAAGTGCAACTTGACGTGATCCGCATCGGTGCTACCCATTTCAGCGATCTTCTGACCCTTTTTCACCGATTGGTCTTCCTTGACCTGCAGGCTTTGGTTGTGCGCATAAGCCGTGAGGTAAGTGTTGTTGTGTTTAAGAATGATCAAGTTTCCGTAGCCGCGCAAGCCTGCGCCGGCGTACACCACTTTTCCGTCCGCCGCCGCTAAAACCGAATCACCCGCATTGCCTGAAATATCTACGCCCTTATTTTTGCTTTCATCAAACTCGGCGATCACAGAACCCTTGCCAGGCCAAATCCAGGCGATATCGTCATCTGCGCCAGCAGAACCTGCGGCCGGTGCTGTCGCGACCTTCACGGGCGCCGATGCTACAGCGACAGCCGCAGAAGCGGGTTTGGCTGGTGATGGGGCTGGAACTTGCGTCGTAGCAATGGGTGTGGTGGTAACCGTTCCGCTGCTAACCGGCTTGGCCACCGCGCCCACTTCAGCAATCGGAGGCACGATGCGTAATACTTGTCCAACTTCAATCTTGTTGGGGTTTTCCAACGCGTTCCAACGCGAAATATCTTTGTGGCTTTGACCGCTTTCCAAGCCAATGCGAATCAAAGTATCGCCAGGCTTGACGGTATAAAAACCAGGCTTGCCCGCATTCTCAAAGCCGGGGGGTGGTTTGACAGTAGCCACAACAGCAGTTGCCGGTACAGGGGCTGTGCCGCGGTCTTCTACAGGAGCACGATTCATTGGGCTGGAGCCGCAACCAACCAGGGCTAATGCAACGACACAGGCCATCAAACTACCAGCTCGATACAAGACACGGGACATAAATACTTTCTTTCTAGTTGTTCTAAGCGATACCTGATTTTAGGGGGACAAAATGCACGGCCTCAAGCAGCGTCTGCCGCACTCCTGCTGACGTCTTATCCAGCACCAGCAGTGCTTGCGCACCGCCTTGCGAGCCGTCTCTGACTACTGGCGCGACCAAGCGCCCCCCAACCGCTAACTGGTCCACCCAAGCCTGCGGCACTGCTTCGCCGCCTGCTGCGGCAATGATGGCCGCGTAAGGCGCGCCGTGGGGAAAGCCCACCATACCATCCCCAAATAAGAGGTGCACATTGGGCAATCGAAAATGGCGCAGGTTCTCACGCGCCTTGTCATGTAGGCCGCGCAGGCGTTCTATGCTGTAAACCTCTTCCGCCAACAGGCTGAGCACTGCGGCTTGGTAGCCGCAACCGGTCCCGATTTCAAGGACCCGACCTAGTTTGCCAGTCCTGCCGTTGAGCAAAAGCTCAATCATGCGCGACACCACCCCGGGCTTCGAGATAGTCTGCCCCAGGCCAATCGGCAGACTGGTGTCCTCGTAGGCTTGATTTACCAGTGCACTGTCAACAAAACGATGCCGCTCAACGCTGCCCATAGCGGTTAACACCGCACTGTCCCGTACACCTTGCTTTTGCAGCAACTGCACCAAACGCTGCCGGTGCGCTGCGGAATCCATGCCAAAGCCTTGTGGACGGGGCATACCCGCCGCACCCGTCGCTGGTGCCGCTCTTGCCGCCCCCAGCTTAGGGGCTTCAGCCTTCGGGCCCAGACGTGCAGGAAAGGAGGGTCTTTGCTTCATTGCGTCCCAGGTAACAGACTACCGCTTAGGCGCGTAGCCGTTTGCGCCCAGTAGCCCAGGTTGGCATGGTCAGTCAGATCCACCTGCAGTGGCGTTACCGCCATGTGGCCGGTAGCCGTGGCGTGGAAATCAGTGCCCTCTGCATCGTCCATCGCCACGCCAGCGGCGCCGATCCAGTACATGGTCTCGCCGCGCGGATTGAGCTGCTTGATAACGGGCTCCGCCGCGTGACGTCGGCCCAGGCGGCATAGCTTGGTGCCACCAATTTCCGCATACGGAAGGTTGGGGATATTCACATTCAGTAGCCAGGGCTTGGTGGTAATCAACTGGTTGTGCTGCATCGCCAGCACCAGTTCGCGTGCCTTTCGCGCTGCGCTTTCCAGGTGCAGCCAATTGCGGTGTACCTGTGAAAAGGCAATAGCCGGGATACCAAACAAATACCCCTCCATCGCGGCACCTACGGTACCCGAATAAATGGTGTCGTCACCCATATTGGCGCCGTTGTTGATGCCCGACACCACCAGATCAGGCCGGTAGTCCAGCAAACCGGTCAACGCGATATGTACACAGTCAGCCGGTGTACCGTTCACATAACGAAATCCATTGGCTGCCCGGTGCACATACAAGGGAGAGTGGAGGGTCAAGGCATTGGACTTGGCGCTGTTGTTGATTTCAGGCGCGATTACCTCTACCTGCGCGAAGTCTTTCAGCGCGTCATATAAGGCCACGATCCCTGGCGCCTGGAAACCATCGTCGTTGCAAATTAGTATTTTCATGTTGGACAGTAGTTAACTTCGATTGTAGGTGTGGGGCAATACCTTGAAACAGCAGGGCCGCCTCAGTGACGCCGTTCGGATTGACCCTAGCGTCCTATCATGGCGAACATTTTCCAGGAGACATAGATGCACGCATGGCTTTGTAACAATCCGACAGGCTTTGAAGAACTGGTTTGGTCAGAACTCCCTACGCCCACGCCAACAAAGGGCGAAGTCCTGGTTGAGATCAAAGCCGCCAGCCTGAACTTTCCGGACATTCTCATCGTACAAAACAAGTACCAGATGAAGCCGCCCCTGCCGTTCATTCCCGGCTCGGAATACGCCGGTGTGGTGCGCGCTCTGGGCGAAGGCGTAAGCCACCTGAAACTGGGTCAGCATGTAGCTTGCCTAAGCGGTACTGGTGGGTTTGCCACGCACACTCTGGCGCCTGCTGCGATATGCCTGCCATTGCCCGAAGCGTTCCCTTTTATCGATGCGGCGGCCTTCATCATGACCTACGCAACCTCGCACCATGCGCTGGTGGATCGGGCCCAACTCAAGTCCGGAGAAACCTTGCTTGTGCTGGGCGCCGCAGGCGGCGTAGGGACGGCGGCTATTCAGATCGGCAAGGCACTGGGGGCCAAGGTAATTGCAGCAGCTTCCAACGCAGAGAAATGCGCGCTGTGTGCCGCAATTGGCGCCGATGCCACCATCAATTACGGCCAGGAGAACCTGCGAGAGTCGCTGAAAGTTCTGACTGGTGGCAAAGGCCCGGATGTGGTCTACGACCCAGTGGGCGGTGACCTGACTGAGGCAGCCTTTCGCTCCATCGCATGGCGCGGACGCTACCTTGTTATCGGCTTTGCCGCCGGTCCGATTCCCTCACTGCCGCTAAACCTGGCATTGCTCAAGGGTGCATCCATCGTCGGCGTTTTCTGGGGCGAGTACGCCCAGCGTGAACCTCGCGCAAATGCTGTCATGTTGCAGGAACTGGTTAGCTGGTACGGTGCCGGCAAGATCAAGCCGGTGATCGACAGTGCCCGACCCATGGCTGAGCTCAAGGCTGCGTATGCCCATATGGGAGAGCGGGCGGTGAAGGGCAAGCTCGTGATGACAAACGAATAGCCAGGCTCCCAACCATTCAAAAAATTACTATCTAGTCAACAATTCAGCGCAAATAATAGCAACGGATAGAGGCCTACACTTGCTGCATGCACTCAGAACTTAACGCAAGCAAGCGCTACAACACCTTGTCAATCATTCTGCACTGGGTGTTGGGTGCTGCATTAGTTGCTATCTTTATCTTCGGTATTTATATGACCGGCCTACCCTTCTCGCCCCAACGTCTGAAGCTGTACAACTGGCACAAGTGGGCTGGAATCAGTATTCTGTTGTTATCTGCCCTGCGCCTGCTTTGGCGCTTAAGCCATCCAGCACCAGCCCTGCCGGCCAAGATCGAATTAGCCATGCCTGGATGGCAGCTCAAAGCGCATAAGCTTACGCATATTGCGCTCTACGCCCTTTTCTTTATCGTGCCATTAATCGGCTGGGCCTACTCATCCGCCGCTGGATTTCCGGTCGTGCTATTTGGCCTATTTCCTCTACCGGACCTGATCGGTGCGGACAAGGCGTTGGCCGCACTGATCAAGCCCTGGCATCAAATCAGCGCGTTTGCACTGGCAGGTTTGGCGGTGCTACACATTGGCGCAGCCCTGAAACATCAATTTATTGACCGTGATGGCTTGCTACAGCGCATGTCTCTGCGTGGTTAAGCTATAACAAAAAATTTTTGGAATCACTATGAAAATCACGTCCTCCATTGCCTTGCTAGCGGTCTCAACGGCAGCCTTGAGCTTTTCCAACAGTGCCTTAGCTCAGCAAAAGTTGATTCCTGCACAAAGCGAAATCAGTTTTGTCACCAAACAAATGGGAGTGCCGCTGGACGGTCACTTCAAAAAGTTTGATGCGCAAATCAATTTTGATACGGCCAAACCGGATGCTGCAAAAATCGCGTTCACTGTGGACAGTGGCAGTGCCACGCTTGGTGCGCCGGAATCCGATGCCGAGTTACCCAAAGCTGCCTGGTTCAATGTGGCCAAGTTCCCACAGGCAACCTTCCAGTCCTCCAGTGTGAAGGCGCTTGGCGGTGGCAAATACGAGGTAACCGGCAAGTTGACCATCAAAGGCAACATCAAGGATATCGACGTACCCGTGGCATTGACCCAGGCAAACGGAGTCACCACCGCCACCGGGCAGTTTGCACTTAAGCGCCTGGCCTACAAGATTGGCGAAGGCGAGTGGGCCGACACCTCAATGGTGGCAGACGACGTCCAAGTCAAGTTCAAGCTCGCCATCAGCGGCATGGGCAAGTTCTAAATAACACCTTTACATCCCAATCACTTTTCACCTTAACCCTCTGGAGTATTTTTAAATGAAGAAGACCATTCTGGCCGCCGCGGCCGCAGCAACACTGTTCGCCAGCGTTGCACATGCCGAAAACGCCACCTACGCCTTCGACCCGGCGCACACCTATGTGACCTTCGAAATCGGCCATTTCGGCACATCAACTAACCGTGGGCGTTTCGACAAAAAGGAAGGCACAGCACAACTGGACAAAGCAGCCAAAACCGGCAAAGTGGACGTGACCATTGACACTACCTCGATAAACACCGGCTTTGACGCATTCAACAAGCACTTGCAAAGTGCTGACCTATTCGACGCAGCAAAGTACCCCACCATCAAGTTTGTTGGTGACAAATTCACCTTCAGCGGTGACAAGGTCACGCAAATCGCCGGCAATCTGACCCTGATGGGCAAGACCCAGCCAGTTACGCTCAAGGCCAACCAGTTCAACTGCTATGTATCCCCCATGCTCAAGCGCGAAGTCTGCGGTGGCGACTTTGAAACCACCATTGATCGCACAGCCTTCGGCATGGCCTACGGTATTGATTGGGGTTTCCCGAAGGAAGTGAAACTGATTATCCAAGTTGAAGCCATCAAGCAATAAGTTACATACGCACGCCAAAAGCCCCGCTGTGCAAACAGGCGGGGCTTTTTTATTTGCACTGCGGCAAGGTAAACTTCGGCATGGTGACGAAGAGCTCCTCGACAAGACTGCTATCCAGATTTACGCAGCTTTTTCGCGACCCGGATGCAGAGCATGACTCCGATACTCGGCGGTCAAACCCGTCTGTTGCCGTAACGCAGGCAGAGCCTTCACTCAAAGAGCGACTTGCGCGCAAACGGCTCAACGATGCCATTAGGGCAAAAGAGCTCAACCAGTTGCGCGCCATCCTCCAAGGTGGAAGAGGAATCAAGCGCACTGAATTCACTGATTTGGCATCCCCTTCCGCGCTGGTGCGCACCAGCGGTATGGGCGCTCTGGAACGCAACTCCATTCTCGACAAAATCGACGGGGCCGAAGCGCACTTGGAAAACTGGTGGGGTACGACCACGATGCCAGCCCCTGTGACAACTGCTCCCTTGCAGCGCCCGCCTGCAGGTTCGACGTTTCAGCACCATTCCTCTTCAGCGCCTGCGTCGTTCATTGACGACATGGATCTGGATTTTACCGACATGCTTGGGGCCGCCACGCTGGAACCTGATCCTGAGGCCGAGCGGTCGGAGCCACTACAAAGCGCGCCTACGACGGCGGAAGAGGTAGCCTTATCGGTACTGGAGACCTGTTTGCGTGATGCCGCGCTGCATCACGCTGAAGGCGAATTCAAAGAAGCACAGCAGTTGCTGGAAGATATGCTGGCCGACGCGGCACTCGAAACCGAGGCGGCCGAGTCCCTGACCTACTCGCTGTTTGATGTGTACCGGGTTACCGGTCAACAAGACCGTTTCGAAGCACTGGCGCTGGATTACGCAAATCGATATGGTCGCTCGCCAGGGGAATGGTTTTCGCTGGCCGAACCTGCCGGCTCGGCTGGCCCCGAAGGCGCTGCTTCAGAATCGAGCTTTAGCGAATTGGCGCAGGAAACCACTTGGCGGTGCCCCGCCATTTTGAATAAGCAAAGTTTGGCCGAATGCATATCACGAAGTCCAGCAAGTGCAGCGCGGAGCTTTATCAACTGGGAAGCCTTGCAGCATATCGACAACGCCATTGCACCGGCACTTGCCGGGCAGCTCAAAATTTGGTGCGATTGCCCTGTGGATTTGCACTGGAAGGGAATGGACGCGCTGCTCGCAGCGGTACAAATGTGCAAAGTGACAGGAGATGTCAGTAGCGACGCAACCTGGTGGCTGATTCATTTGGATCTGTTATGCATACAGCAACTGGCGCAGGCCTATGAAGATATGGCCATGGACTATTGCATCACTTTTGAGGTGTCGCCACCGAGTTGGCAACCCGCAAAATGCAAGCTTGTGAATGACAGCGATTTCTCAGTGTCGTCGGATTTTGCCTCCACTGCGGCATCCCGGGACATCGAAGAAGGCCCAAGCATTCAATCACCCTATGCTTCTTGTGAACTAAATGGAAACCTGACTGGTGAAGCAAGACGTGCATTGCGCACGTTAAAGGTTGCATCGAGCACAGTCCGTCAGATTACCGTCTCATGCAGCCGGTTGGGCCGGGTGGATTTCAACGCAGCAAGTGCCCTGCTGAACTGGGCCGTGCAAAGCGAAGCCAGGGGATGTCATGTCCACTTTGTGCACCTACCGCGCCTGGTGCTGGTGTTCTTTGAAATGCTGGGTATGCAAAAAGTAGCCCAACTTTCTTCCAGCACTTATTAGGCCCCGTAGGCCAATACTGCCCCGCCTTAGGTGCTTCAGCACGAGCACTCCTAATGCAATCCTGATGCCAGCGGTGCTACGCTGCGATCACCATGAACGCAAAGACGCATTTCCCACGGCCACCTTGGCTTCCTTGGCTGGTTGTATTGGCCCTCATCAGTGTCGCAACAGCCGGCGGATTTTTGCTGGACCACCGTGTATCACTCACCAGCGAAGCCATGCTTTATGTATTGGTCGTCGTCGTAGCCTCGTACACGCTGGAATTTCTACCCTCGGTGGTGTGTGCAGTGTGTGCAGTGACTGCCTTCAACTTCTTCTTTGTACCGCCACGTTGGACTTTTGAGGTTGAAAGCCAGGAACACTTGATTTCGCTATTTGTGATGTTGGTCGTGGCCCTTGTAATCAGCCACCTAGCAGCCGCATTGCGGCGCGAAACCGAATTGGCTCGCCTGAACGTCTTACGCGCCACTCAGTTGCAGGAATTAGCTACACAACTGGCAAACACCAGCAGTTCCAACGGGGTAGCAGAATCCGGTCAAAAGGCTTTTGACCAGGCTTTTACTGGCCCCAGCATCCTGGCAGTATTAGTGCCAAATGCATCCACCGAATTCGCATCTGGTGTAGATGCGGGTGTGCGTGACGGCCTCCGAAGCACCATGCGGGAAGCTGCAGCACTAGGTCCTGGTACAGGGCGCTGGCCCGGGCTGAATGCTTGGTATTTACCTATTGGCAACAAGGACCAAATGGCTGGCGCAGTCTGCATCCAGAATATTGATGCCGCTGATCTCTCCGGACGCGAACATGCGCAAGCCCTGTGTGCGTTACTGGCGCAAACCTTATGGCGACTGAAACTGGCAGAAGACATGCACAACTCACAAGCGGAGGCCCAGCGGCAACAGGTGCAAAGCACCTTTCTGGCAGCCATTTCACATGACTTGCGCACCCCATTGGCCGCCGTGGTGGGTGCGGCATCCGCATTGCAAACCCAGGGTGACAAACTTGGCGCAGCAGAAAAATCGCGCCTGGTGGACAGCATCTTGAGTGAGGCCACCCACCTCTCGACGGTGACCGAAAACACCTTGCAGTTGGTGCAGCTCACCAACGCAGCGCAACCGCCCAGGCGCGACTGGGAATCGATGGAAGAAATCGTGGGCGCCGTCGTTGCGCGTCTGCGCGTGCGTGACAGCACCCGCAGAATCCAGTCCAGCGTACCCGAAGGCCTGCCGCTTATAAGGGTGGACCCCGTGCTTATCGCCCAACTGGTTGCGAACCTGCTGGACAACGCGCTCAAATACAGTGAGGACGCAATTCAGTTGAAGGTCTGCGTGCAGGAGAAATCCATGCTGGTCTGCGTGAAAGACCGCGGTCCGACGATTCCTGCCTCTTTGCAACAAACCATTTTTAAGCCCTATTCGCGGAACGACCAATCAGGTCAACGCGGCGCTGGCTTAGGGTTGGCGCTGGGACGCGTGATAGCGTCGGTGCACGGCGGAAGCCTGACCTTGCGTACCCGCCGAGGAGGCGGCAACAGCTTTTGCTTCAGCGTGCCACTGAGCGAGCAACAACCCGGTGGAGCGTTGCCATGAACCTGCGCGTGTTGGTGGTTGAAGATGATCCAGAGATCCGCGCGATCATCCAATCTTCTCTGTCGGTTGAAGGCTTTGCGGTGCAAACCGCCGTATCGCTCAGCGAGGCTAGTGCGCTGATCCTCCATGCCCTGCCCGACATTTTGGTTCTGGACCTGGGGTTGCCCGATGGCGATGGACTGAGTTTGGTGCAAGAAGTACGCAAGACCCATACATTGCCCATTCTGATCGTTTCGGCAAGGCATCAAGAATCACAAAAAATTCAGGCCCTGGACGCCGGTGCCGATGATTACCTGGTCAAACCCTTTAGCGTGGGGGAACTGCTGGCGCGCATTCGTGTGGCCCTGCGCCACCGCGGCACAGCCCTGGCCGCGGCGGTTACCCAACATACGCTGGATGACCTGCAGATTGACCTGAGCAGCCGCCTGGTCACAGTGCGTGGTGAAGACGTGCACCTGACCCCCACTGAGTTCAATCTGTTGGCGCGCCTGGTCCGAAGTGCTGGGCGGGTCGTGACACACCGACAATTACTAAGCGACGTTTGGGGTGCGGAATTCACCGAGCACACCCACTACCTGCGTCTCTATATGGGGCAGTTACGGGCCAAGATTGAGAATGACCCGGCGGAACCACGCCATCTGCTGACCGAAACCGGGGTAGGTTACCGCTTGGCAAGCGGCTAACGAGTTGAAGTCACCAGCAACCCTTATGCGATCCTGATGCCACACGGGCCACAGTAGACCCCTGTTCACAGAATACGGATTGACATGAGTAAGGCAACAAAGCGCGACAGCATGGCTGCACTCACCCTGGGCGCGTTAGGGGTCGTGTATGGCGACATCGGCACCAGCCCGCTGTACACCATGAAAGAGATTTTCAACCCGGTTGGCGGTATTCCGCTGGATGCGTTCCATCTGATTGGCGCCGTGTCTGTCATTTTCTGGGGCCTGATGATGGTGGTGACCCTGAAATATGTGCTGTTGATTTTGCGCGCTGATAACCGAGGCGAAGGCGGCATCATGGCCCTTACCGCATTGGCGGCAAAAGCTGCAGGCGGCACAGCACAAAAGCGTGTCGTACTGCTACTGATAGGCGTGTTCGGTGCGGCTCTTTTTTATGGCGACAGTGTCATAACGCCGGCCATTTCGGTACTGAGCGCCGTAGAGGGGCTGGAAGTAGTCACCCCGGCCTTCAAACCCTACGTGCTGCCGATATGCGCAGCGGTTCTGGTGGGCCTATTTGGCATGCAGCGTTTTGGTACGGGCTTGGTGGGCAAACTGTTCGGGCCGGTCATCATGGTTTGGTTTCTGGTGCTGTCTGTCACCGG
>CAIQYP010000062.1 GCA_903876045.1 uncultured beta proteobacterium | reverse complement strand
TGTCAGTCTGCCGAATGGGCTTGCTGATGTGTAAATGACGGTCGTCGCGTCCGTCAAATCCGTCCGGATAATTGGCACTGTCGAAGCCCGGAGGGTGGCTGGATCCAGCTTTACTTGAGAACAGCAACTTACCCTGCATATCAAAAATCAGCACTTCAAAAATCAAGCCGGACATTTGGCGTTGCTTGGAACTGACTTTTGCAGCAAAAGTGTCTGGCTCGTCTACCCAGTGGTCGCCCAAGTCGAGCAAGGTGTCGTCAATGCGGCGTAATGTTGACAGTGTGTTTTCGGCAAATGCCTGGGATTGAAAGATCGTGGTTTGTTCGACAACGCGCCTTTCATTCGCTTGGTAGCTGTCCAGATCCACCAGCGTAATGGTCCAAATGACGGCCAGCACCAAACACAGCGCGAGGCCAACTTTGAGCCGAAGTGGAATGGAGCGCTTGCGGGACATGCTTTTAAATTTAAAGTGGCTGTTGTACAAGTGCTTGGCACGCCACTCAACTAGTTGGCGTCTACTCTGCCGGATGCGGCAACAACATCTTTGCCGCCAGCATAAGGGCAGTTTCTTGTCGTTCCCTTGATCTATGGCAATTGGAAATGCCGTGGTGGCGAAGCGACTAAAATACATCCAAGGCCCGCTGCTCTGGCGGGCCTTACTTTTTGTTTTTCAGAGCCATGTAGAGGAATACCATGCTTAAAAACCTCGCCGCCACAGCCGTGGCCGCTTGTTGCATTTCGCTCGCACCCCTGGGTGCTTTTTCCCAAACCCCAACCAAGACCGCCGACGCAGCCAAGCCGCTAAAGATTGGCTTTGTCTATGTCGCGCCGCTGACCGATGCCGGCTGGGTGCGCCAGCACGAAGAAGGGCGCAAAGCCTTGCAGACGGCGCTGGGCAAACGCGTGCAAACCACCTATGTGGAAGACGTGGCCGAAGGGGCGGACGCTGAGCGCGTCATCCGCGACCTGGCACAGCAGGGCAACACCCTGATCTTCACGCCCAGTTTTGGCTACATGGAGCCCACGTTGAAGGTGGCGCAAGAGTTCCCGAACGTCAAGTTTGAATCCATCACCGGCTACAAGACGGCAACTAATGTGGCCGTGGCCAATGCGCGCTATTACGAAGGCCGCTATCTGGCCGGCATCGTGGCAGGGCGCATGACGCAAACCCATTTGGCAGGTTATGTGGCGGGCTTCCCCATCCCCGAGGTGCTGCAAGGCATCAACGCGTTTACGCTGGGCATGCGCTCGGTTGACCCCAAGGCAGAGGTCAAGGTGGTCTGGCTGAACGCATGGTTTGACCCGACGCGGGAGCGCGATGCCGCCATGACCTTGTTCAACCAAAACGTCGACGTGGTGAGCTTTCATACCGGGTCTAGCGCCGTGATGGCCGCTGCGCAAGAGCGCGGCAAGATGGCTATTGCCTACCACTCGGATATGCGCAGCGTGGCGCCGGATGCGCAGATCGCCGCCGTCACCCACCGCTGGGGCGACTACTACACCGCGCGTGCAAAGGCCGTGCTGGACGGCAGTTGGAAGTCTGGTGCAGTCTGGGGAGGGGTGAAAGAAGGCATGATCCGCGTCGGCGACTTTGGCACCCGGGTGCCCAAGGCGGTGCAAACCGAGGTGTTGAACGCGCAGAAAGCTATGGCCCAGGGCAAGTTGAGGTCCTTCCAGGCCAAGGAAGCGGTGCGTGACAACGAAGGGCAGGTCGTGATTGCCAAGGGTGAAACCTTGAGCGACGAGAAGATTCTGGGCATGAACTGGCTGGTGGCCGGTGTGCAGGGCAAGGTTAGCCACTGAGCACTGGCCCCATGTGCTGCGGATACGCCACAGCACATAGGGCTTATCTGTGCGCGGCTATAGCTGATATACCGCACTGCCATTAAGCTCTTGCCCATGAAAGCCTACCGCGCCTCCATCCTCTGGTTTGCCCCTCATAGTGAGGGGCCGCCGCAGGCCCTGTTCGAGGAAGACGGCCTGCTGGTGGTGGGCCCCAATGCGGCAGGCCTTCAGGTGGTGCAAGCTATAGGCGCCTGGCGTGACTTGTCGCCACGTTTTGCACAAGTGCCCGTGGAGCATCTGCCGGGTCGCATCATTGCGCCGGGTTTTGTCGATTTGCATGTGCACTTTCCGCAAACCAATGTCATTGGCTCACCCGCCAGCGGCCTGCTGCCGTGGCTGGAGAACTACACCTTCCCGGAAGAAAAGCGTTTTGCGTCCATCGACTACAGCGCCGAAGCGGCCGGCTTCTTTATCGACGAATTGCTGCGCAATGGCGTCACCACGGCGCTGGCTTTTGCCACCTCGCACACCACATCGGTCAATGCCTTGTTTGCCGAGGCGCAGGCCCGCAGCTTGCGCCTGATCACTGGGCTGTGCCTGATGGACCGCCATGCCCCGCCCGACCTGCTCAACCAGCAGTCGCCCGGCGGCCATGTGGATGCCACCATGCAAAGCCTGCTCGATAGCGAGGCCTTGATCCACCACTGGCACGGCAAAGGCCGTTTGGGCTACGCCATCACGCCGCGCTTTGCCCCCACCAGTACCGACGCGCAGTTGCGTGGTGCGGGTGAGTTGGCCGCGCGCTACAGCGATGTCTGGATCCAGTCACATGTGGCCGAAAACAAGGATGAAATCGCCTGGGCGCGTGAGTTGTTTCCCAAGTCACGCAGCTATCTCGCCACCTACGACGACTTTGGCCTGATGCGTGAGCGCGCGGTCTATGCGCATTGCATTCATTTTGACGACGATGACCGCGCCCTGATGCGCGCGACCGGCGCCAGTGCCGCCATCAGCCCGACCAGCAATCTGTTTTTGGGCAGTGGCTTTTTTGATTACGCAGGCGCTGACCGTATCGGCTTTGGCTACGGTCTGGCCAGTGATGTGGGCGGCGGCACCAGTTTCAGCCCCTTCCACACGATGCTGGCGGCCTATTACGTCGGGCGCGAAGGGCAGATCAACCATGGCCTGTCCTTGTCGCCGCAAAACCTTTGGTGGCAGCACACGGCAGGGGCTGGTCGCGTGCTGGCTGTGAAGGGCTCCGATGGGCAATCACTGGTCGGCAATCTGCTGCCGGGGTGCGAGGCCGACTTTGTGGTGCTCAACCCCAAGGCCACGCCTTTATTGGCGCGCAAGACAGCCCTTGCTTCCAACTTGGACGAACTCTTGTTCTCGATGATTGTTTTGGGTGATGACCGGCTGATTGAGCGCACAGTTATTTCGCAGGGGCTGGCGGTTTAGCTTCATGTCGCGCTGTCGGTTGGTGTCGGGCTCCTTGCTTTCAACCTGCTGGGTGCCTGCCGGAGTGGGGATTGCCAGTGGCCGCCTACTGCGGGTACGCACAAGTTGGCCACCGGCAATCCCCACTCCGGCGAATGGAGTCGTAGCCGTATTCACGCTGGCAAGCAAGTTCGTTGTTCGCAGGGGTGCGGGGTGTCTGCGCGGCCGATTTGTGCGTACCCGCAGTATGAGGACGCGCAGACATCGCGCGACCCTGCCAGCCGCTTCAGGCGTACAAGGTATTCAGTGACACACGCCTGCTTACAATCGACTCCAATTTAGGAGTTGACCCGTATGAGCATCAAGAGCGACAAGTGGATTCGCCACATGGCAGAAACCACCGGAATGATCGAACCGTTCGAGCCGGGCCAGATCCGCCAGCGCGACGGCCAAAAAATCATCTCCTACGGCACCAGCAGCTATGGCTATGACATCCGCTGCGCACCCGAGTTCAAGGTGTTCACCAACATCCACAGCACCGTGGTGGACCCCAAAAACTTTGACGAAAAAAGCTTTGTCGATTTCAACGACGACGTCTGCATCATCCCGCCCAACAGCTTTGCGCTAGCTCGCACGCTGGAATATTTCCGCATACCACGCAATGTGCTGACCATCTGTCTGGGCAAAAGCACCTATGCGCGCTGCGGCATCATCGTCAATGTCACGCCCTTTGAACCCGAGTGGGAGGGCTACGTGACGCTGGAGTTCAGTAACACGACGCCGCTACCGGCCAAAATCTATGCTGGCGAGGGTTGCGCCCAGGTGTTGTTTTTTGAGAGCGACAAGGATGACGTTTGCGAAGTCTCCTACAAGGATCGCGGTGGCAAATACCAGGGCCAAGTGGGTGTAACTCTGCCAAAAGCATAGGCCAAAACTACCGGTTTTGCCGATATGGCGGCCATAGAGGATAATGCGGGTTTGCCCCTAGCGTTGGGGGCGACCCGCTATCGGATGGATAGCACATCTTCTGGCTATGCCGTACCGACTTGAATACTGAACTGACTCCCTCTCCCGAAACCGCAACTTCTGAAGCGCTCGATGCCTTCGGGGCTGCCGCTACCCCCATTGCAACTCCTGCCGCTTTGGGCCAGGAAACCCCGGTCATGGCCTTTGCCCAGTTGCAATTGGCAGCACCTCTTGCCCGCGCCGTTGCCGAGATGGGCTACGAGTCCATGACGCCCATTCAGGCCCAAGCTATTCCCGTGGTGCTATCCGGTCGTGATGTCATGGGTGCCGCACAGACTGGCACCGGCAAGACAGCAGCTTTTGCCTTGCCGCTGCTTCAGCGCATGATGAAGCACGAAAATCCGTCCACCTCGCCCGCCCGCCATCCAGTGCGTGCGCTGGTGTTGCTGCCTACACGCGAACTCGCTGACCAGGTTGCTCAGCAGGTGAAGTTGTACGCCAAGTACACCAACCTGCGTAGCGCGGTGGTGTTTGGTGGCATGGACATGAAGCCGCAAACCTTGGAGCTCAAAGCCGGCGTCGAAGTGTTGGTGGCCACACCGGGCCGCCTGCTGGACCACATCGAAGCCAAGACCGCCGTGCTCAACCAGGTCGAATACGTGGTGCTGGACGAGGCCGATCGTATGCTGGACATCGGTTTCTTGCCTGACCTGCAACGCATCCTGTCTTACTTGCCCAAACAGCGTATTACCTTGCTGTTTTCTGCCACTTTCTCGCCCGAGATCAAGCGTCTGGCCAACAGCTACCTGCAAAACCCGGTCACCATCGAAGTAGCGCGTTCCAATGCGGCGGCTTCGACCGTTGAGCAGCATTTCTACAGCGTCAACGAAGACGGCAAGCGCCACGCGCTGCACCAGATTCTGAAAACTCGTGGTATGAAGCAGGCATTCGTGTTCGTCAACAGCAAGTTGGGTTGTGCCCGTCTGGCACGTTCGCTCGAGCGTGAAGGTCTGAAGACCACCGCCCTGCATGGTGACAAGAGCCAGGACGAGCGCCTGAAGGCCCTGGAATCCTTTAAAAAGGGCGAAGTTGATCTGCTGGTGTGTACCGATGTGGCCGCCCGTGGCCTGGACATCAAAGACGTGCCAGCAGTCTTTAACTTCGACATCCCATTCAATGCCGAAGACTATGTGCACCGCATTGGCCGTACCGGCCGCGCTGGCGCTTCCGGTCTTGCGGTGAGCTTTGTCGGGGGCGGCAACGATGCACGCCTGGTCGCCGATATTGAGAAGCTAATCAAGTCCAAGATCGAGATCGAAGGTCTGGAGTTTGACGAAGATCTACCCGATATCCGCAAGCAAGGCCGCATTAACGACGGCCGCCGTATGTACCACGAAGATGGCGGTGGCGACAACGGTCGCAGCGAGTCACGCGGTGCCCCGCGTAACGAACCGCGCGAAGATTCGCGCAGCAGTGGTCGGGGTGAAGGTCGCCGTGAAGGCGGCAATGAAGGGCGTCGCGAGTATGCCCGCCCACCCAAGGTGTCGCGCGATCCCTTCTTTGATAAGCCCTACGAGCCCAGCGTGGTTACCGATGCGGCGCCTTCGTGGGAGGCCGCTGCCAGGCCAGCCGCGCGTGGTGTATCCAGCAACATCAAGCCCAAGCGCAAGGTGGCCGCACTGTTCAAGTCGGAATAAGAAAAGGGCCTCACGGCCCTTTTTTGTGGCCGTGCACTTTGTGCATTATTCGCCTGGCCTACTCTCCAGGCTTTTGGGCCTGTTGGCATTGCACCTGGATTAACTCACTGTCCCAACCCGCGACTCTGGGCGTGATGCGCAGCGCGCTCAAGCAGCCTCCCCAAACGCAGCCGGTATCCAGTGATAACACGTCAGAGCGACCCAACCAACCCAGTGTCGACCAGTGCCCAAAGGCCACCGTGGTATCTGCCGTTAGGCGACCGGGCACCGCGAACCAAGGTAGGTATCCCTCTGGGGCTGCCTCGGTCGCGCCGCTGAAGTCAAACTCCATATGTCCGTCGGGTGTACACAAGCGCATGCGGGTGAGGGCATTGACGATGACACGCAGGCGCCCGGGCCCCTGCAGGGCTTCATCCCAGGCATCTGGCTCGTTGCCATACATGGTCTGAAAGAACTCGACAAAGGTCTCTGAGCGCAGTGCGGCTTCCACTTCGCGTGCGAGTTGCACCGTCTTTTCCGCGCTCCAACCAGGTAGAACCCCGGCGTGCACCATCAGAAGGGGTTGTCCACCCCAATGCTCCAGCAGTGCCATGTTTTGGTGGCGCAGCCACTCCAGCATGGCATGGCGGTCGGGTGCACCCAGAATGCATTGCAGTGTGTCCTTGCGACCCGGTTTGCGTGCACCATTTGCAGTGGCCAACAAATGCAAATCATGGTTGCCCAACAGACAGCGGGCCGAACTGCCATAACCCATCAGGCGACGCAACACCGCATCGGACGCCGGTCCACGGTTTACGAGATCACCCAAAAAATACAAAGTATCACGGCTCGGCGTGTAGGAGATTTTTTCTAGCAAGCGCTGCAGCGCGGCATCACAGCCCTGCAAATCGCCGATGAGGTAAAGTGACATGACTACATTTTCGCTTAGGCTTCATGGACTTCCTGGTTATTCTGGTACTCACCTTGCTCAATGGTGCGTTTGCCATGTCGGAATTGGCCCTCACCGCTAGCAGAAAAGTGCGTTTGCAGACCATGGCCGATGAGGGTGACCTGGGGGCACAAGCAGCGCTGGATTTGCTCGACAACCCGACGCAGTTTTTGTCCGTCGTGCAGGTCGGTATCACCGGCATTGGCATGCTTAACGCCGTGGTGGGCGAAGCTGCCTATGGCGAGGAACTGGCGGCGTTGTTGGAGCGGACATTCACACTCTCGCACAAGGCCGCCGGCGTATCGTCGACGGTGCTGGTTGTAACGGCAATAACTTTCATAACCATTTTGTTTGGCGAGTTGGTGCCTAAGCGTATCGGGCAGTTGTATCCGGAACCGGTGGCTCGCGTGGTGTCACGCCCCATGCAGTGGATCGCCATTGGGGCCAAGCCCTTTGTGCGGCTGCTCTCGATTTGTACCCACGGCATGTTGCGGTTGCTACAGATTGACACCACCGATAACCGGGCCGTAACCGAAGCCGAAATTTCCGCCAGCCTTGAAGAGGGTGTGGATGCCGGCATTATTGAAGAGCATGAGCACCAGATGGTGCGTAACGTGTTCCACCTGGATGACCGCACGCTGGCTTCGATGATGCTTCCCCGGTCGGACATCGAATGGCTGGACGCCGAGTGCAATGTGGCTGATGCCCTGTTACAGGCCAGTGGAGCGGCAGAGAAGTCCGCACACTCCTGGTATCCGGTTTGCCGGGGCTCTTTGGATGATGTGGTGGGCGTGGTCAGCGTGGCGCGCCTGCTGCAACGTGGTGTGCGCTATCCCTATGGTGTGGGTGCGCTGGTGGACCCGGCCGTGTTTGTGCCGGAGACGCTGACAGGCATGGAACTCATTGAGCAGTTCCGCATCAAGGCCGCACGCATGGTTTTTGTGGTGGATGAATATGGTGTGGTACAGGGCCTGATCACTCCGAACGATTTGCTGGAAGCAATAACGGGTGAACTGAAGCCCGATCAACACGACGATGCTTGGGCCATTCAACGGCCTGATGGTTCCTGGCTTTTGGATGGGCTCATGCCGGTGGCTGAACTCAAGGCTCGGCTCGATATCGAAACAGAGTTGCCGCAGGAAGACCGAGGGCGCTACAACACCCTGGCCGGCTTGTTGATGGCAGTTTCAGGTCGTATGCCCGACGCGGGTGAAAAAATTGATTGCGCGCACTGGCAATTTGAAATCACCGAACTGGAAGGCCGTCGCGTTGACAAGGTACTGGCGAGAAGCAAGCTGGTCTAGCTTCGTCCACTCAATCGGTAGGCGGCAATGCCTAGCCACTCATGCAGCAACAATTCCCATCGCTCGGCGCCTTCACCCAGGTTGTAACTGCTTAGTGGCGTGATGCCGCCGGTGCGGAAATCGACCGGGTAGGGTGTTACATTCCAGCCCGCTTTTTTGAAGGTCGCCAGGGAGCGCGGCATGTGCCAGGCGGAAGTCAGTAGCAACCACGGCCTTTGTGCGTCCAGTCCTGGCAATTCGAGTGTGAATACGGCATTCTCGTAGGTACTCTGAGAGCGGGTTTCCATGGTTAGCGCGCTACGTGGCACACCCATGGAGTCAAAAAAACGGAGGGCCCGCTCGGCTTCGCTAGGCCCGCTGCCAAAAAGTTCGCCTTCGCCGCCGGTAAACACCAAACGCAGCTGCGGATTGCGACGCCATAAAGCAACTGCCATGGTCATGCGTTCCGCACTGGAGGTGAGCAGAGGCTGCTGGTGATACTCACTTAGACGACCGGATTCCAGCGCACCGCCAAGGATAACGACGCCAGCGTAGCGGCTAAGGTTGTCATCGGTGGCCCACTCAGGGTATTGGTTTTCTAGCGGGCTTAACAGCGCGTCCGGCAGAGTCTTGAATCCGGTCAGCGCCAGCAGTAGCACCGCTGCTACGGTCAACTTGCGCGCGTGCACAGGATGGCGCCGTCCCCAGATTAAGCTGAGGCATAACAGCAGCAACACAACATTTAGAGGTTGTGCTGCCAGATTGGTAAATTTTGAAATGAAAAGCATGAACGGGACTTTGCGGTCATGCTAGCGCACTAACATCCTACTTTTTGAAAGTTTGTCAGAGGTTTATCTCCTACCTAGCCATACTGCCGATAAAATTGTTTATTACTTACAGACCAGTCCCATGCGCAAAATTTCCGCCAATGAAGATGTGATGACCACCCGAGAGGCTGGTGAGACCCTGGGTGTTGCCGTTCGCACCGTGCAGTTGTGGGTGGAGGCTGGCGTGCTGCCGGCTTGGCGCACAGCAGGTGGTCACCGACGCATTGCGCGCAGCGCAGTTGAAAAATTGATGGCTGAGCGCAAGCACGACTTGGCTCCTGCAAGCGAGCCGGTAGCCACGGCACTCGCTTCGCTCAAGCTTTTGTTGGTTGAGGATGATCCTCTGCTCCTGCGTTTGTTTAGCGGCGTAGTCGCAGGATGGAACTTCCCGGTGGAGTTGACCACGGCCACCAATGGCTTTGAGGGTCTTGTTCGCATTGGCGAAATGCGTCCGGACATAGTGGTCTCCGATTTGATCATGCCGGGTATGGATGGATTTGAGATGTTGCGAGCCCTCAAGAAGCCCGGATCGGGTTTTGGAAACCTCAAAATGCTGGTGATCACCGCCTTGGGCGAAGATGAAATTGATGAGCGCGGTGGCTTGCCCGACGGCGTGACCTGTTTCCAGAAGCCTGTGAACTACTCCAAACTCGAAGCGTTGGTGCACAAATACTTCACCGACAAGCTGCAGCGAGCAACAGTCAAGTAGGTCGCAGGCTTAGATCTGTTTATTGGGCGCAACGGGTGCGCGCACCCGTTGCGCACCGGGCACTCCCAGTTGCGGGTGCAATTGCCCGGCAATTGTCCAGGCCAGAAGCAAGGCACAGCCTCCCGCCGCAAACACCCCCGATACGTCAGTCACTTGCAGCACTAGCCAAGCGAGGCCGGGTGACAGTATCCCCGACACGTCCCGAAAGCTGCTGTATACGGCCGACATCTCGGTGCGCTCGGAGGGTTTTACCGACATCAGAAAAGGCAGACCGGCGCACACATCGAGCAACACCAGACAATAGGACCCCAGAACCAGCGCTCCGACAGTGGCCCAAGGGATGGACGACAGTAAAGTGGCCAATAGAAAGCACAAGGCTCCCAACAGGAAGCCGGCACGAATGGCGCTGCGAACGGATCTGCGTTGAACCCAGCGAAACAGCAAGGGAGCGGTGATTAGCCCCATATTGGCTACCGATGTGGCGATGCCGCCCACACTGTCGCCCAGGCCATGTTCGACGGCGTAGATGCCCAAATACACAAAGTAAATCCACCAACCGCAGGAACGCATTACCGCAAATAGCCAGCCACCGATAAGGCGCGGTTGTTGAAAGAAGCGTTTCAGGTAGACCCAAGGGTGGGATGCACTTGCCGCCTGGCGCGACATGACGCGGCCATTGCCCAGGCGGATCTTCCAGACAAAGAACAGGATCGCCGACGCACCCAGACCGGCCATCAAAAACGGTGCGCCATTCCAGTAACGCAACAAATAGACACCCAGAGCCGGGCCCAAGACCCACCCCAGACTGCCGTAAAACATTCGCAAGGACTCCAGTCGCGCGAACTCTGACTTGGCCACATGGTCCAGCACGTAGGCGTTAAAGCAGACAAAGGACGCTGCTGCTGCCATCGTGTTGCACAGCAGCGCAATGGTCACCCATTTGCCGCCCAACATGCCACAGGCGGCAGACAACACATAGAGCGATAGACCCAGAACATAGACCCATCGGCGCTGCAGTTGGCGGGCCAGCAAAGGAACCGCCAATGCCGTCAGCAGTGAAATCAAGCCAACCACAAAATACAGTTCTGAAACACGCTGTGCATCACCCCAGGCGCGGTACATCAGCAAGGGAAACGCTGCCAAAGTTGATCCGCGAACCAATGCCTCTAACCCTGCGATGGTTGCGAACTCTGCAACTCCCGGGCCAAAGGCGGGGTGTTTGGGCTGCTTGGTGCTGGATTTAAATGGCAAGGCGTGAGGTTGACAAAGTCAAACGCCCAGTATGCACTGTACGGGTGCGCCGTTTGGCAATAATGGTGGTTTCATCAGGGAGCAATCAAGGTGGCAGAACTAAGAAATCCCCTGAGCATTCGCGTTTACTGGGAAGACACCGATGCCGGCGGCGTGGTCTATTACGCCAATTATCTTAAGTTTTTCGAACGTGCCCGCACGGAGTGGTTGCGCATGCTGGGCGTGGAGCAGGGTGACTTGAAGGCGCGGTCGGATTGCATCTTTGTGGTGGCTGACGTGCAACTTCGGTACTTGGTGACGGCCCGGCTGGATGACCTCTTGACGGTGACCGTTCATGTCGCAGAGCAAGGTCGTGCCTCGCTGCTATTACTTCAACAGGTTTGGCGCGGCAACACGCTCTTGGCCGAAGGGCAAATTCGCATTGGCTGTGTGCGTGCGTCCACGCTGCGACCTTGCCGCATACCGGAGCAGGTTAGCGCGCTCCTGTAACCAAAATGAGTGGCAATCACCAATATGGTGCTGGTTGAGCTAGATCAAAATTCTGACCGTTATTTGGCCCACAGCGTCCCATGCGTAAGTAGAATGAATTTGCGATAGCACACTGGTTCGCACAATATACATTCAGGAGTTCGTCATGAAAAAATGGTTTGCAGCTTTATCGTTGGCCGTGTTGGGTTTGGGTGTATCGGGCTTGGCGCAAGCCAATGAGTTTGAGGACTTGCGCACCGAAATGACGGCCGCACGCGAGTCGCTGGTGACACTGGTGGTCAACAAAGACAAACGTGGCGCCGACCAACAAAAACTGGTCAAGGAAACAGCCGATAAAGTGAGTGCCCATCTGGCCAAGATGAAAGCACCTGCGGGCAAGGAAGCTCAATTCAAAGAGTTGAGCGAAACCTGGGCCGCTTTCAAGAAGACCCGTGAAACCGAGTTGGTGCCAGCCGTTCTGGCCGGTAAGGACGATGATGCCAAGAAATTGGTCAATGGCGTCCAGAAAGAGCGCTACACAAAGTGCCAGCAAATTCTGGGCGACCTCGGCGGCTGATATTTCTGTCGTACTAACGGGTATCCGGTGCCGAGAGGTGCCGGACTTGCTTCATGAAGCTTTTTGATTTGAAAATTGGTGCGCGAGTCGCCCTCGCCTTTGGCGTGGTGGTGCTTACCATCGTGTTGCTGGTGGCGGCCGTGCAAATCGGCCTGTTCCATAGCGCGGCCAATTCAGAAGCCATGGGCGACGGTGTGAGTCTGCAAGCGCAGGCCACGGAAATTCATTTGTTGGCTAAGGACAATGCCATCGCCAGCATGGTGATCCTGGTTTCGTCCAGCACCGACGTACAGGCCAAACTTTCCAAAGACATTTCAGAGCGCGATGCACGCATCGTCAAAGGCCTGGACGTTCTGGAGAAAGCATTGGCAGAATCCGAAGACGGTCGTGCGTTGCTTGCCGAAGTGCGAAAGCGCCACAAAAACTATGTGGGCGGTGTGCAGCGCATTGTTGGGATGGTGAAGGCCGGCAAACAAGCTGAGGCGGCTTTTGCTGCCGACGAAGAAATGATCCCCATGTTGGCACCGTTCATGACAAGCCTGGAAAAGCTCAACGCAAGACAGGTGTCCCTCGTTCAAAGCACCGGTTTGGAAAATGGCAAGCTTATCGCGAGCACGCGAACCATTACAACTGTTGCGGGGGCGCTGGCGGCCTTGCTGGCTGCTGGGGCGGGGATTTGGCTGGTGCGCAGCATTACCCGGCCGTTGCGACATGCCGTGGCTTTCGCGGAAGCCGTGTCTCAGGGGGATCTGACACAAAACATGGTGACCACCGGCAATGATGAAATCGCCGTCCTGATGCGTGCACTGGACAATATGCAGAGCAGTCTGTCTACTGTGGTTCGCAAAGTACGTCAGGGCTCAGATAGCGTCGCTTCAGCCAGCGCCGAAATTGCTTCGGGCAATATGGACTTGTCCAACCGCACCGAGATCCAGGCTGGCGCGCTCGAGCGCACCGATGCATCCATGGCGGAACTGGGCGAAGCTGTCAAACACAACGCGGAAAGCACGCGTCAGGCGAATCAGCTTGCGCTGCAAGCCAGCACGGTTGCGGTCAGGGGAGGTGAGGTCGTGAGCCAGGTGGTGGAGACCATGCAAGGCATCAACGCATCTTCGCGCAAGATTGCAGACATTATTCAGGTGATCGATGGCATTGCCTTCCAGACCAACATCCTTGCGCTTAATGCTGCGGTGGAAGCCGCGCGCGCGGGTGAACAGGGCCGTGGCTTTGCCGTCGTTGCCAGCGAAGTGCGCTCATTGGCGGGTCGTTCGGCGGAGGCGGCGAAGGAAATCAAGGCACTGATCAATGCCAGTGTGGAGCGCGTTGAACACGGCTCCTCCCTGGTGGACCGTGCTGGTGTGACGATGACTGAAGTGGTGAATTCAATTAAACGCGTTACCGATCTGATGGGCGAGATCAGTGCAGCCAACAATGAGCAAAGCACCGATGTTTCGGAAGTGGCTGCAGTCGTGATGCAAATGGACCAAACAACCCAGCAAAACGCTGCTTTGGTTGAGCAGATGGCCGCAGCGGCCAGCAGTCTGCGTTCTCAGGCGCAAGACCTGGTGCAAACCGTCGCCATATTCAAGCTGAACTAGTGAAAGTTTGCGGACTATTTATCCTCTGATGTGCTGCGCGGCTGCTGCAACGCCGCCTCTACTTGCTGCTTTACTTTTTGCTGAATTTTTTGTGATTGCTGTTGCGAGCTTTGGGCGGCGCCTTGCGGCAGTTGTTTCCTGGCCAGCAGAGACACGATGCCCAGTACCAGGATCAAACTCACGGCACCTAAAACGACCCTCATTTGCGCTCAATTTCCGGCGCATGCACTGAGTCAAATGCTGCCCATATGGAATCACTGTTCTTTTCTTCCATGTCCGGTGAAGGTAACTCGTCAAAAAGGGCACCGCGACCGCTATCTGGTTTGGTTCCTGATCCGGCTTTCGGGGTGATTTTTGGCACGGGTTCGGTAGGTTGTTCTTTCTCCGGAGCTTTCTTGGGTACCCAGATTCGTTTGATGGGATTGATCATTCAGAGCGATCCCCGTTGATAGTTTTGGCAGGGTTTTTCGAAGGCCAACCGTAAACCTTGGGAATCACTCCAAGCTCCTTCGGAGTTGGACGCGACAACTTCGGCGCAAGAGGCAACCATACCGACACAGTCCAATCTGTAATCCTTGACCAAAGTTCCAATTAGCATTTTTAAGTCGCTGCCCACGTGTAACCTCAGCATTGGTTCCATCCGACAGGTGATAGGGTGCCACGTGTCGGATATTTTGACAATAACGTACTGTCATGTACGTCAATTATTGCAACTTATTCTGAGTACCTTGTTGCGTGAGGCGTGAGGCCAGGCGCAAGAACAGGTCGCGGCGGCGAGATCGAACGAATCAGTGTGTTGCAGGAGCCATGCTACGGTTCTTAGTTTTGGACGCCCGGATTGCGTTTACCCAGCACTGTGGGAACTTGGCAACGAAAAGCAGGGTAAACCCCTATAAAAATTCATATAGACAAGTTTCGACCTGACAATGATCGCTCTGTAGCTTCAGGGTCGCGAGACCCCTTCCCCATCTTGATAGTCCGTCCCCGCCCACATTGGATTCGCCTGCTACTCGTGCGGCGAGGTTCCCTGATACACCGTATTTTTGGCCAGCAGCTGTTTATCTTGGGCCTGTCTTGCGCGGTGGTTATGGCCCATGGGCAACTGTTCTTGTGGAAGGTTCCACTTACCGCCGGCCCGTTTTCGTTAATGGGCGTTTCATTTGCCATCTTTCTGGGCTTCCGCATCAACGCCAGTTACGACCGCTTTTGGGAAGCCAGAAAACAGTGGGGCAGCGTGCTGGTGGATGCGCGTAACCTGACGCGCCAAGCACTCACGGCGATTGCGCCTGCCCGTGATGTGCGTCCTTTTGTATTGGGCTTGGTCGGATTTGCCAGCACCATGCGCAACCAACTGCGCGGCCTGCCCGCTACCTTGCACACAGAAGACCTGCTGCCCCATGAATTGCGTACCCAAATAGCCAGCGCCCGATCAGCGCCCACATTGGTGCTGCTCTGGTTGGGGCATTGGTTGCGCGACTGTCGAAAGGCACAACTGTTAGAACCAGTGTGTGCCCACAAAATGGAAAGTTCGCTCGACGGACTTGCTCTTGCTTTGGGTAGTTGTGAACGCATCGCCAATACCCCTCTGCCGTTTGCCTATTCGGTTATCTTGCACCGCAGTGTTTTCCTGTATTGCGGTTTGCTGCCCTTCGGACTGGTAGACAGCATTGGCTGGATGACGCCGCTGGTGGTGACTTTTGTTTCGTACACCTTCTTTGCACTGGAGGCTTTGAGTGACGAGATTGAGAATCCATTTGGCCTGGATGCCAATGACTTGGCGCTGGATGCAATGGTTTGCGGTATCGACGCCAGCTTGCGCGAGATGCTTGGCGAAGTGCCACCGCCTGCGCCACTGCCGGATGCTAACTTTGTACTGAGCTGACGGTGCAACGTGTTCTGCCAGAGGGACCTACAAAAATCACTCTAATGGGGGATTGCGCGCCGGCGCGGGATTGTCAGAATTAGGCAAGGGAGAAAAAAAATATGCAAACAATCAGAAGATTGCTAGGCTTTGGTGAACCTGCAGACGATATATCTTTGCGGGTGCTGCCCATCATTCATGGTGGCTTTGGCGTTTACGCCAACAAGGTGCTGATCGCAATCCACAACGATCGGGCTAGCGCAGATGCGCACTGCCAACGGTTACGTAATCAACAAGCATCAGATTAAGTGTTGTTGCACTGAGCATTTCATATCGAAATTCCGGTCGCTCAGAGCCCGGTAGTTACCAATTTCCCACATTGCATTTGAAGCGTGTCTGCACTTTCAGACTTAGTTACTTTCATCATTCCGTCAGCACGGTTGATGCTGTGGGTCCATTGCGCATCTTTGAACTTCAAAACGAATTTGACGACATTGCTGTTGATTTCGGCATCACTTGCAGGCGCACCATTGAACGACACAGAATTATTCTGTGCGTCAAATTCAATGATGTAACTCTGTTTTTTCCCATTTGCAGTTTCCCAGATGCAAATTAACGTCGAACTTTGAGCGAATGCAGTGGCGCTGGTACAGGACAATAAGAGGGTTGCGATTAGTCTATTCATGTTTTCTTGAGGTTGCTGAATAACATATCGGAGATGATATGCCGAAAGGTGTCCGGTTCCCCGCTGGCTTGCTAACGCTGTTTGTGACCGCGCTAGGAATAGGGGGCAGGTTTCTTTTGAAATGCGATAACGGAGGCCAGCCGAATACGCCAAACATCAGAGCACCTGCGATGTAGGCCATGCTTGGCAACTCCAGGCCCAAAGCGTTCAAGTCACCTACGGGATCCATATCACTCCTCCTTGTGCTTCTTGCTTTAATACTCCGAAGCTCCAGGCACTGGTGGCTTCACGGCGTGGAACCCTGTGCCTTAGGTAAGCACCCAGTGAAGTCACCTTGATGATTGGCAGTAGAGCCTGCAACATTGTGGCTTAGACCCAGCACTCACCCTTTTGGGTTTTCTTTTTGGATATGCCGTAATGCACATTGATGCGCGCATACCGCCCCCTTACCATTGACCTTTGGGGTATCCAACGTAGCCCGGCTCTACTCATCGCTGGGAGCAAGGCGATGTCCCGAACTCAGTTGCAGGTTTGGGTCGGTGGTCATGAATATTATGCGA
>CAIQYP010000061.1 GCA_903876045.1 uncultured beta proteobacterium | reverse complement strand
CCGAACGCAGCCAAGTGGCGGCGCAAGAGATTGGCGAGTTGGCGAGCTCCAGCGTGGACCTGGCGGAACGTGCCGGCAAGTTGCTGGACGAAATTGTTCCCAGCATCAAAAAGACTTCTGACCTGGTGCAGGAAATTACAGCGGCATCGGAAGAGCAGTCTTCTGGCGCGGCGCAGATCAATGCGGCGGTCAGCCAGCTAAGCCAGACCACGCAGCAAAACGCCTCCAGCTCTGAAGAGTTGGCCGCCACCGCCGAAGAGATGAGCAGCCAGGCCGAGCAGTTGCAGCACACCATGTCGTTCTTCAAACTGGAGAACTCGGGCTCGGCAGCAAGCTTTGCGCGCAAGCCCGTTGCGGTCAAGAAGGGTGGCATGGGCAAACCGGCATCCAACTTCAAGACGGCGTCAAGCTCACTGGCCAACCTGGATGCGGATGTTGACGAATCCAAGTTCAAAAGGTTCTAAGGAGCCGCTATGAACGAACTCATTCCGGCCAGGGGCAGACAGGTGGCGTCAATCCAGGCGCAGGGCCTTAACGTCAAGCAATACCTGACGTTCTTGCTGTCAGGGGAAACCTTTGGCATCGGTATTCTGTGCATCAAGGAAATCATCGAATACGCGGGCTTGACCGAGGTGCCGCTGATGCCGCCTTCGATTCGCGGTGTTATCAATCTGCGCGGCGCTGTGGTGCCGGTGCTGGATTTGGCGGTGCGCTTCGGCAAGGTGCCCGGCGAAGTGACCAAGAAGACCTGTGTGGTGATTGTGGAAGTGCACACCGAGGACGAGCGCCACATCATGGGTGTCGTGGTGGATGCGGTAAACGCGGTGCAAAAAATTGCTGAAGCCGATATCGAACCGGCCCCTGGCTTTGGCGCCAAAATCCGCACCGATTTCATCGAGGGCATGGGCAAGGTCAACGGCAAATTTGTCATCTTGCTCAATGTCAGTCAGGTGCTGTCGGTGCAGGAACTGGGTGCACTCAACCAGGTGGCAGCTGAAGCGCCCACTATGGCCAAGGTGGCAGACACAACTGCCTGAACATGAAGGCTATTACTGACAAAGAATTTCGCCAATTTCAGCAGTTCATTTTTGATGCCGCAGGCATCACGTTGCCGGATTCCAAGAAAATTCTGGTCAGTGGCCGCCTGAGCAAGCGCTTGCATGCCTGTGAGTTGGAGTCCTTTAGCGACTATCTGTTGTTGCTAGGTAGCGGCTTGCGCCCGGATGAGGTGCAGCGTGCGGTCGATCTGCTAACGACCAACGAAACCTATTTTTTTCGTGAGATCAAGCACTTTGAGTTTTTGCGCGCGCAAGCCTTGGCTGCGCGCGGCAGGGTGGAGAGTTTTCGGGTCTGGAGTGCTGCCAGTTCCAGCGGAGAAGAGGCGTTCAGCATTGCCATGGTGCTGGCTGATTGCCTGGGCGATGCGCCTTGGGATGTGCTGGGTACCGATATCAGTAGCCGGGTGTTGGCCGGCGCTGAGCGGGCGCTCTACACCATGGAGCGCGGACGGCATATTCCGGAGGCTTACCTGAAGCGTTACTGCATGAAGGGGGCCGCGGAATTTGAGGGTTCATTGTTGATACAACGTGCGCTGCGCAATCGGGTGTCGTTTCGGCAAGTCAATCTCAACGTGGCACTGCCAGAACTGGGACAATTCGACATTATTTTTTTGCGCAACGTAATGATTTACTTCAGTGACGACACCAAACGCCAGGTGATTGCCCGCCTGTTGCCGCCGCTCAAAAAGAGTGGTTATCTGCTGGTGGGCCATTCCGAGAGCCTGAACGAAATCAGCAGTGCGGTGCGGCCCGTGGCGCCTTCGATCTATCGCAGGGCAACTTGAGATGAACAAGCTCAAGGATTTGATGGATATCTTTCTGCAGCCCGGCGAATATTTTGTGGCCGATGCAGATTACCAATTGCGCACGATGCTGGGCTCCTGTGTGTCCATCACCTTGTGGCATCCCACCAGTCGCATTGGCGCCATGTCGCATTTTTTGTTGCCCACTCGCGGCCAGGACGTGAGTGAGGTCCAAGAGCTCGATGGACGCTATGGTGATGAAGCGCTGGAGTTGATGCGCCAGGAGTTGCTGCGCTCTGGTGTGCGCCTGTCTCAATGCCAGGCCAAGATTTTTGGTGGTGGCAATATGTTTCCGGCTCACACCCGCAATGAGGCCACGCATGTGGGCCGCAAGAATGGCGAGGCGGCGCGCAAGTTGCTGCTGGAGCACGGCATTCCTATCGTGTCAGAGAGCCTGTTTGGCGTTGGACACAGGCAAATAATTTTTGACGTCAGCAATGGCGATGTTTGGGCTCACCATGTCCAGCTTTCGCCTGACGAGGCGCAAAACAACGGGTTGGGATCATGAAAAAAATCAAAGTGTTAGTGGTGGACGATTCGGCCGTGGTGCGCCAGGTGGTGGCCTCCATGTTGTCAGAGGACCCGGAGATCGAGATCATGGCCGCCGTGGCGGACCCGATTCTGGCCATGACGCGTATGCAAGCCCAGTGGCCGGATGTGATCGTGCTGGATATCGAGATGCCGCGCATGGATGGCATTACCTTCCTCAAGAAGATCATGACCGAGCGACCCACGCCAGTGGTGATTTGCTCCACCCTGGCGGAGGCCGGTGCCAAGTCCTCCATGGCGGCCTTGGCTGCAGGGGCAGTGTCCATCATCACCAAACCCAAGATCGGGCTTAAGCAGTTTCTGACGGATGCATCAGACGACATGATCTCCGTGGTGAAGGCCGCTGCGCGTGCCAATGTGCGCAAGTTGCAGGTGGTGGAGAAGAACAATGCCGATGTGATTTTGCCGGCCTTGGATGGCCGCAGCGCCATGCTTCAAACCACAGAACGCGTCGTGGCCCTGGGCACTTCAACAGGCGGTACGCAGGCGCTGGAGGTGGTGCTGCGTGCGCTGCCGCGCGTCTGCCCGGGCATTGTCATCGTGCAGCATATGCCGGAAAAATTCACCGCCGAGTTTGCCAATCGCCTTAACGGGCTGTGCCAGATTACCGTCAAGGAAGCGCAGAACAACGACCGCGTGGTGCCCGGCCAGGCACTGATAGCGCCGGGCGGAAAGCACATGATGCTGCGACGCAACGGCGCGCAATACCATGTGGAGGTGCTGGACGGCCCGCTGGTCAACCGGCACCGGCCATCGGTGGATGTGCTGTTTCGGTCAGTGGCCAAGTGCGCCGGTGCCAATGCTTTGGGCGTGATCATGACGGGCATGGGCGACGATGGTGCCGTGGGCCTGCTGGAAATGCGCAAGGCCGGCGCCATGACCGTGGGCCAGGACGAAGAGAGTTGCGTGGTGTACGGCATGCCCAAAGAGGCCGTTAAGCGCGGAGCAGTAGCCAAGACGGTCACGCTGACCGCCATTGCGCGCGAGATTCAAGCCCAGTTATTGTTGTGATGCTTGGGGACGCTTTTCAGCGTCTTTAGGTGTGTTGAAATGACGGGATAAGGCGCTGCGTTCCGTATACGGGGAAGTTGGACGATATGAAGAATTTTTTCGGTCACGGTCGTAACTGTGGGGACGCCCAATCGGGGGCGGTTTTCCTATGAGCCAACCTGACGATTCGTCCAGCGCCGTCCACCCTACGCCGGGGTTGTCCGCGGCACTTGCGCCGGATCTGGACGCCTTGCTGGAATGCCTGCTGATTGTTGCCCGCGCGCACGGTGCGCTGCCCACCCGCGAAACTCTACTGGCTGGATTGCCCATTGAGCAGGCGCGCCTGAGTCCGGCTTTGTTTGAGCGCGCCGCCAAGCGTGCGCATCTGAGCAGCCGCGTGGTCAAGTGCCCGTTGACCGCCCTTAAGCCAGGCCTGTTGCCTGCGGTCGCGTTGCTGCAGGACATGAACGCCTGCGTCATTCTGGAGTTGAACCCAGAGGCCAATGAAGCCCGTGTGGTGTATCCCGAGATGCCTGACTCGCCTGTGGTTGTGCCACTGGACATGTTGCAAGAAAAATACCTGGGCAGCACCATTTACGCGCGACCATCCCACCGCTTTGACGCCCGCACCCCAACCGTGCGCAAGGGTCGCCAGGGGCACTGGTTCTGGAGCGTGATGGCCGAGAGCCGACCGCTGTATGTAGATGTGTTGTTTGCCGCATTGCTGGCCAATCTGTTTGCCTTGGGCATGCCGCTGTTCACCATGAATGTGTATGACCGCGTCGTGCCCAATCAAGCTTTTGATACGCTGTGGGTGCTGGCTGTGGGCCTGGTCTTGATGTTGGTGGGCGACCTGGTGCTGCGCACCATGCGCGGGCGCTTTGTCGATCTGGCCAGCAGCCGCGTCGATGTGAAGCTATCGGCCTTCATCATGGAAAAAGTGTTGGGCACACGCATGGAGCAACGCCCGGCATCTGCGGGTTCGTTTGCATCCAACCTGCGCGCGTTTGAGTCGGTGCGCGACTTCATTGGCTCAGCCACGGTGGTGGCTTTTATTGACTTGCCGTTTTCGGTGATCTTCATGGTCACCATCGCCTGGATTTCCTGGATGATGCTGATTCCCCTGGTGGTGGGCGCACTCATCATGCTGCTGTATTCGCTGGCGGTGCAGGGGCGTATGCATGAGTTGGCAGAAACCACGTTCCGGGCCAGTGCCCAGCGCAACGCCACGCTGATTGAAGGCCTGGTGGGCTTTGAGACGATTAAGGCCCTGTCTGCCGAATCGGTGATTCAGACCAAGTGGGAAAAGAGTGCAGCCTTGCTGGCACGGGTGGGTGCACAGTTGCGCCTGCTCTCAAGCACGGCCAGCAGTTCATCGGCCTTTGTGCAGCAACTGGTGAATCTGTCGATTGTGGTGATTGGTGTGTATGCCATCTCCAACCGGGAACTCACCATGGGCGGCCTGATTGCCTGCACCATGCTGGCCTCGCGCGCGATGGCGCCAGTGGGTCAAGTGTCGGGGTTACTGGTGCAGTTTCACACCGCATCCACAGCGCTGACTTCGCTGGACGAGATGATGAAGCGCGACGTGGAGCGTCCGACGGATGCCAACTATGTCAGCCGCGGGCGCTTTACCGGCGCCATTGATTTTCGCAATGTCAGCTTCAGTTACCCAGGCCAATCTGCGCCGTCACTGCACAACCTGAACTTCAAGATCAAGGCGGGCGAGAAAATCGCGATTCTGGGGCGCATCGGTTCGGGCAAGACGACGCTGGAAAAGCTGATTTTGGGTCTCTACCAACCGACCGAAGGGGCGGTGCTGGTGGATGGCATAGACCTGCGCCAGATTGACCCGGCCGAGTTGCGCCGCCAGATCGGCTATGTGCAGCAGGACATCATGCTGTTTTACGGATCGCTGCGCGAAAACATTACCCTCGGGGCACCTTTGGCGCAGCACGCGGACATTGTGCGGGCGGCTGAAATCGGCGGCGTGCTGACACTGGTGAACCACCACCCCGAAGGCTTTGACATGGTCGTGGGCGAGCGGGGTGAATCGCTTTCGGGCGGTCAACGCCAAGGGGTGGCGATTGCCCGCGCGGTGATTAACGACCCGCCTATCCTGCTGCTGGACGAGCCGACATCGAGCATGGACTATTCGAGCGAAGAGGACATCAAGCAGCGCTTGACGGCCTACGCCAAAGACAAGACGGTGCTGTTGATCAGCCACCGCACCGCGTTGCTGGATCTGGTGGAGCGCATCATCGTGATGGATGGCGGACGCATTGTGGCGGATGGACCCAAGGAGCAGGTGATTACCGCCTTGCGCCAGGGCCGTGTTGGAAAGGCTGCATGATGGCTTGGTTTACTGAAAATGCCTTCAAGCGCACGGGCGATCTGGTCAAGCGCACCGCCGCTGCAGGGGACGCCAGCTTTGGCCCCTTCGTCAAGCGCCTCACTCCGGTGGAAGATGATGAGCAGGCCGGCTGGGTTGGCGAGGCGGATTGGGCCCGTCTGCAGCAGGAGCCTCTGCGCGCCAGGCTCCTGCTGCGCGTGGTGGGTGTCAGCATGGTCGTTTTGCTGATCTGGGCGGCCTTTGCAAAAGTGGATGAAGTAACCCGTGGCGAAGCACGTGTGGTGCCCACTAGCCAGGTGCAAATTGTTCAAAGCGTGGATGGCGGCATTGTGGAAGAACTGCTGGTCAAAGAGGGCCAGGTGGTGGAAGCCGGTCAACTGCTGATGCGTGTCGACCCGACCCGGTTTGTCTCGAATCTGCAGGAAAGCAAGGTCAGCCAGGCTGCCTTGCGCGTCAAGCAATTACGGCTGGAGGCGCTCACCCGTGGTACGGCGTTCAAACCACCAGCCGAGTTGATTCGCGAGGCGCCCGAAGCGGTGGCTCAGGAGGCGCGCCTGTATGAATCCCGCCGGGCGGAAATCAGCGCCCAAATTTCCATATCGCAAAACCAGTTGGCGCAACGCCAGCAGGAACTCAATGAGGTGAAGGCGCGCAAGGAGCAGGCCGACCGAACGCTGGAACTGATGACCCAGGAACTGAACGCCACCAAACCCATGCTGGCCAGTGGTGCGGTGTCGCCTGTGGAAATTTTGCGTTTGGAGCGCGAGATTGCCCGCATGAGGGGCGATCGTGAACAGGCTACGGCGCAGATTTCGCGCGTGCAATCGGCCATTCTGGAAGCCACCCGCAAGATTGAAGAGGTGACGCTGACGAGTCGTAACCAGATGAGCGGCGAGTTGTCGGAAACCATGGGCAAGCTGGCGGCCATGTCGGAGAGCGGCAAGACCTTGGAAGACAAGGTGAAGAAGGCAGACGTCAAGTCGCCCATGCATGGCATTGTCAAGCGTTTGCTGGTGAACACGCTGGGGGCCGTGGTGCAGCCGGGCAAGGAGTTAGTGGAGGTAGTGCCGCTGGATGACGCCCTGATTTTGGAGGTGCAGATTGCGCCCAAGGACATTGGCTTTTTGAGGCCGGACCAGCTGGCTACGGTCAAGTTCACCGCCTACGATTACTCGATTTATGGCGGGCTGACAGCGGATGTGATCAACATCGGTGCCGATTCGGTGCTGGATGAAAAAGGCAACGCTTTTTACCATGTGCGGGTACGCACGCATAAGCCCAGCCTGGGCCCTGGCCTGCCCATTATTCCGGGCATGGTGGCCCAGGTGGATATCCTGACGGGTAAGAAGACGGTGCTGTCGTATCTGCTTAAGCCGGTGTTGCGTGCACGTGCCAACGCATTGACCGAGCGATGACCCTTCAGCACTTTTTTCTCACCGGCAGCCCCGCGTCACCGAGTGCTCGCTGGCAACAGGCGTTCGCACAGGGGCAGTGCGTGGACGCGTCTGCTTTGGCGAACGGTGTTTCAAACCTGCAGGCTAATCAGTTCGTGGTGTGGCTGAGTAATGACGACCCGCAATGGCCGCAGATGCTGACGCTGGTGCTGCAGACGCGTAGCGATGCCCGGGTGGTATTGCTTTCCGCAGCGCCCACACCTGACGAGGGCGTGGCTGCGCTCAATGCCGGCGCCCTGGGTTACACCCATGCGTACGCGCTGCCCGAGTTGCTGCGCGAAGTGGCGACGGTGGTGGTGCATGGTGGCGTGTGGATCGGGCCCGAATTGCTCAGGCGTCTGGTCGCCAAGACGCACGAGGCTTTGTCAGTTTTGCCGCTTGCAGCGGCCCCGACCAGTGCACGGGCAGTAGAGGCCGCCAAAGCCTGGGCGAGTTTGTCTGCGCGGGAACTGCAGGTGG
>CAIQYP010000060.1 GCA_903876045.1 uncultured beta proteobacterium | reverse complement strand
GCTCGGCGAAGTGGTGGTTGGCATGGTCGAAATGCTCGCTGGACTGCAGCAGCGCCTTGGACGGAATGCAACCGACATTGGTGCAGGTGCCGCCGGGTGCGGGGCCGCCCTTGTCGTTCTTCCACTCATCAATACAGGCCACGCTAAAGCCCAACTGGGCAGCACGGATGGCTGCGATATAGCCGCCGGGGCCAGCGCCAATCACGACGACGTCAAAACTTTTACTCATTGAATTCTCCTGAAGTTAATGCGCTCGTAGAGCGCAAGCAAGCGGCTAAAGAGCCAGGAGTGGGGAAACCCCACCGGAGCCGCGTGCCTGCTTCCAGAAACACCGCGGAACCGGCTATGCCGGGCCGCTGGTGTTGCCCCCTGCAAGGGGGGTGGCGAAGCGCGCAGCGCGCAGCCTGGGGGTGTGTCAAATATCAAACAGCAGGCGGGCTGGATCTTCTAACGCTTCCTTCATGGCGACCAGGCCCAGCACGGCTTCGCGGCCGTCGATGATGCGGTGGTCGTAGGACATGGCGAAATAGTTCATGGGGCGAACCACGACCTGGCCGTTTTCCACCATCGCACGGTCCTTGGTGGCGTGCACGCCCAGGATGGCCGATTGGGGTGGGTTGATGATGGGAGTGGACATCATGGAGCCGAAGGTTCCGCCATTGGAGATGGAGAACGTTCCGCCGGTCATTTCTTCCATCCCCAGCTTGCCGTCACGGGCCTTGACGCCGAATTCGGCAATCTTCTTCTCGATTTCAGCAAAGCTCATCTGGTCTGCATTGCGCAGAATCGGCACCACCAGACCACGGGGCGAGCCCACAGCAATACCGATGTCGAAGTAGCCGTGGTAAACGATGTCGTTGCCATCCACCGAGGCGTTAAGCACCGGGAACTTCTTCAGTGCATGCACTGCGGCCTTGACGAAGAAACTCATGAAACCGAGCTTGCAGCCATGTTCCTTTTCGAAACGCTCTTGCATGCGCTTGCGCATGTCCATGACCGGAGCCATGTTGATTTCGTTGAAGGTGGTCAGGATGGCATTGGTGGATTGCGACTGCAGCAGACGCTCGGCCACCCGGGCACGCAGACGTGTCATCGGCACGCGCTGTTCCGGGCGGTCACCCAGGCTTGGTGCCTTGGCGGCTACTTGCGGCAACGCCTTGGTTGGCACGCCGGTTGGAATGACAGCAGCGGTGGACTGCACACCACCAGCTACTGCGGCCAACACGTCACCCTTGGTAACGCGGCCGTCTTTGCCAGTGCCGCCAACAGAACCGGTGGCCAGGTTGTTGTCAGCCATCAACTTGGCAGCAGCAGGCATCGCCACACCGGCTTTGCTGTTGCTTGCTGCAGCGGCGGCAGCCGGAGTGGCTGGGGCAGCAGCAGGTGACGCAGGAGCAGCGGCAGCCGGTGCGGCAGCCGCGCCCACCTTGCCGTCGGTGTCGATGCGGGCAATCAGTTGTTCGGCAGCGACGGTTGCACCATCGGCCTGGAGCAACTCCATCAGCACGCCGGAGGCAGGGGCCGGGACTTCCATCACCACCTTATCGGTTTCGATTTCGATCAGGGTTTCATCCACTGTGACCAGTTCACCGACCTTTTTCTTCCACTGCAACAGGGTTGCTTCCGCAACGGATTCCGACAACTGGGGAACTTTAACTTCTACGATAGCCATATGAATCTTTCGGTGTTATTTGGTAAGCACAAAGCCCTTGAGCTTGGCGAATGCGCCTTCAACCAGCGCCTTTTGTTGTTCCTGATGCAGATGGGCGTAACCCACTGCCGGTGATGCGGAGGCAGCGCGGCCGGAATAACCCAGACGCTGGCCTTCAATCATGTTTTCGTGCAAATAGTGCTGCACAAAGAACCAGGCACCCTGGTTTTGAGGTTCATCCTGGCACCACACCACTTCGCTGAGTTGGGGGTATTTCTTCATCTCTGTGGAGAACGCTTTGTGCGGGAAGGGATAAAGCTGCTCAACACGGATGATGGCAACGTCGTCCAGGCCCTTTTCTTCACGCTTCTTGACCAGGTCGTAATAGACCTTGCCAGAGCAAGCAACCAGGCGCTTGACCTTGTCGGCCTTGATTTCCTTCTGCTCGGGAATGATGGTCTGGAAGCTGCCCTTGGTGAACTCGGACAGTGGAGACGTGGCATCCTTGTTACGCAGCAGCGACTTCGGCGTCATGATGACCAAAGGCTTGCGCAGGTTGCGCACCATCTGGCGACGCAGCACGTGGAAGATCTGGCTGGCAGTGGTGGGCTGCACGATCTGCATATTGGTGTCCGCCGCCAATTGCATAAAGCGCTCCAGACGCGCCGAGCTGTGCTCTGGGCCCTGGCCTTCATAGCCGTGCGGCAGCATCAGGGTGATGCCGTTGACACGGCCCCACTTGACTTCACCGGAGGCAATGAACTGGTCAATCACCACTTGGGCGCCGTTGGCGAAATCGCCGAACTGGGCTTCCCAGATCACCAGGGTGTTGGGGTCATTCGACGCATAGCCGTATTCAAAGGCCAACACGGCCTCTTCGGACAGGATGGAGTCGATCACTACGAATGGAGACTGCCCGTCTGCCGCATGCGACAGGGGAACGTAGGTGCCGGTATCCCATTTTTCGCGGTTCTGGTCGTGAATCACAGCGTGGCGGTGGGTAAAGGTGCCGCGGCCACAATCTTCACCTGACAAACGCACCGGGTAACCACTGGCCACCAGGGATGCAAAAGCCATGTGCTCGCCCATGCCCCAATCCACGGGAATGTCGCCACGGCCCATCGCTGCGCGGTCGTCATACACTTTTTTCACCAGGTTGTGCGGTGTCACGCTGGCGGGAATGGTAGTGATGCGTTCGGCCAGGCGTTTCCACTCGGCCATGGGCACCGCGGTGTCACCGGCATCGGTCCACTTCTTGCCCAGGAACGGAGACCAATCCACAGCAAACTTGCTCTTGAAATTGGTCAGCACCGGGTCGGCTGTGTGCTTGCCCGCGTCCATGGCGGCGCGGTAGGCCTTTGCCATATCGTCGCCCAGGGTCTCGCCCATGCCTTGCGAGCTCAGACGGTCAGCGTACAACTTGCGCGTGCCGGGGTGCTGGGCAATCTTCTTGTACATCAACGGCTGGGTCAGAGCGGGCGTGTCCTGCTCGTTATGGCCGAGTTTGCGGTAACAAATGATGTCAAGTACCACATCCTTCTGGAAGGTCATGCGGTATTCCAGTGCCAACTGCGTCGCCAGCACTACGGTTTCCGGGTCATCGCCGTTGACGTGCAGAACCGGCGCTTCCACCATCTTGACGATGTCAGTGCAATACACCGACGAGCGCATGTCGCGCGGGTCAGAGGTCGTGAAACCGATCTGGTTGTTGATGATGATGTGCACCGTGCCGCCGGTGGTGTAGCCACGGGTCTGGGCCAGTGCCAATGTTTCCTGGTTAACACCCTGGCCGCCGAAGGCCGAGTCGCCGTGCACCAGCACGGGCAGCACTTGTGCACCCTTGGCGTCGCCACGGCGATCCATACGGGCCCGTACCGAACCTTCAACCACGGGGTTGACGATTTCAAGGTGCGACGGATTGAATGCCAGCGACAGGTGAACCGGACCGCCAGGAGTCGACAGGTCCGAGCTAAAGCCCTGGTGATACTTGACGTCACCAGCGGGCAGGTCTTCGGGGGCGGTATGGTCGAACTCGGCAAACAAATCCTTGGGCATCTTGCCCATGGTGTTGACCAGCACGTTCAGGCGGCCACGGTGGGCCATGCCGATCACGACTTCCTGCACACCCTTGGAGCCGGCTTGCTGGAGCAACTCGTCCATAGCAGCGATAAAACTTTCGCCACCTTCGAGCGAGAAGCGCTTCTGGCCCACAAATTTTGTGTGGAGGAAACGCTCAAGCCCTTCTGCAGCGGTCAGGCGCTCCAGAATGGCCTTCTTCTTTTCAGAAGTGAAGTTGGGCTTGCTGCGGATCGACTCCAGCTTTTGTTGCCACCAGCGCTTTTCAGTCTGGTCGGTGGTGTACATGTACTCGGCGCCCAGCGTGCCGCAGTAGGTTTCGCGCAGTGCATTGAGCAACTCGCGCAACGACATGGTTTCCTTGCCGAAGAAGGTGTTGCTGGTGTTGAATACGGTTTCCTGGTCGGCATCGGTGAAGCCGTAGTAGGCCGGGTCCAGATCAACAATCACCGGGCGCTCGGTGCGCTTGAGCGGATCCAGATCAGCCCAGCGCTGACCGACATTGCGGTAAGCCGCAATCAGCTGTTGAGCAGCGGTGCGCTTGCGGCCCATCTCGGCGTCGGCACTGGCCATAACGACCTTGGTACCACCGGCCTTGGCGCGCTCGGCAAAAGCGTTGATGACGGGCAAGTGGGCCACATCTTTGGCGTTGCTGCCATCGACTGCGGGGACGTGACTTAAAGCGTCGAAATATTCGCGCCAGGAATCAGGCACGCTACCGGGATTAGCCAGGTAGTTTTCATACATCTCTTCGACATAGGGAGCATTGCCACCAAACAGATGGGTATTGCCTTGGTACGCCTGGTAAACAGACGACACAGAATCACTCATATTGCGCTGACCTCCGTTCCCCTTCAGGGAACATTAGCTGGTTAAAGCTAGTTGATTAACCTCCCGCGACACGGCTGAACCGATTGGCGGATGCGACTGTGGCATTGGAAGGACCTTCGTTGCGGGGTGGATTGTGCCATCGAATTAGGGGCTTCGATGGCACTAATCGCTAATTGGACTAACGACTGACAGCTAGCTGACCACCGAGTCCATAATTTGCTGCAAAGCTGCCGGATCTTCCATGGTGGTGAGGTCGCCAGGGTCGCGTCCTTCACACACAGCCTGGATAGCACGACGCAGCAACTTGCCGCTACGCGTCTTGGGTAACACCTGCACAAAACGCACGCGAGCCGGGCGGGCTACGGCGCCCAGTTGGTCGTCCACGACCTTCATGATGGCGGCTTCTGCCTTCTTGGCATCGGCCATCGAGAACGTCGCTTCGTGAACTTCCTGCCCCCGGCGCTTTACCTGGCAATGGGCGGTACGGGCTTCGCCGTCTCCGACAACCCACTCTTTGTGGCTTTCATAGGCAGGATGCGCCATTACGATCGCCAGCATGAGGTCGCCCCACACCGCACCACGACCGTTGATTACCGCGATGCCGGAAAGGGATTGCATTGGCGCGATGCCGAGTTCGGCTCCCATTTGGATGGCAACCAGAACATTCTCGG
>CAIQYP010000059.1 GCA_903876045.1 uncultured beta proteobacterium | reverse complement strand
GAATGCGAACCTCATCCGAAAGTGCAATCTTGCTGTTGACGTCTTCGACGCTCGCAAACGTTTCTGCATATTCAAGGCTGACGTTTTTCTGCACCAGGACAAATAGAGCGGCCAGGATCACGACTGCCCCAACAATGATCGCCCAGATCATCCGACCGGAGTAACCGACACCGTTGAACCAACGGTGTGTCCTATCTGAAGTAGTGCTCATGCATTTAGCCCCAGGCCAGATAACAAATCGTCTCTAGTGAATGGCTTGGAAAGGGCCCCAAGCATGTTCAACCCGATGCCCTTGCCGTAAATTTTGGCGGCATTGATAGTTGCAGAGTTGTGGCCACTTATCAGCAACACGGATATGCCGACCCTGTCGGCTGCCAGCTTGTCCATGAGGTCAAAGCCATCAATATCAGGAAGTGACAGATCAAGAATGCATGTTTTGAACCTCAGCAGGTTTGGACTTCGCAGGAAGTCAGCACCCAGAGGGAAAACCTCTACATCGACATCGGCAGAGGGGAGCATGTCGCTTACCAGTTGCGCCATGAATGGTTCGTCATCAACTATTGCGAACAATAGTCTTTCTACAACAGGAGTCATTGGGAGGCCTCGGAACCGCAGTCCAGTAACAATTTGCCGCGCATTGTTTAATCTAGTAGTTGAAAGGGCAGCACCTTCAATACGCTCAATTGAAGGTGCCTTAGTCACCACCCCTCATTCAGGTTAACCCAGAAATTTGATGCGAAGCAATTCTTGACACCGGCAGTGTCGGCGCTCCAAAAATGTATGAATAAGGGTGTCAAACATTCAGGGCGGTTCCAAATCGTGGCAAGATTTACGGCAAACCAAGGTATGTGTTCAACCCATTGATACCCTCATGCCTCAAAGTGCATCTATTTAGGGATTCGACAGTGTGTCGGTGGACTGGATACTTGTCATGCGGCTAGCGGGGTGTTTCAAACACCGCCATATTGGTCACAGAACTTCACACACCTCATCAAAGCCCAATCGGGGTCCACGAGGATGGTTGCCCGATGCGTCGCCGTAGCCCATGTTGACCAGGAAATTGGATTTCCAGCGACCATCCGGGAAAAATTCCTGGTCCAGAGCGGCATTGTTGAAGCCACTCATAGGGCCGCAATCCAAGCCCAGACTCCGCGCTGCAAGAATCAGGTAGGCGCCTTGCAAGGTGCTGCCCCGGAAAGCAGTGAGCTCTGCCAAAGCCGGATTGGAATCGAACATGGGCCTGGCGTCATAGGCAGGAAATTGATGCGTGATATGGCGCTGAAAATTCGTATCCCGGGCCACGATGACGCAAACTGGAGCAAGGAGTGTCTTCTCCACATTGGAGGCAGAAAGCGCGCCCTTGAGTCGGCTCTTGGACGCATCGCTGCGCAGAAACACCAGCCGCGCAGGCTGGCTGTTCATTGACGTGGGTCCCCATTTGAAGACTTCATAAAGCTGGTGGATAAGCTCGTCCGTAACCGGGGAATTGGTAAACCGATTGAAGGTTCTGGCACTGGTAAACAGCTGCGCAAGTGCTTTGGAATCCAGAGAAGTATTCATAGGTAGTTAAGGCCGGTAGGTGCAAAGCCCGCCAAAGCATCGGAGGGTGCCGCGGCGAGTACACGAAGGGCGTCTGACCGGCTTTGAACGGGACCACCAGATAGCAGCCAATCTTGTACTACCGCGTCCAACAGCCTACAACACGCCCTTCATTCATGAATGAATGAACTTACACAAGTTTGTTGGATCGGCGCCAGATACCAAAGGCCTCGGCTTCCTTGACCAGTTGCTCGCGAAAATCCGGATGCGCGATGTTGATCAACGCCTCGGCCCGTTGCCATGCCGACTTGGCTTTCATCTGTGCCACGCCGAATTCGGTCACCACGTAATGCACCACCGAGCGCGGGCAGGTCACGATGGTTCCGGGTGACAGCGTGGGCACAATGCGCGAGCCGACGCTGCCATCCTTCTTCTTGTAGGTGGAGTTAATGCAGATCAGACCCTTGCCGCCTTCGGACTTGTAGGCGCCCATGATGAAGTCGAGTTGACCACCGGTGCCTGATATCTGGCGTGGCCCGGCCGATTCGCTTGCCACCTGCGTGAACAAATCAATTTCGATGGCGTTGTTGATCGCCACCACCTTCGGGTTGCGGCCAATGGTGGCGGGGTCGTTGGTGTACGACGCCGGAAAGATCGCCGCCACCGGGTTGTTGTCCAGAAAGTCATAGAGCTTCTGGGTGCCCATGGCAAAGGTGTAAACCATTTTCTCGCGGTCGATCGCCTTGCGTTTGCCGGTGATGCGGCCCGCTTCGTACATGTCCACATACGAGTCGGCCAGCATCTCGGTGTGCACGCCCAGGTCTTTCAGGTCGCTCTGCGCAATCATGGCGCCGACGATGTTGGGCAGCGCGCCAATGCCAAGCTGAATGGTGGAGCCGTCTTCGAGCAAACCCATGACGTGCGCCGCAATCATACGGTCGGCGTCACTGCCCACGGCCTCGGGCAGTTGCAGCAGCGGGCTATTGGGGCCCTCCACCACCGCAAACACTTTGGAGATGTGAATGGATTCATCCAACCCGCCCAAACAACGGGGCGCCATGGTGTTCACCTCCACGACGACCCGTCTGGCCTTGCGGCAGTACGACGGAGTCATGGAGCAACTGGTGGAGAAGTTGAAAAAGCCATTGGCATCCATGGGCGTGACCTGCACCACGGCCACATCCGGCTCCTCGTACAGTTCCACGTTTTGTGGCCCCTGGTGGTAGCACAGCGGGATATAACCGGCCAAGCCCTTTTCACCGTACTTTCGGCCCAGACCGGAAAAATGCCAGTCATTCCACAAGAACGATTCGCCCTTGGGGTCAGCCTCGACACACTTCAGGGGTCGTGCACGGGTAGTGGTGACGAGGATGACGTCTCGCAGTTCATGGCTGCGCAGTGCCAGAGCGGCATCTACGGCCTCCACGTTCTGGGCGAACTCCCCCATAAAGACTTTGTCGCCTGACTTGATGAGTGAGGCGGCTTGCGCGGCTGAGCATAGTTTTTCCTGGTATTGGGCTTGTACGTGGGTTGTCATGGTTTGTAATCGCGAGTGAAAATGCTGTGCATGTCGGATGCACCTTTGCATCATGCAGCATGAACGCGAAGCATTTTTTCAAACCTAACCGAAATTCCTGACTTCCATCAACACCCGTTGCGGTCGAGTCGATTTTTTTGAGCAGAAGCAACGGTCCGGTCAGTCCGTTATTTCGCTTGAGGAAATGCAGCAAAGACTCGCGCCAGCGCATCGAGCCAGGGCTGATGCGCGTTGGCAGCTTTAAGGTGGTCCAGACCCGCACCGGTGTAAGTGCCTGGGCTGCCGATGAAGCGCGCGATTTCAGCGGGCGACTTGCCCGGGTTCAAGGTCAGCATGTGCATCACATCGGCCATGTTCGCAGCCAGCAGCGTCTGGGCTTGCGCGAGCTGCATGCCGGTGTTAGCTGCCAGCCATTGGCTCATCACCGCTAGCTGATCCAGCCACCAGGCGTTGGCGCAGACCGCCAGCACCGAGGCTTCAAACTGCGCCTCTTTTTCAAACGCAATTACGGCGCCACAAGCTGGCTGCCACAGGGATTGCACTTGCTTGTCGGGCGGATAGCAGCTGATGGCGCTGCGCCCTTCGGACACCGCCAGCCCGGTCATCAGGCGCGTGACGCGGGCCGGAGCAAACAGGCGTTGCAAGTCGGCCAGGGGTGTCCCTGCGCTAAGCACCATCAGGTGATGACCGGCATGGAACTGCACCTCATCTGCCAGGGCTTGCAGTTGCGCCGGGCGCACGCCAATGATGAGCATCTGGCAGGCATCGACGACCTGCTGGTTACTGCTATGCGCCACCGCTTGGACTTGCGTTTGCAGTGTCGCCACGGCACTTGCACCGCGTGGCGAGAGATGAAACGTCGTGCCTGGCCAAGCCCGGCGCAACGCCTGCACCAACGCGCTGGCCAATGCGCCCACCCCCAGCACACCGATGGCGTCGGCAACACCGCTGAGCCCTGCATCGGTTGCGCGTTGAGACACGGGCGTCGGGCCTGTGGAGGCAACCACGCTACAAGTCTTTCACCAAACGCAGCGCGTCGTAAATCGCCGCGTGGGTGTTGCGCGCGGACACCGCATCGCCAATGCGGAACAGTTGGTAGCCATTGCCCATAGCGTTGCTATGCGGCTGCGGGCGACCCGCAATCAGCGCGTCGTAATCTACCGCGCCACCGTTGAGTGAATCGGCCTTGAGTTCCAGATACAACTCATCGAGCGGACGCGTGCCGTGGTTGATGATGACTTGATCAACGACCCGCTGCTGGTTCACACCGCCATAGTCGCTGCCGACCTGCGCGATCAGCCTATTGGCACTGCGCTCTACCGACATCAGGCGGTAGGTGACGGTAAACGTCACATTCAGCTTCTGCAGGCTGCGCATATAAGGCACCAGGTTCATGGCCATGACCTCGGGTGCAAAGCTGCGGTCCGGCGTCATGACTTCCAGATGCGCGCCGCTGGCTCCGACCACCTCGGCGGCCTGCAGTGCGGCGTGGTCGCCCGCATCGTCAAACAGCAGCACGTTCTTACCCGGTTTGACGGCACCGCTGATGATGTCCCAGGTGCTGTCGACCAACTCGTTGCCTGCGCTCAATACCTCGGTATGCGGCAGGCCGCCGGTGGCGATGATGACCACGTCCGGTCGCTCCGCCAGCACGCGGGTGCTGTCGGCCAGAATGTTGTAGATGAAGCGCACGCCCTGCTCTTCGCAGCGGGCCACACGCCAGTCAATTATGCTGATCATCTCGCGCCGCCGGTGGCTTTGTGCGGTGAGTCGAATCTGGCCTCCGGGTTTGGCTGCAGCCTCCAGCACCACCACACGGTGGCCGCGCTCGGACGCCACACGCGCCGCTTCCACACCGGCCGGGCCTGCGCCCACCACCAGCACTTTGCGCGGCGTGCTGGTCTTGGGGATGACGTGCGGCATGGTGAGCTCGCGCCCGGTGGCCGGGTTGTGCAGGCAATAGGCCTCGCCACCCTGGTAAATGCGGTCGAGGCAAAAGTTGGCGCCTACGCAAGGGCGAATAGTGTCCTCGCGACCCTGGATCATCTTGCGCACGATGTGCGGGTCAGCCATGTGGGCGCGCGTCATACCCACCATGTCGAGCTTGCCCGATTCGATGGCATAGCGCGCCGTGGTCACATCCTGAATCTTGGCGGCATGGAAGGTGGGGAAGCCTGTGGCCGCACGAATCTCGCCGGCGAAATCCAGGTGCGGCGAACTGCGCATGCCCTGCACCGGGATGACATCGGTGAGCCCGGCATCGGTGTCGATATGGCCACGGATCACATTCAGAAAATCGACCAGGCCGCTGTCCTTCAAACGCTTGGAAATCTCCAGCCCTTCTTGTGGGCCGAAGCCGCCCGGCAAATCTTCGTCGCCGGTGTAGCGCACGCCCACAATAAAGTCGGGTCCCACGGCATCACGAATGCCTTGCAGCACCTCAAAGGTGAAGTGCAGGCGATTGTCCATGCTGCCGCCGTAAGGCGCGTCCAGGCTGTTGGTGAGTGGTGACCAGAATTGGTCCATCAAATGGCCATAAGCCTGCAACTCAATGCCGTCCATACCGGCAGCCTGCATACGCTGGGCAGCGGCCACGTAGTCGCCTTTGATGCGATCAATGTCCCAGGTCTCCATCTTCTTCGGGAAGGAACGGTGCGCGGCCTCGCGCTCATGCGAGGGCGATACCACCGGCAGCCAATCGGCCTTGTTCCAGCCGGTGCGCCGCCCCAGGTGGGTGAGTTGAATCATCACCGCCGTGCCGTGCTCGTGGCAGGCATCGGTGAGATTCTTTAACCAGGGCACGACCTCGTCCTTGTAGGCCAGGATGTTATTGAAAACCGGCGGGCTGTCGCGTGAGACCGTGGCAGAACCTGCAGTCATGGTCAGCGCAATTCCGGCCTTGGCACGCTCCAGGTGATAGGCCAGATACTTGGCCTTGGGCATGCCGTCCTCCGGGTAGGCCGGCTCGTGCGAGGTGGTCATGATGCGGTTCTTCAACCGCAGCTTCTTGAGTTGAAAGGGCTGTAGCAGAGGATCGTTTTCGGGCGACATATTCAATACCACTGGTCGGTGGCGGCAGCTTTCTTGCGGCCCACAAAATCTTTCAACGCATCGTCCACCGCCACATCCATGGCCGGCGCTTCGTACCCGGCCAGTGCGGCCTTCCAGCGGGTGTTGGCGCGCTGGGCGCTGTCGGTGCGACCCGCCTCGCTCCAGGATTCAAACGGCGTGTTGTCCGAGATGGTGGAGTCATAAAACGCCGTGGTGTAGTTGGCCATGGTGTGGGCACTGCCCAGGTAATGGCCACCGGGCGTGACCTCCTGAAATGCGCCCATGGCCAGCGTGTTGTCGTCCACCACTACGCCACCCAGGTAGCTATGCAGCGCACCGCAGAAGTCGGCATCCATCATGAATTTTTCGTAACTCATGGACAACAGGCCATCGAGGAAACCGGCAGAGTGCAGGATGAAATTCGCACCGCAATGAATCGCCGAGAGCATGGACATCACGCTCTCTTGCATGGCCTGTCCATCGGGCAACTTGGAAGTGGTGAACGATCCGGCACAGCGCAGCGGCAGGTTCAGGCGGCGTGCCAGTTGGCCGATCACCATGGAACCTATCGCAGGCTCGGGCGTGCCAAAGGTGGGCGAGCCGGAACGCAGTGACATGCTGGAGAGGAAGTTGCCGTAGATGACCGGCGCACCCGGTCGCTCCAATTGCGTGATGGCGCAGCCCACCATGGTTTCGGCATGGGCCTGCGCAATCGCTCCGGCATTGGTCACCGGCCCCATGGCGCCGCCCAAAATAAACGGCACGATGACGGCGGCCTGATTGGCCCGTGCATAGGCCCGCGCCGACTTGGTCATGGTGCCGTCCCACAAGAGCGGCGAGTTGACATTGACGTTGCCGAGGATGACGCAGTTCTGGTCGACAAAGTCACGGCCAAAAAGGATGCGCGACATTTCGATCGAATCTTCCGCACGCTCCTGTGACGTGATGCTGCCCATATAGGCCTTGTCGGAGTAGCGCATGTGCGAATAGACCATGTCGAGGTGCCGCTTGTTGACTGGCACATCGGTTGGCTCGCACACCGTGCCACCGCTGTGGTGCAGCCATGGGCAGGCATAGGCGAGCTTGATGAAGTTCTGAAAATCCTCCAGCGTGCCGTAGCGCCGGCCCCGGTCGAGGTCCATCACAAAGGGCGAGCCGTAGGACGGGGAAAACACCACGTTGTTGCCACCGATTTGCACGCTGCGCGCCGGGTTACGGGCATGCTGGGTGAACTCTTTGGGAGCCGTTTTCAAGATCTCGCGCAGGTGGCCGGGCTCGAACCTGACGCGCATGCCGTCAACCTTGGCACCGGCCTTTTTGAACATGGCAAGGCATTCATCGTCGTCACGGATGTCGAGGCCCACTTCGGCCAGGATGCGATCAGACGTGGCTTCGATTTTGAGCAGGTTCTCTTCGCCCATGACGTCGTAGGTCGGGATGTTGCGTTTGATATACGCCTGGCCGTTGATTTTGGCTTTCGGGTCACGGCGCTCCCGTCCGCCGGTGCGTCGGTGTTTTTTGTGCTCAGGTGCTGTTTCTGCTGCTTCGGTCATTGTTGTCTCAGTCATGTTTTTAGTCTCCTGCTTGGGTGCCTGCCAGAGCGGGGTATGCCCGGCGGCTCATGGTGTCAAAGGCCCACAAATCGCCGCCGGGCATACCCCGCCCCGGCGAGTGGCGGGCGTTGTGGCGCTTGCCGGTTAAATACCAAATACGGCTCGTGCATATGGCTTCTTCGATTGGCACACTTTGGCCCTCAACTACTTTGCAGAGGTGAATGGTTTCCATTGCATTCATAGCTGGCTCACCACTCTGCAGCGCAAGCACGTGCGGGGTATGCCGGTGGCCGATTTGTGCGTATGCCGCACCATGAGGACACCGGCATACCCCGCATGCGCGCCCCACCAAGCAGGCGAGGCGAAGCAAGCAACGTCAATAAATCGCGAACCATCACGAGCGCATCTTCAGACCTTTGGGGTCATACAAAGCTCCACCCTGCACTTCCGCCGGCACCCGAATTCCGTTGATCTCCACATCCACCTTCGTACCCGCAACCGCCAGCGCAACCGGCACATAAGCAAACGCCATCGACTTACCCACGTAATGCGCAAAGCCACCCGATGAGACGTAGCCCACCGCCTCATCTCCCACCAGCACCGCCTCGTCATTGGACACATCCATGTCGGTGGCGTTGACGATCAGCGTCACCAGTTTCTTCTTGGGTCCGACCGAGCGCTCCAACTCCGCCTCCTGCTTGCCAATGAACTCCTTGTCCCACTGAATGAAGATGTCCAAGCCGCTCTCAGCCGCCGTGAAGTCAGGCCGGTAATCCAGCGTCCAGACACCCCAGGCCTTTTCCAGACGCATGCTCATCAAGGCACGCGCGCCGTACCAACGCAGGCCCAGTGCTTCACCGGCTTCATCAATGGCTTCGGCCAGTCTGCGCTGATACGGGGGCGTTACATAAATCTCGTAGCCCAACTCACCCGAGAACGACACCCGCGCCACGATGGCCGGCACTCCGGCCACAAAGGTCTGGCGGATGTCCATGAACTTCCAGGCCTCTGCACTCACGTCGTCACGGCTAAGTGCTTCCAGCAGTTCACGCGAGCGTGGGCCTGAGATGGCCACGCCGTGCAGGTCGTCGGTGCAGTTCTTGTAGGTCACGCCGGTTGCTGGCAGGTTCTGCTCGAACCAGCGGCGGTGGGCTTCCTGCATGGCGCCCGAGCCAAACAGCATGAAGTGGTCTTCGGCCAGACACGCTACCGTCAGGTCGCCATACAGCTTGCCCTTGGCGGTGAGCATGGGGGTGAGCGACAGGCGTCCGGGCTTGGGTATGCGCCCGGCCAGGATGCGGTTGAGTGCTGCTCTGGCACCCGCACCCTTGAACTCGTGCTTGGCGTAGTTGGCAATCTCCAGCGCACCCACCGCTTCACGCACTGCCTTCACTTCACGCGCCACGTAGTCATGGGCACGCGGGCGGTTGAAGGTGGGGGACTCATGGGCATCGTCCGGGCCGTTGGCAAACCACAGCGCGTGCTCCAGACCAAAGCCCTGACCCCACACTGCACCTTTGGCGGTCAGGCGGTCGTAGAGGGCGGTGGTCTTCTGGCGGCGACCCTTGGGCAAGGTCTCGTTGGGGAAGGTCATCATGAAGCGGCGCTCGTAGTTCTCGCTGCTCTTGACCGTGCCCCACGCGGGGGTGGCGAAGTTGCCAAAGCGCGCCACGTCCATGGCCCAGACGTCGATGCTGGGCTCGCCGTCAATCATCCACTCGGCCATGCACATGCCCACGCCACCGCCCTGGCAGAAGCCGGCCATCACGCCCACGGCCACCCAGTAGTTACGCATGCCCGGCACCGGGCCAATCAGCGGGTTGCCGTCCGGCCCGAAGGTGAAGGGGCCGTTGATGATGTTCTTGATGCCGGTGCGCCCCAGAATGGGCATGCGCTCAAAGCCCAGTTCCAGGCGCTCGGCGATGTTGTCCATCTTGGGCTCCAGCAACTCGTGTCCGAAGTTCTGCGGTGTGCCTTTGAGCGACCAGGGTGTGGCACGTGGTTCGTAGGTGCCCAGCAGCATGCCCTTGCGTTCTTGGCGGAAGTACATATTGCCCTCGTAGTCGATACCGGCGGGAATGCGCTCATCACCCCGCGCCACGATCTCGGGGATGTCCTCGGTGATCAGGTAGTGGTGCTCCATCGGCTGCAAGGGCAGGTGGATGCCGGCCAGGTGGCCGACCTCACGCGCCCACAGGCCACCGGCATTGACGATGTATTCGGCGTTGATGGTGCCCTTGGCTGTGACCACGTCCCAGGTGCCGTCCGGGCGCTGGTTGGTTTCCAGCACCGGGGTGTGCGTAATGTAGTTGGCGCCATACACCTTGGCCGCCTTGGCGTAGGCATAGGTCACGCCGCTGGGGTCGATGTCGCCATCCAGCGGGTCCCACAGGGCGGCGATGTAGCGCTTGGGGTCAATCAGGGGGTGGCGCCGTGCGGCTTCTTCGACGCTGATGAACTCCTGATCCAGGCCCATGTAGCGGGCCTTGGAGCGTTCGCGCTTGAGGTAGTCGTGCCAGGCCGGGGTGGAGGCCAGATAGAAGCCGCCGGTGTTGTGCATGCCCACCGAGTGGCCGGAGATCTCTTCAATCTCTTTGTACTGCTTGATGGTGTAGCCCTGCATGCGCGAGATGTTGGGGTCGCTCGATATCGTGTGGATCTGGCCGGCGGCGTGCCAGCTTGAACCGCTGGTGAGCTCGCTGCGCTCGAGCAGCACCACATCCTTCCAGCCAAACTTGGCAAGGTGGAACAGGATCGAACATCCCACCACCCCGCCGCCGATGATCACTACCTTGGCATGTGTCTGCATGAAAAGATCTCCTTTGTTGTGCTGTGTCTGAACGGGTCTGGCATCAGGCAACCATATGCCAAGAGGCAAGGTTTCCTAAGCCGCTAACGTGCCAGCTTATGCGAATCAACCGCGTTTGTGAACACCAAAGCAATTCATGCGTGCCATAAAATCTGCTTATGACCAATGCCAAACCCAACCAGTCCTTAAACAACCTGCTGGTGTTTGAATCCGCCGCCCGAAGAGGCAGCTTTACGCGCGCCGCTGAAGACCTGGGCATCAGCCAACCAGCGGTCAGCCATGCCATGCGCCTGTTGGAGGCCGATCTGGGTGTGGCCCTGTTCGAGCGCCAACACAAAGGCGTGCAGACCACCGAGGCGGGCAAATACCTGCTGGAGCAGGTCGGCATGGGTTTGTCGCTGATCGACCAGGCGCTGCGCGAGGTGCGCAGCATGCAAGCGCACCAGGTGACACTGGCCGTATCCACCGCTACGGCCACCTGGTGGCTATTGCCGCGCATTGCGCGCTTCAAGCAGCAGCACCCGGATATCGAACTGCGCGTGATCACCACCGATACGGATCTGGACATGGCCCGCGAGCGCATCGATCTGTCCATCACCCTGGGCGCGGATGACTTTTCCAACTACCAGCGCTGGCACTTTGTGGATGAAGAAATATTCCCGGTCTGCAGTCCGAAATTCCTGCAGGGCAACCCGTTACCCGACCTGAAGGCATTGGCCCAAAGCCCGTTGCTGGTGCTGGAAGAGCGCTACAAAGCGCGCATGGGCTGGAAGGATTGGCTGGCGCGCTTTGACATCAGCCTGCCGCGCCAACCCAAGTTGTTCCGCTTCAACGACTATTCGATCGTGCTGCAAGCGGCCATCGAAGGACAGGGTGTGGCACAAGGCTGGCGCCATATCGTGCAACCGCTGATTGCGCAGGGCCTGCTGGTACGACCGCTGCAGCAAAGTGTCACCACTGACCAGCCGCTGTTTATCACCGCGCCCCAAGGCAAAGTGCTGCGTCCCGACGTGGCGTACCTGAAGGATTGGTTGGTGGCAGAGGCCGCAACTACCTGAGGTCTAGAGCTAGCGAACCGGCACCCATCGAAAGACAGTGGCCACCACTTTTCCCCATAGACTGGCACCATTGAACCTCGGATGCAAAGGTACATTGACCGCATGAAAACCATCTACAGCGACGACCAACGCCTGCACTTCCCCAAGTTCGAAGTACTGGATGGGGAACTGGTCACTCCCTTTGAAAGCCCGCAGCGCATGGACATGGTGCTGAGCCGGATCCGCGCGGCCCAACTGGGCACTGTGCTCGAACCGGAGGGCTTTGCTGATCAAGCCATTACGGCAGTGCACAGCCTGGACTATGTGCAGTACCTGCAGACTGCATGGGCAGAGTGGTCAGCACTGGGACGCAAGAACGACATCCTGCCCTACGTGTACAACATCCGCGGAATGCGCACCTTCCCGCCCCGTTTTATAGATGCCAAGGTGGGTTACTACGCCATGGATGGCGCGGCGCAAATAACGGGCGGCACCTGGCAAGCCGTGCGCAGCGCCGTGAACGTGGCCTTGACGGCACAGAAGCATGTCAGCGCCGGGGATCGTGGCGCATTCGCCCTGTGTCGGCCTCCCGGCCACCATGCCGGACGGGATTATCTGGGTGGGTATTGCTATTTGAACAATGCCGCCATCGCGGCACAGGCCTTTATTGATCAGGGAGCAAAGCGGGTTGCCCTCCTGGATGTGGACTACCACCACGGCAACGGCTCGCAGCAAATTTTCTATGAGCGCGACGATGTCATGTTCTGCTCCATTCACGCCGACCCAGAGCGTGACTATCCGCATTTCCTGGGCTACCGCGATGAAACCGGCATGGGAAAAGGATTGGGGTTCAATCACAACTACCCGCTAGCACTCGGCTCCGGCTGGAGTGAATGGGGCGACGCGCTGCAGCACATGTGCGGACTCACTGCGCTGTATGCACCGGATGCCATCGTCGTTTCCCTTGGTGTGGACACCTACAAGGACGATCCCATCTCGCAGTTCAAACTGGAAGGCGAACACTACCTGCGCATGGGCGAGGCATTGGGTCGCCTCAACAAACCCACCGTATTTGTTATGGAAGGTGGCTACGCCGTTGAAGAAATCGGCGTCAACGTGGTCAGTGTGCTGCAGGGTTTTGAGTCGGTGTGAAAAATAACTAACCAACGACTGCGTGCGTTGAAGCTACACACCTTGGCGAAACGCCAGCGGCGTCAAGCCAGTCTCTTTCCGGAAAAATTTGACAAAGTTGGTCGCTTCCTCAAAACCCAAATCGCGCCCGATTACCTGCACGGCCAATGTCGTATGAGCCAGCAGGCGCTTGGCTTCCAAGATCAGTCGCTGATTGATCACAACCTTGGCTGACGCACCCGTCGCAGTCATGCAAAGGCGGCTCAAGGTTTTTTCGCTCATCCCCAAAGCACTGGCGTAATGCTGCACCTGATGCTGCCGGGTGAAATCGGCATCGAGCATTTTGCGAAACCGCCGGAAGCCGGCTTGCCATGCCCTGTCTGGCTCACCGGTTACGGTGCCGTACGATTGCCAGACGGATAAGCGAAGCAGCGAAGTGACTAGTTGCAGGCGGAGCAATTCGTTGCGCAGGGCCACATCTTCTTTCAGGTCGCCGTCGCACTGCATCTGGTGCATGCTGCGCAGCAGCCAGTCGTTCTGATCGTTTTGCAGCGAGTGCAGGCTTGCCAGGTCTTCGACGCGTCGCAACAGGTCAAATTCATCCGACGCACGGCCTTTGCCCGCGTTGGTTAGTGCGTCGGAGCGGAAGACCAATAGCCAGCCACCCCACGGGCGCGAAAAATCGTAGCGAAAGACCTGTCCCGGCCGCACCAATACCCAGTCCCCGGCCTGTGCAGCGAAGTCGGAAAAATCTACCATGGGGTGGGTATGCCCTTCGCGCACGCCGATAAGGCGGTAGAAATCTGCGCGTTGCAATTTGTCAAAGTGCTCCGAAGGAGCGCGTTTACGCAGTTCTTCAATAGTTGCGCACTTTTACAAACAGGCCCTCACGGTCAATACAACGACCACACCCGCCGAGGTGCTGGGAAAATTCTGGCCGACGGTTTTCAGTCCATCAACAGCCAGGAAACCAAGGACAAAGCCACACTGATCAAGCAAGTGGGCTTCTTCTGGCAGCTCATCCCCAACTTGGTGTGGGCGCCGATGGATCTGGTAATCGGAGTGGATGGCAAAAAAGTGGTGGTGCGTGCATTGGCCACCGGTTCGCCCAAGGGCAACTTTATGGGCCTGGAACTTGATGGCAGCAAGTCATTCAAGATTGACACCACCGACATCCACGAAATCGAAAACGGACAGATCATTCGTGTGCATCACCTGGAAGACTGGGCCACGGGTATGAAGCAGCTCAAGGGTTGATTTCAGTTATCCAGTTCCTAAAGGATTGGATAACTATCTGCCTTTGGCAGATTGAGACAATTTTTATAAAGCCATTTGCAGGCACCACGCTGCCTGCAGGTTTCCCTCTCCGCGGGGAGCCCGAGACCGAATTCCGGCGAGAGCCGATGCGGGTCGGGATTGTCGTTTATGCTGTGCGATGGCGTGCCAACATGCGCCCCAAATATCCGCCAAGCCGCATCGCACGACTACAAGGTACTGACTGGAATGACGACACCCGTTACCGAAAACACTGGATCGGTTTATATGTCTTCGGAGCAGTTGTACGTCGGTGCCTTCGTCATCCTGGACCTGCCGTGGTTCAGGCACTCTTTTACCCTTAACAGCTTCAAGGTGCGCAGCCAGGATCAGCTCCAGGAGTTGCGCGCCCTGAAGCTGGCTCAGTACCGATACGACCCGCTGCGCAGCGACCCGCCGCCGCGCCCGATAACAGATGTCGAACCCGCCGCACCAGAACCTGCACCGTCTGTCGAAGCGGCGCCTGAACCGACCGACAATTCCAGCCCCGAAGTTGTCTTGAAGCGTCAGCGTCAGGAGATGGTGCAGCGCCGCCGCGACAATGTCGAACGGGTAGAGCGGGCCTTTTCCAAGGCCACCACCGTCATCAAAAACATGAACAAGAACATTTTTTCGCGCCCCAAAGAGACGCTGGAAGAAATGGGACTGCTCGTGGGTGAGATGGTGGACGCCTTTCTGGAAAGTCCGGAGGCAACCCTGCACGTCATGGGCGAAAAGGCCGGCAGTGAAGACGTCTATTTCCACAGCCTGAACGTCGCCATTCTTTCCATGATGCTGGCCAAAGAAATCGGGCTGAGCCCGGAGCTGGCGCGCGACATGGGCGTGGGTGCGTTGCTGCATGACATCGGCTTAATCGAGATACCCGATCGGGTGGTGAAAAAGCCGCCTGGCGAAGCCACCAAGGCAGAGCGCAACTTCAGGGCAACCCACGTGGATTTGGGTATAGCCACCGGTAAGCGGACCGGGCTCTCAGCGATGGCGCTTTCGGTTCTGGCGCAACACCACGAATTCGCCGATGGCAGCGGCTACCCCAGGGGCCTGAAACTGGACGCCATGACACCGGTCGCGCGCGTCGTCTCCGTGGTCAACTTCTACGACAACCTGTGCAATCCGGCGGATATTTCCAAGGCACTGACGCCACACGAGGCACTGTCTTACATGTTTGCGCACTGCCGCGCGAAATTTGACCTCCGCGCATTGCAAACGCTGATCCGCAGTCTGGGTGTGCACCCACCTGGCTCCATCGTGCAACTCTCCAACGAGAACTTTGCGGTGGTCACTTCCGTCAATCCCAAGAAGCCCCTCAGACCCTGGGTGCTGGTATACGACGAGTCTGTTCCCAAGGAAGAAGCCATCATGGTCAACCTGGAAGTCGAAGTCGACTTGCAAATTCTTAAATCCATTCGCCCCGCGATGTTGTCGCCAAAAATTGCTGCCTACCTCAACCCGCGCAAGCGTGTCACCTATTTCTTTGACGGCGGTAGCAGTTCACCCACAGGGTCCACCCCATGAATTTGGAAGCCCTGATGCTGGAGGGTTCCAGCGAAATCCTGATGCTGTTGGACGTGCAGTCATTGCAAATTGTGGCGGCCAACGATGCTGCGCACCAACAACTGGGATATGAGCAGCCGCAGTTGGTCGGCAGGGTTATCGGTGACATCGAGTGTGCCCTGTCAGATCTCTTCTTCTGGGAAGAAGTGGCCGCCAGCACCACGCTCATGGAGGCGCAGGGCAGCTACCAGCGGCGCGATGGTTCGGTGTTTGAAATCCGCAAATTTGTGCAGCGCGCGGGCGACAACCAGGAGTTCTATCAACTGCGTGCCCGCCCGGCACGCAAACAACGCGTTGAACCAGAAGTGGATGTGACCGGTTTGCATTTGACCGCCACCTTGGAGGCTACCGATGACGGCATCCTTCTGACTGACAACGACGGCACCATCCTGAACATGAACCACCGGTTCTCGAACCTGATGGCCCTGCCGGAGCACCTGCTGGCCGAACGCGATGACCATGGGATCGTGGCCTATATCGAAAGCATTCTGCTAAAGAGTCCGGGCATTTCAGATACTCCCACGGCACTCAGCCAGGCGATTGACCTCAAACTCGATCTGGGCGGTGACACTTTTGAGAAGCTGCATCTGGCCGATGGCAGGGTCGTGGAGTGCATGTCGCATCCCGCGCGGGACCGTCACCGCACCATCGGGCGGGTGTTTTGCTACCGGGATATTACCGAGCGAGTTCAGCACGAGGAGTACCTGCAGGAAGCACGCGACATAGCAGAGCAGGCGACCATCAGCAAGGGGCAATTCCTGGCCAACATGAGCCACGAGATACGCACCCCGATGAATGCCATCCTGGGCATGCTCAAGCTGATGCATGCGACCGAGCTCAATGAACGCCAATTCGACTACGTCAACAAGGCCGAAGGTGCCGCGCAGTCTTTACTGGGTTTGCTCAACGATATTCTGGACTTCTCGAAGATTGAAGCCGGCAAGCTGGAACTGGACCCGCAGGCTTTTTCGCCGGAGCGCATATTTCGCGAGTTGTCCGTCATCATGGCCTTGAATTTGGGCAACAAACCAGTTGAGTTGCTGTTTGACATCGACCCGACCATACCCAAGACCCTGCTGGGTGATGCCATGCGCTTGCAGCAGATTCTTATCAACCTGGCGGGCAATGCACTCAAGTTCACCCAAAGCGGCGAAGTGGTGGTGCACATGCGTGCACTGGAGCACCAGGGCAACGCAACCCGACTGCTCATTGGCGTGCGGGACAGTGGCATCGGCATTGCGCCAGAAAACCAGGCCAAGATCTTTAGCGACTTCTCGCAGGCGGAAGCTTCGACCACACGCCGTTACGGTGGCACGGGCCTGGGCCTTTCCATCTGCAAGCGCTTGGTCGAGCTGATGGGTGGCAAATTGGCAGTCGAAAGTGTTTTGGGCAAAGGCAGCGATTTCTACTTTGAAATTACCCTGCCCCATGCCGAGGCCACTACCCACTCCACCCACTCCGCCCACAGTGAGCTACCCGCGCCTGAGCCTGAGACAGCGCAAGAATCCATGGACGTTCTAGTGGTGGATGACAACGCCGTGGCGCGTGAATTGCTGCAGTCCATGATGCGCTCGCTGGGCTGGAAGGTTGACGCGGCAGCCGGTGGTCTCGAGGCCATTGACCGGGTGCAGGCGCGCGCGCGCCACCAGCAAAGCGCCTACCAGGTGATCTTTGTGGACTGGGAGATGCCGGGGCTGGATGGATGGGAAACCATGGCAGAACTGCGGCAATTGGGCGACGCCTTTGGCAAACCGATATGCATCATGCTGACGGTGCACAACCGTCAGGCCCTGACCCAGCGCACGCCCCACGAGCAGGCCTCGTTGAACGCCTTTATGGTTAAACCGGTGACGGCCGCCATGATCAGGGAAGTGGTCAGTGAAGCGCGGGCTGGGCGCAGCGGATTCCGCCGCAAAGACCGGGTTGCCAGCAAGGCGGGGCGCCGCCTTATCGGCATGCGCCTGCTGGTGGTGGAAGACAATTTGGTGAACCAACAGGTGGCGCGTGAACTGCTGGTGGCCGAAGGCGCGGAAGTGGAGCTGGCGGACAACGGCCTGGCTGCGGTGTCAGCATTGACGCAAGCCCGCAATGTGGCACCCTTTCATGTGATCCTGATGGACGTGCAGATGCCCGTCATGGATGGCTTCACAGCCACACGCGTCATTCGCAAAGACCTGGGAATGGACAAAATCCCCATCATTGCCATGACCGCCAATGCCATGGCCAGTGACCGTGAGGATTGTCTGGAAGCGGGGATGACGGACCACATCGGCAAACCCTTCGACCTCAACTACCTGGTCAATATGTTGCTGCAAAAATCCGACTTCAAACCTGCGGCGAGTCCGGATGCCCCGGCCCCTGCTACGCCATCTGGTCACGAGTTACCCGCCGCGCCAATGGTTAAAAGCACGCTTGCAGAAGATGGTGCGCTAGCAGTCGATCTGGAAACGGCTTTGTCGCATCTGGATGGCCTGACGGACCTCTATGTGGACCTGGCCAAGCAATTCATTGAGGAACTGGAGAGCGTGGTGGCCGAATATGATCGGGCTCTATCCGCCTCGCTTTTTGCTGAGGCTGCACGGCAAATGCACACCCTCAAGGGCACTGCAGCAACCCTGGGCGTAATGCCCCTGTCCTTGTTGGCGCACGACCTCGAAAAAATCTGCAAGGCCGCCACTCAACCCGCTGACGCACTGTCCCGCGAGCCGGAATTGGCAGCGATGGTTAGCGCATCGATTGCTGCACTGCGCGCTGCCATTGAGCAGTTGGAGGCCTGACCGGTCTTTGTGTCACAACCCCGCCCAATCAGAGGCCTCCTCAAAAGTATCAAACGTCTCTGCTGGATGCAGCATGTCACCGTTTGCAACAGCACTGGCTATTTGCGCGCATATTTCCGGGTTTTGAATAACAAACGCGTATTTGATGCGCGGGTTTGAGAAGTGACCGCCAATCCTCAAGGCGTTGATATCGGACTTCTGCGCGTCATTAAGCCCACGGTAGTCGGCACCGATGTAGTCGGACACGACATACCGGAAAACAGTGAAATCCGGGTCGGCATGCACCTGTTGCTCTGACCTGAGCACATCCTCGTAAGTCACCACACCTGTAAAGCGTTTAACCATGCCGTGCTTATAGCGTTCAATTTTGTAGGCCATCGCTCCCCCAATTTTTGTTATTCGGGATGATACATACGATGGCTATACGCTGACATCGCGTTTACCCGGCTCAAGTCTGACCGCAAGCAGCGAGTCGCAGATCTTCAAAGCTTTTTCAAACTCCAGATTTGCCATTTCAAGCTCTAACTCCGAGAACTCTTCTCCCAGCGCACCCGCGAAATCACCTTGCAACTCTGCCATGGCTGTCATAGCTTCCATATCCTGAATTTGTAGCAAACGGGACAAGGCATGTAGCTTGCTCACCAGAACGTCATGATCAATCTCGGTTGATTTGGTACCTGCACGATCTCCAATTTCAGCTGCCTGCACTTCTTGCAAGGCCTTCAAAACGGCTTGCACTCCCGGCGTTGCACGGAAGATTGCTTCGCAAACAGCCTGCGTTGCGCGGCGCACCTGCTCAGGGGATTGACCGGACACCAGAATCTTTTCAGCCGCAGCAGCTTCGCCAGACAAACCGGTGGCGCCAAGCGTGGCTGCAAGCCCCTTCAACGTATGCATCAAGCGGCGTAAGTTCTCGGGATTGGCTGCCTGAATCTGCTCCGGCAGGATTTCAAGATCATTTGCGAAGGTCTGCAACATGCGCCGGTAAACATCTTGATTACCCCCCATCCGATGTACCGCCTGCTCCAGATCCATACCGCCAGCGGATGCCACCTGCATCAAACTCTGACTCAGCACAGTTTGGTCTGGCGGCGTCTCAATAGGTGCACTCGCCCACTTCGCCTGCTGCCGAAGCACCCGTATCAAATGCGTGAGGTCAAAAGGTTTCCCTAGATGATCATTCATCCCGGCGGCCAAGCATGCTGACCTGTCCGATTCCATGGCGTTTGCGGTCATGGCCACAATTGGCAAGTCTTCAAGCCCCAGGTCACCCCGGATGACCCGGGTTGCATCAAATCCATCCATGACGGGCATTTGCAGGTCCATGAGTACGACGTCAAAGGGCGGAACCGCTGCAGCAACTGCCTCCACACCTTCACGACCATGATTGGCAATTTGCACCAATGCCCCTTCACTTCTGAGTAACTCGCTTGCCACTTGTTGATTGTTGAGGTTGTCTTCAACAAGCAGTAACCGCATGCCTTCCAGCCGGCGCTGCGCTACTGCAGCTGCTGCTCTGGGTGGGTGAGGTATTTCGCCTTCGTTACGCGCATCCATCACAGCATCACGCATCATGGACGCGGTAAACGGTTTGACCAAAGCCCCGTCCAGAAGTGCCTGTTCATCCGGCGCGAAATTTGAGAGCAGCTCACGCTCATGCGCAGTGACCATCAGCACAATTAGTGTTTTTTCGCGATTCTCAGCACGGCTGTTGTCCGCCAACAGTTTGCGAATTTGCATACTCGATTGCCAGCCATTCATGCCGGGTAAGCTCCAATCCAAAAAGATGGCTTGGTAGTGAAGTTCTTGGTCAATTGGTGACTTCAAAAGCCTCATCGCTTCATCAAGGCTTGGGGCTGTATCCATTCGCCAGCCAAGCGACTGCGCCATACCTTGCAGGACCGTCCGGACGGTCGCATTGTCGTCAAGTAACAGAACACGACACTGTCTGGCCTCCGGCCTCTCAGCGATCACTTCATTATTCTTGCGCGCATCCTCAGCGTCAGAGCCTGCGGCCGCGATGGGCAAGGTGATGGTGAAGTAAAAGAGGCTGCCTATCCCCGGTTCGCTTTCCAGTTGCAGCTCACCACCCATTAAAGAAACAAAGTGCCGACTGATGGGCAATCCAAGTCCCGTACCGCCAAAACGCCGGGTTGTGGACGCTTCAGCCTGAGTGAAGCCCCCGAAAATCCGAACCTGGTCCTCCGCGGCGATCCCCATGCCACTGTCCTGAATACTGAAGCGCAGTGTTGCAGCCCCTTGATCAAGTTGCACTACCTTGATCGCCAGGACGACTTCCCCGCGCTCAGTGAATTTGGTGGCGTTGCTACCAAGATTTAGCAAGACCTGATGCAAACGCATGGCATCGCCGACCAGTAGCGGTGGAACCATGGGGTCAATATCAAAAATTAATTCGATCGACTTTTCTCCGATATTTGCGGACAAAATGACCGAAATGTCCCGCAGTACGCTGTCCCATGAAAAGGGATGCGGATCCAGCGTCATCTTGCCCGCTTCGATTTTGGAAAAATCCAGCAATTCGTTGAGCAGACCCAAGAGTGCCCTGGCTGCACCCTCGCTCTTGGTAGCGTAATCAAACTGGCGCGCGGAAAGCTCGGTTTTTTGCAAAAGTGTGAGCATTCCTAATATGGCGTTCATCGGGGTGCGAATTTCGTGGCTCATGTTGGCCAGAAACTGACTCTTCGCAATCGACGCTGCATTTGCGATCTGCGTCTGCTGCTTAAGGTCGTCAATAAGTACCGCCGTCAGGCTTTCCGCTTGCCTCCGTGCTGCCATTTGTTGACGCAGCAAAACATGCACAAAAAGCCAAGCAATGAGCAGTGCCAAGGTTAGCAACGAAGCTTGACGAATAGCGGTCCAGCGGCCGGCAGCAAGACCCTCCTCCCGTCGTTCATCCGAAACGTAGAGATGAAGCGTCCAAGTATTTCCCCCAGGTACCTGCAGGTCAACACGGTCCTTGAAAAAGACCTCACCAATAACTCCTTGCACCTGCTTCAACACCTGGTTGTTACGATCGAAAATCCGCATCGCGGTGCTTTGCTGTTCCAGCACATAGTTTGCAGGTACGCGATAAAGCGCGTTACCTGTCCTAACCGGCTCCGGCCCACTTGGCTGCTCGACTACTTGATCTACTGGAATGCCGCGCAAGGCAGCCTCGAAAATATTGCGTCTGAGAATGGCCGTTACGATGCCGTTGAACTGACCCCCATGACTTGAATAGACTGGCACTGACAGGCTAAACCCGTTAGCCTCTTTGGCGTCTCCGTGCGCAATGGATGTGTACTGCGCGTTATCGCAGGTGCGGAGTTCCCGGGAATTTATAGGCAATATTCCTTCGGGAGCATTACCGGGAAATAGGGGTGCACCAATGCGTAGCAACTCAAGTTGTCGAACGAAGTCGACGTATTCCTCCGATTCAACTTCTTCGGGCCGGTCACTCGCGTTGCCGCCCTGGACTTTCAGCTTAATCCCGCCGGAGTATTCTGCCGATACCTCATCAAACATCATGAAGGGCACTTGACCAAGCTCGGGGCGAAAGCCGTCCATAACAACATATATTTCTGACACCGAAACGGATGAGGCTATTTGGTTGTAGAGCTGTTGTACGGTGCCAAACTCCTTTTCAGAAATCCATCCCAACTCCTGTGCGCTTCTTTCGATGGAACTGCGATTTCTTGCCGCAGCACTACGCAGACCAGGCAACATGGAAATGGTTCGTATGGTGTGATAGGTGCGAACGAGAATGCCCTCAACCTCAGAAGCCTTTGCGCGAAGTGCGGCAGTTGCATCTTTTTGCATTTCATATTCGATGCCACTACTCTCAGACGTCCATCGAGCCCAGATAACGGCCATCGACAATGCACACATGAAGTGGACCCCGGAGTCAGGACAGACTTAAAGGTAGTTTAAGTTGCACTCGACTTCTCGCAGCTGGACGGCGCTGCCCCGGTTTTTGCAATTTGTATTGCTG
>CAIQYP010000058.1 GCA_903876045.1 uncultured beta proteobacterium | reverse complement strand
TCCCATACTAGTTTTTTCCATGCTACCAGTTCCAGTCTTTCTGGAGCGGCTTTCTCGGGCTAATGTGTTTCTGAAGCTACAACTTTCGTGAGCGGTAAAGCGGCCAGTCGCCCATGCCGTATGTCACAGCCGTTGCAGCAAAGTCTCAAAGCCCGGGTAGTTGTCCAGCGTCAGTGCGAATTTGGCGCTGAAACTGCTGCGTGACTCACCAGCGCACAAGGCATCCACAAAGCCCGCGCTGTCTGTGATCCAGCTGCCCCCTTGCAATGTCACACCGCGCGCGAACAAGCCGTCGGGCAGGCAGCCGGCACTGGGGCCAACCATGGCAAACCACTGCGCGCGGCGGCATGTTGCCAACATGCTGTCCAAGGAGTTGTTCAAGAGCAGGGTGCTGGTGGATAGCACCTTGCTGCAGTCCGCCAGTTCGGCAGGGTTCAGCGTGACACGGTACCGGTCGGTTTCGGTCACCAGCGTCGGGTCCAGCTCCAGCACGGTGAGGCGCGCACCGCTTTCCAGAATGGCACCCAGCAATGGTTTGAAGAAGCCGATCATGCCGATATGCTCGCCTGCCTGCGGTTGCATCTGGCCTATGGAGTCGCGGCTCATGTCGGGTCTGAAACCGGCACGGTTCATCAGGCAGCGCGTCAGTGCATTGGCTGCGGCAAAGCCCAGGGTTTGCCAAGGGCCGCTGTCACTCAGATAGTGCTGCGCAAGTTCCAATGCGTCCGTACCTTGCAGACCCAAGTGGCCAGCGTCGGCGCGCAGGTGCTGCAAGCTATCGTCAAACAGCACGTAGGACTGGCCCAGTGAGCCGTCTTCCAATTCAAGCGCACAGAACTCGCCGCGGTTGTTTTCTATATCTTGCTGCGGCGGCAGATGCAGGGCGCGAATGCGTGGCAGCGGGCTGGCGGCAGCAAAAGCCTGCAGTTGCTTTAAATAGTCGATGGCAAAGCTCATGGGGTCGGGTTGTCTTTAGGCGCAGTCGCCGGTGTGCCGCGAAGTAAGCCGGCGCGAACAGCGGCCGATGCGGCGTCGCCCGAGACGGTGGCGGCGCGATTTGTTGCATTGCGCAGCGCAGCTGGAAAATACAGGGCGGTCAGGGCGGGAGTGTGCACGGGTGACTCCACGTTAATGCCGCCGAAGCGGCGCCAGTTGCGCACCGCATAAATGCTGTCGCACACCTCCATCATGCCCAGTGTTTCGCGGTCGCCAATGAGCACGCCTTGTACGCGCAGGCCCAGTGTCTGTTTGATAGCGTCCAGCCGCGCAGCCACCTCGGGTGTGGCGCCAAATTCGCCATCGGTTGCAAGCAGCAGGTCGGCACGCTGCCAGCGCACATCTTCCATTTTGGCAATCACGCGTTCCAGCGGGCCACAGATGTCCGTGCCGCCACGAAAGGCCTGACCCAAAAAGTTGCTCAAGCGCTCAATGCCCACGCTGTTCAGGCCCAGCTCCAGTTCGAGCACCTCGCCATCACCCCCAAAGGCGAACACGTGGCAGGCACGTTGGCTGGCGTGGGCGCTGCGCATGGCCTCCAGCACCACGGCCTTGGCCACCGCTTCGGCACCGCCCTGCATGGAGCCTGAGGTGTCGACGCACACCAGCATGGGGCCGGCGATCGCCTGCAGTGCGGCTTGCGGGCCGGGGCGCGGTTGTTGCACCAGGGACTGGTGCTGATGCACCTCGCCCATGCGGTCATCGTCTTCATAGCAGAGCAGGGTGCGCTCAGCGCGGCGCGCGTGCCACAGCAGGCGCAGGCGCGGGTGGCTCAGCAGCATGGTCTCGGACGGCAGCATGCGGGCGATGCGGTCGGAGCGGTGAATGCCGCGCGTCTGGCCTGGCATGTCGGGCACGTGCACGGTACGCTCCTCGGCCTTGTGCGCTATCGCCGTATCCAGGACAGGGACCACGGCCTGGGTGCGGGTGTCTGGTGTTTCGGTGACGCGGCTGCGCCCTAGTTGCCGGATGATTTTGGCCAACTCGGGCAGGTTCTCCAGCATGCGGTGGATGCGCAGCACTTCCTGCCAGCCGCTGGATCGCAGCAGGCCGCGCAGTTGGTCCCATCGGCTGTGTTTGGCATCTTCGGGCAGCAGACCAAACACCTGGATCAGCTCATCCATCTGGCCGCTACGCTCGCGCCAGTCCTCGGCAAAGGCGGCCATTGCCATTGCGGTGGCGTGTTCAGCGCTGGCACCCCGGTCCTGGTAATCAACGATGAAGTCCAGATGAAACAGGATGCTCAGCAAGACCGTGTCGCTGAGCTGCGGTTGGTCCTGGCAAAAGCGCTGCAGGTCGAGTGTGTTGAGGGTCCGGGCCAGCGGCTGGGCGATGGCCTCGGGCGGCCACTGCCAGTTGGCCGCCTGGGCGGACAGGCCGGTAAACAGTTCTTCGCGCAAGGTATTCAGCGCCTGCAGGCGCGGCTCAAGCGTGCCCTGCGAGTGGGTCAGGCCACCGAGCCAGAGTGGGCGGGCCAATTGGTCCAGGGCGGCCAACCGATGCTCGCACGCTTCAAAGAGTAGAGGTTGTGGCAGAGCGTTTGGAGCTAAGCCCCCGTGCGCTGCGTTGCGATGCTCACTCGCTCGGGGCGGGTTGGCGCTCATGGCAATACGTCGGTGCTGCGCTTACACCGCGCCCAGCGGCTCGCAATCCATGGGCTCCGGTACAACGCAGTTGTCCTGGGGCAAGCGGGGCAGGTCCAGAAAACCGGTGCGCAGGGCGCGGGCCCGTTCGGCTAGCTGCTGCACGGTGGCCTCGGTGCGGGCCAGATTGGCGGCGGCACGTCGGGTTAGGTCGTGGTCCAACCAGAGGCTGCCTGCGGCATAGGCCTGAAGCCCGACTGCGTGTTCGCCCACTTCCTGCGAGTAACCGGCAATACGGTGCAGCAGGGCATCAAGCTGGTCCACGCGCGCCGCGATATGGGTGTCGCCGTAGCGCCGGCGCCGGTTGTAGTTCATGCGCAAGGCGGTTGCGTCGCCCTTGGCGTTGCCGATTTCACCGGCAATTTCGGTGGCCGAAAAGTTCAGTCTGCCACTGGCGTCGTAGTCCAGATCGTTGGCTTGGCGTTCGGTATCGAGCTGGCGTTCAAAGGCTTCCACCACGCGGCTAAGGCGCGCCGGGGCAAAGGCCTCACGCACGCCCAGACGGGCCGCCAGCCAGTCGGTCACCTGGGTCTGGCGTGCGGCATCGGGGGCG
>CAIQYP010000057.1 GCA_903876045.1 uncultured beta proteobacterium | reverse complement strand
TGCCGGGTTCCATGCCGAGACGGCCGAAAAGAATCGTGTCATCGAAGAAAGCGGGGCGCTGTTCCGGGCGGTGTTTGACAACGCGGCAGTCGGCATTGCGCAGGTGTCACCGAAGGGGAAATTTCTGCAGATCAACCAGTACTTCTGCGACATGCTGGGCTATACACGCGATGAAATTCTGGCGCAGAGTTTTAGTTATCAGCGCATCACACCCGCTGAAGATTTGTCGGTTGATACCCCGCATGTGGCACGCATGCTGCGCGGCGAGTTGGATCATTACCGGGTAGAGAAGCGTTACGTCCATAAGTCGGGCCGGCTGGTGTGGGCGAGCCTTTCGTCTCACCTGCTGCGTGATGCCAGCGGTGCGGCGCTGTATTTCATTTCGGCGGTGCTGGACATCACCGCTAAAAAACATGCGGAAGAACGCATGCAGCTTGCGGCCAGCGTCTTCAGCCATTCGCACGAAGCGATCATGATCACCAAACCGGATGGCACCATCAGGGAGGTGAACGAGGCGTTCTCGCGCATCACCGGTTTCACGCGCGAGGAAGCTGTCGGCCAGACGCCCCGGATTCTCAAGTCCGGGCGCCAGAGCGATGCGTATTACGCTGCAATGTGGAGCGCTCTGCAACAAGACGGACATTGGCATGGCGAGGTCTGGAACCGCCGCAAGAACGGGCAAGTCTATGCAGAATTGCAAACTATCAGCGCAGTCAACGACACCAATGGTCAGTTGAGCTATTTCGTGTCCTTGTTCACCGACATCACGCCGATGATGGAGCACAACAAGCAGCTTGAACACATTGCCCATTTTGACGCGCTGACCGAATTGCCAAACCGCGTGCTGCTAGCCGACCGGCTGCAGCAGGCCATTGCGCAATGCCAGCGACGCAACCAGTTCGTCGCGGTGGCCTATCTGGATCTGGATGGCTTCAAGGCCATCAATGACAGCTATGGGCACGATGTAGGTGACCTGCTGCTGATCGCGCTTGCAGGCCGCATGAAGTCTGCACTGCGCGATGGCGACACACTGGCCCGCATCGGTGGAGACGAGTTTGCTGCCGTGCTGGTAGACCTGGGCAGCGTCACCGAGTGTGAGCCGGTGTTGCGTCGCCTGCTGCAGGTTGCCTCCGAAAGGATTCCGGTGGGTGACAAGCTGATGCAGGTATCCGCCAGCATTGGCGTCACGGTGTACCCCGTGGATGGCTCCGACCCGGACCTGCTGATGCGCCACGCTGACCAGGCTATGTACCAGGCCAAGCAATCCGGCAAGAACCGTTTTCAACTATTTGATCTGGAACACGACGTGGCCGTTCAAGGCCAGCAGGAACTCATGGTTCAAATCGCCAGAGGGCTTGAGCGCCAGGAGTTTGTGCTGTTTTACCAGCCCAAGATCAATATGCGCACCCACGAGGTGGTGGGGGCAGAGGCACTCATCCGCTGGCAGCACCCGCAGCGTGGATTGCTGTTACCGCTGGAGTTTTTGCTGGCCGTGGACGAAAGCCCGTTGAGCGTGGGCATTGGGGAATGGGTCATTGATTCCGCTCTAACCCAGATGGGCCTGTGGCACCAGGGCGGCCATGACATTCCGGTAAGCGTGAACATCGGTGCCTACCAATTGCAGCAACCCGACTTTACGCAACGCCTGCAGGCGCTATTGCAGGCACACCCGGATGTGCCTGCGTCGGAGCTTCAGCTCGAAGTGCTGGAGACCAACGCGCTGCAAGACATCACCATGACCGGCAAGGTAATGAACCAATGCCGCGCCATTGGCGTGGGCTTTGCGTTGGATGATTTTGGAACCGGCTACTCCTCACTCACCTACCTGAAGCATTTGCCTGCGGAAATGCTCAAGATCGACCGGTCCTTTGTGCGCGACATGCTGGAAGACAGCAGTGACCTGGCGATAGTGCAAGGCGTTATCGGACTGGCCAACGCCTTTGCGCGCAGCGTGCTGGCCGAGGGCGTTGAAACGCAGGCGCACGGAGAGCGCCTGCTTAGCATGGGCTGTGAACTGGCCCAGGGATACGGCATTGGTCACCCCATGGCAGCGACCGATTTTGACTTGTGGCTGAGGGACTGGCGGGCACAGCCGACCTGGAAGGCCTAAGCCTCGGGGTTCCGCGCAATCCCACGGGTATCGCGCTGCCCGCCTGCTTCGCGCCAGGGCCAATGAAGTAGCGGCGACTTTTCCAAAAAGATAAATATTTTCTAAATTCTTTCACACAAGAAAAGCTTTTTCTTTATAATTTCATCCAGCGTACCCAGGTCGCAGCCCTCTGTGTGCTGGCATCCGCACCAGATACCCGACCGCCGATTCATCACTTACTGACGGAAAACTCACCATGAGTACTTTGAATTTCCCAACTGGCCGCACCTACGACCTGGCCTGCCTGGGGCGCCTGGCGGTAGACCTGTATGCACAGCAATTCGGCTCCAAACTGGAAGACGCGCGCAGCATGGCCAAGTACCTGGGCGGCAGCTCGGGCAACCTGGCTTTTGGCGTGGCCCGCTTAGGCATGCGCAGCGCCATGATTGCCCGCGTGGGCGACGAGCAGATGGGCCGTTTTCTGACCGAGACGCTGGCGGCTGAAGGATGCGACACCTCCCAGGTGCAGATTGACCCGGAGCGGCTGACCGCCCTGGTGCTGTTGGGCCTGAAGGACCGCGACACTTTTCCGCTGCTGTTCGTGCGCGAGAACTGCGCCGACATGGCGGTGGATGCGGCGCTGATTGACGAAGCCTTTATTGCCAAGTGCCGCGCCCTGGCCATCACCGGCACGCACCTCTCCACGCCCACCACCCGCAAAGCCTCGCAAACCGCGCTGAACTATGCCGCCAGGCACGGTGTCGTGCGCGTGCTCGACATTGATTACCGCCCGGTGCTGTGGGGTCTGACCAGTCGTGGCGCGGGCGAAAACCGCTATGTGGCCGACGCCCATGTGACGCAGCAGTTGCAGGAAATGCTGCCCCACTTTGATCTGCTGGTGGGCACCGAAGAAGAGTTCTTTATCGCCGGTGGCGTGGCCGATGACATCATCGCCAGCCTGAAAGCTGTGCGCGCTTTAAGCAAGGCCACCTTGGTGGTGAAGCGCGGTGCCTTGGGCTGCTGCGTGATCGAGGGCGATATCCCCGCGCACATTGACGACGCCACCACCTACCAGGGTGAGCGCGTGGAAGTGCTGAATGTGTTGGGCGCCGGTGACGCCTTTTTGTCCGGCCTGATGGCCACGCTGCTGCAGGGCAAAGACTGGGCCGAGTCGACCAAAATCGCCAATGCCTGTGGCGCCATCGTGGTCTCGCGCCACGCTTGCTCTGCCGCCATGCCGACGCCCACCGAACTGGAACATTGGTTTAGCGGCAGCCGCAATCCGAAGGTGGATGCCGACCAGGAACTGGCCCATCTGCACCGGGTCACCACGGCACGGCCGCAATGGGTCGAACTCTGCGTCATGGCCTTTGACCACCGCAGCCAGTTCTATGACATGACACGCGAAGCCGGTGTCTCTGATTCAAAAATCCCCGCGTTGAAAAAGCTGTTGGTGCAAGCTGCCGCGCAAGTGGAAGTTGACCGTGCGTTGCAAGGCCACACCGGCGTGCTGATTGACGGCGGCGACTATGGCCGCGACGCCCTGGGCAGCGCCACCGGGCGCGGCTGGTGGGTGGGACGCCCGGTCGAGTTACCGGGGTCGCGCCCGCTGCGCTTTGACGGCACACGCTCGATTGGCAGCGCACTCATCAACTGGCCGACCGAGCAGGTGGTCAAGTGCCTGGTGCATTACCACCCGGATGACCATTTCGCGCTGCGTCTGGAGCAGGAGCAGACCGTGCTGGAATTGTGGGAAGCCACCCGCGCCAGTGGCAACGAGTTGCTATTGGAAATCATTTTGCCCAAGGCGCTCAGCGTGGCAGGCCAGGAAGACGCCGCCGTGCTGCGCGCTGTCAAACGTTTTTACAACATCGGTGTCAAGCCCGAATGGTGGAAGCTGGCGCCCATGTCGGCCGCCGGTTGGCATGCGCTGGAGCTGCTGGTGGCCGAGCGCGACCCGCATTGCCGTGGCGCCGTCATCCTGGGCCTGAACCAACCCATCCCCCATCTGGTGGACAGCTTCCGCAACGCCACCAACCCCATCGTCAAGGGCTTTATGGTGGGGCGCAGTTTGTGGATGGACGAGTCGCTTGCGTGGCTGCGCGGCGAGATCGATGACGCTACATTTATCAACAAGGTGGCCACCAATTACACCGTGCTGGTGGACGCCTGGCGCAATCGCCGCAGCTTGGTTCGCGCGGTGGCTTAAGCAGTGAAACAGAGAGAAAACCCAATGACTACACAAAGACTCACAACCGCCCAGGCCATCGTCAAATACCTGGCCGCCCTGCGCGTGGAAATGGCGGATGGCAGCATCCAACCCTATTGCGCCGGTGTGTTCGCGATCTTCGGCCACGGCAACGTGGTGGGCCTGGGTGAGGCCCTGTGGGCCGAGCGCGCAGCGCTGCCCACTTACCGTGCGCACAACGAACAAAGCATGGCCCATGCGGCAGTTGCTTTTGCCAAGGCCAACCTGCGTCAGCGCATCATGGCGGTCAGCTCCAGCATCGGCCCGGGCGCCACCAACATGGTGACCGCTGCCGCCGTGGCCCATGTGAACCGCATCCCGGTGCTGCTGCTGCCTGGTGACACCTTTGCCTCGCGTGCGCCGGACCCGGTGTTGCAACAGGTCGAAAGCTTCCAACAGGGCGACGTCTCGGCCAACGATTGCTTCCGCCCGGTGACGCGTTACTTCGACCGCATCAGCCGCCCCGAGCAGTTGCTCACGGCCCTGCCGCGCGCCATACAGGTTATGACCGACCCGGCCAGCTGCGGCCCGGTCTGCCTGGCTCTGCCACAAGATGTGCAGGCCCATGCGCATGATTTCCCCAGCAGCTTCTTTGAGCCCGAAATCATCCGCTTCCGCCGCCCACCCGCCGATGCCTTTGAGTTGAGCCGCGCTGTCGCCATGCTGAAGAATGCCAGGCAACCCCTGATCGTGGCCGGTGGCGGTGTGCTGTACAGCCAGGCCAGCGATGGCCTCGCTGCCTTTGCCGCGAAGTTTGGCATTCCGGTGGTCGAGACGCACGGTGGCAAGAGTTCCATCCCGTGGGACCACCCCTTGAACCTGGGTGCTATTGGTGTGGATGGCGGCCCGGCCGCCAACTCGCTGGCGCGCGATGCCGATGTGGTGTTTGCCGTGGGCACGCGCCTGCAAGATTTCACCACCGGCTCGCACACCCTGTTTGCCAAGGCCAAACTGTTGAGCCTTAACGCGCAACACTTTGATGCCGGCAAGTGGAGTGGCAGCGCCCTGGTGGCTGATGCCAAAGTCGGGCTGGAACAATTGACACCCGCATTGGGTGATTGGCAGGCGGATGCCGCCTGGACCGCCCGCGCCAAGCATGAAGCCGCAGCCTGGGTTACTACCGTCACCCAATTGAGCCGCAACCTGCCTTCCGCAGGCACGCTGCCGTATGACGCCGAAGTGATGGGCGCGGTGCGTGATTCGCTGAACGATGCCGGTGGCGACAGTGGCGCGCACGATGTGGCGGTGGGCGCCAGCGGTGGCCTGCCCGCCGAGATGCACAAGATCTGGCGCGCCTCCAAGCCGGGCAACTACCACATGGAATATGGCTACTCCTGCATGGGTTATGAAATTGCCGGCGCAGTGGGCGTGAAGATGGCCCGGCCCGATCAGGAAGTGATCGTCTTCATCGGCGATGGCTCCTACATGATGGCCAACTCGGAGATTGCCACCTCGGTGTTGCTGGGCAAAAAGCTCATCGTCGTGGTGCTGGACAACGGCGGCTTTGGCTGCATCGAGCGCCTGCAAAGCGCCACCGGCAACGCCAGCTATAACAATATGCTGGCAGGTTGCGTGGGCGAGGGTGGCGAAGTGCGGCCGATTGACTTTGCCATGCACGCCACCGCCATGGGTGCCGACGCAGTGCATGTGAAAGACCTGACCGAGCTCAAGCGCGCCATGGTGAAAGCCCGCGCGGCCAAGCGCACCCAGGTGCTGGTGAT
>CAIQYP010000056.1 GCA_903876045.1 uncultured beta proteobacterium | reverse complement strand
CTTTAAGCGCCAACGCCTGCTCATACAGCGCATTGCGCGGCTGGCCGGTAATCTCTGCGGCCAGTTTGACGGCTGTCTTCAAAGGTAGTTCCGCCAACAGCAGCGCCAGAATGCGCGGGGCATCGCCACCTTCTGCGGCGACCGTAGCCGGGTGCAGCAGAAGGGCAAATTCGCCCCGCAGGCGGTTTGCATCTGCAGCCAGCCAGGCCTTGAAATCCTGCGCGGACACCGTGGCAATTTCTTCAAACTGCTTGGTCAACTCGCGCCCGATGGTCAGAGGTCGCTCGCCCAAAACCGCCAGTGCTTCGGCTAGCGCTTCAACGCGGTGCGGCGCTTCCAGCAGGATCACGGCACGCGCCTCCTGTGCGAGCAACTGCACCGCGTGGGCTCGCTCGGTACTTTTGCTTGACAAGAAACCTTGAAAAATAAAACCGCTGGCGGCACCCGACTCGGCACCGATGCCGGCCACCGACAGCAGCGTAGTGACACTGCTGGCACCGGGAAGTGGAATGCAGCGCAAACCTTGCTGAACCAGCACCGCGGCCAAGCGCGCACCGGGGTCACTGACTCCGGGTGTTCCCGCGTCACTGACATAGGCCACCCGCTGCCCTTGGCGCAGGTGGGCCATGACCGTCTGCGCCGCCTCGGTCTCGTTGTGCTGGTGCACCGCCAGCAGTTGGCCACCTGTCTTGTCGATGCCGTAGGCACGCAGCATTTGCTGGGTGTGGCGCGTGTCTTCGCAGGCAATCACGTCCATCAGTTCCAGTACGTGCAGGGCGCGCAGGGTGATATCGGCCAGGTTGCCAATCGGGGTGGCCACCATATACAGCGCGCCTTGCGGATAATGCTGTTCAGCAGCGGCCTCACGGGCCGCCAAACGGGCAGAAGAATAAGACGCGCTCACTATGGATATTCCTTCAACAAAACCACCACTTAAAACCAGCACCACCAAGCAAGCGGGCGATGCCGCCGAAGACGAGGCACAACGCTACCTGCAAAAACAAGGCTTGCGCCTGATACAGCGCAATTATCGAAGCCCAGGTCGCGGCGGTGGCGAGATCGACCTCATCATGGGCACCCCGGACGGTACCACTGTCTTTGTCGAAGTCCGCAGCCGGGCGTCCAGCGTGCACGGTGGCGCGGCTGCGAGTATCAGCTACTTCAAGCAGCGGCGGATTGTTTTTGCCGCGCGTCACTATCTGAGCCGTCTGCAGCGCACACCACCTTGCCGCTTCGACGTGGTGCTGGTGGAGCCTTCAGGCGTGCAATGGCTCCGGGCGGCGTTTGATGCCGGTTGACAACTGCTAACAAAGCCATTGCCCTACATGGGGCTTACTTCACAGATCCTTCATAGCGGGAAGGTATCATCGGCCTATGCTGGAACAACGAATTCACCAACACTTTATCGAGAGCGCTGACTTGAAATACCAGTCGGCTGAAGCTCTTAGCAAACCGATTGCAGCGGCGGTTAACGCCATCATTGCCTGTGTCACCAGTGGTGGCAAGGTGCTGGCCTGCGGCAATGGCGGATCGGCGGCTGATGCGCAGCACTTCTCAGCTGAGTTTGTCGGCCGCTTCGAGCGGGACCGCCCGGAACTCGCAGCCATTGCGCTGACCACCGACACCTCCATCATCACGGCCATTGCCAACGATTACGATTTCAATGTCATCTTCTCGCGTCAGGTGCGCGCACTGGGTCAACCCGGTGACGTGCTGTTGGCCATTTCAACGAGCGGCAACTCAGGCAATGTGCTGGCCGCTATCGACGCCGCACATGAGCGCGAGATGGTGGTGGTCGGCCTGACCGGGCGTGGCGGCGGCAAGATGAATGCAGCACTGCGCGATACCGATGTGCATATTTGCGTGCCGCACGAGCGCACTGCGCGCGTGCAAGAGGTACATATTCTGGCCTTGCATTGCATTTGTGATGCGGTCGATGCCCAACTGCTGGGCGATCAGGAAAACAACCCATGAAACCTGTGATTAAGAAATCTCTTTTTGTTCTGGCACTTGCCGGTATTGTTGGCTTAAGCGCATGCGTCCCGCTGCCGTTGCTGCTGGGGGGCGGCGCTGTGGCCGGTGGCGTGATGGTGGCCTCGGACCGTCGAACCTCAGGCACGGTGCTTGAAGACAACGCGATCCAGCTCAAGTCCAGCAACCGCATTGACGACAATTTGGGAGAACGTGTGCATGTCAACGTAACAAGCTATAACCGCCAGATTCTGCTTACCGGTGAAGTGCCGTCCGAGCAGGACAAGCAATTGGTGGCAAAGGTTGTTAGTGAGGTGGAGAACGTTCGCGGCGTGGTGAATGAATTGGCTGTGCTGGGCAACTCGACGCTTACCCAGCGCTCTAACGATGTGTTGGTTACCAGCCGTGTGAAGGCCAATCTGGTTGACGCAAGGGACCTGTCAGCCAACTCGTTAAAGGTCACCACTGAGCGCGGCACCGTCTACCTGATGGGACGCGTCACGCAGCGCGAATCCAACCGCGCTACCGAGGTTGTCACTGGCACATCCGGTGTACAGCGTCTCGTGCGCATTCTGGAAATCATCAGTGAAGATGAATTGGCCCGCATGCTGCCACAGCCGCAAGATGCAAAGAAATAGGCGGCTGCAATAGCAAAAAAGGCCTGGATTTCTCCAGGCCTTTTTTCATGGGCTAAGCAGTCAGCCTGGGCTTACTTGAGCCGCTTGATCAGACTGCTGGTATCCCAGCGCTTGCCACCCATCAGTTGCACATCGCCATAAAACTGATCGACCAGTGCAGTCACCGGCAGGCGCGCACCATTGCGTTTGGCCTCGTCCATGACCAGCCCCAAATCCTTGCGCATCCAGTCCACGGCAAAGCCAAAGTCAAACTTGTCGGCCACCATGGTCCTGCCCCGGTTGTCGAGCTGCCAGCTTTGTGCCGCACCCTTGCCAATCACGTCCAGCACCTGGTTCATATCGAGCCCGGCGCGCTGGCCAAAGGCAATCGCCTCCGACAGGCCTTGCACCAGACCGGCAATGCAGACCTGGTTCACCATCTTGGCCAGTTGGCCGGAGCCACTCTCGCCCAACAGCGTGAAGGCTCGGGAAAAGGCCATGCCCACCGGCTGCACTTTGGCAAAGGCTGCGGCATGGCCACCACACATCACGGTGAGCATGCCGTTCTGCGCACCTGCTTGGCCACCGGAGACGGGGGCATCTACAAACTCCAGGCCGGCAAGCTTGGCCACTGCCGCCAGTTCACGCGCAATACTGGCCGACGCCGTGGTGTGGTCTACAAAAATAGCGCCGGGCTTCATGCCAGCAAAAGCGCCGTCTGTGCCGAGGGTAACGCTGCGCAAATCATCGTCATTGCCAACACAGCAAAACACGATGTCCGCGTTTTGAACAGCCAGCTTGGGTGTTATCGAATGGGTGTTGGCGTGACCAAATTCGGCCAACCAGGCTTCGGATTTGGCTGCAGTGCGGTTGTAGACCGTGACGTGATGACCAGCTTTGGCCAGATGGCCGGCCATGGGGTAACCCATGACACCAAGACCGAGAAAGGCAACAGAAACAGGAGAAATGGGTTCGTAGGTTTTGGTGTTAATGCTGGACATAAGTTACATGATGGCGAAATTTTCGGTGCCAGCGCTCAGGTCTTGTGACTTGCCGCGTTGGCTATTGAGTTTAATTTGCAAACGCAGGTCATTCAGTGAATCTGCGTTGCGCAACGCGTCTTCGTAGGTAATGGCGTGGCTCTCGTAGAGGTCAAACAAGGCCTGGTCAAACGTCTGCATGCCGAGGTTACGGCTTTTTTTCATAATCTCTTTCACCTCGGTGACTTCGCCCTTGAAAATCAGGTCCGAAATCAGCGGTGAGTTGATCAAGATCTCGACTGCGGCCACCCGACCCTTGCCGTCCTGCTTGGGGATCAGGCGTTGCGAAACCAGTGCCTTTAGGTTCAGGGACAGATCCATCAGCAACTGGCTGCGGCGTTCTTCCGGGAAGAAATTGATGATGCGGTCCAGCGCCTGGTTGGCACTGTTGGCATGCAGCGTAGCCAGGCAAAGGTGGCCGGTCTCGGAAAACGCCACCGCATGCTCCATGGTTTCGCGGTCACGCAGCTCGCCCATCAAAATCACATCCGGCGCCTGGCGCAGCGTGTTCTTGAGGGCGGCTTCCCAGCTATCGGTGTCCAGCCCCACTTCGCGCTGCGTCACCACGCAGTTCTTATGGGCATGCACAAACTCTACCGGGTCTTCGATGGTGATGATGTGACCCCAGGAGTTTTCATTGCGCCAGTCCACCATGGCTGCCAGCGTGGTCGATTTGCCGGAGCCCGTAGAGCCCACCATGATGCACAAGCCCCGCTTGGCCAGCACAACTTCCTTCAGTATCTGGGGCACACCGAGCCCGTCAATCGTGGGCAGAAGCGCCGGAATAACCCGCAGCACCAACCCGACCTTGCCTTGCTGAATAAAAACGTTGACCCGGAAGCGCCCCACACCGGGCGGCGAGATGGCAAAGTTGCCTTCCTTGGTGCGCTCAAACTCGGCCACCTGCTTGTCATTCATGATGGAGCGTGCCAGCGCCAGCGTGTGTGCCGAGTTCAGCGGTTGGGGCGAAACCTTGGTGATCTTGCCATCCACCTTGATGGCCGGCGGAAAGTCGGCGGTGATGAACAAGTCACTGCCGTTGCGGCTGACCATCAGCCGCAGCAGATCATTGATGAACTTGGTTGCCTGATCGCGTTCCATAAAGCTTCCTACCTGTGATTCATTCGATTGAACAGCACTATTGCTGAGAACGTGCATCCACGCCAGGACCACCGCGGAACCGGCTTTGCCGGGCCGCTGGTGTTGCCCCCTGCAAGGGGGAAAGAGGCTACGCGCAGCGAGCAAGCCGGGGGGTGTGCCATATCTACCCTGGGAAGTTTTCGGGGATTTTCGCTTTGCTGCGCGCTTCGGCCGGACTGATGATGTTGCGTTTTACCAAGTCACTCAAATTTTGGTCCAGCGTCTGCATGCCCACGCTGTTGCCGGTCTGGATGCTGGAGTACATCTGCGCAACCTTGGCCTCGCGGATCAGGTTACGGATGGCGCTGGTGCCCAGCATGATTTCGTGCGCCGCTACTCGGCCTTGACCGTCCTTGGTCTTGCACAACGTCTGCGAGATGACGGCTTGCAGTGACTCGGACAACATCGCACGCACCATTTCCTTTTCATCGGCAGGGAACACGTCAATGATCCGGTCAATCGTCTTGGCTGCGCTCGATGTGTGCAGCGTGCCGAAAACCAGGTGGCCGGTCTCGGCTGCCGTCATGGCCAGACGAATGGTTTCCAGGTCGCGCATTTCGCCGACCAGAATCGCGTCCGGATCTTCGCGCAGCGCCGAGCGCAGGGCCGCCGCGAAGGACAGCGTATGCGGTCCCACCTCGCGCTGGTTCACCAGGCACTTCTTCGATTCGTGCACGAACTCGATAGGATCTTCCACCGTCAGGATGTGGCCGAACTCGGTTTCGTTCAGGTAATTCACCATGGCCGCCAGCGTGGTGGATTTGCCGGAACCAGTGGGGCCGGTGACCAGCACCATGCCACGCGGTTTGAGCGCAAGATCGCCAAAAATCTTGGGTGCGTTAAGTTGCTCTAGCGAAAGTATCTTGCTCGGGATGGTCCGGAACACCGCACCCGCGCCACGGTGGTGGTTGAAGGCATTGACCCGAAAGCGCGCAAGTCCGTCGATTTCAAAGGAGTAGTCGATCTCCAGAAACTCTTCGTAATGTTTGCGCTGGGTGTCATTCATGATGTCGTACACCATGCTGTGCACCTGCTTGTGGTCCAGCGCTTCGACATTGATGCGTCGCACGTCACCGTGCACGCGGATCATGGGGGGCAAACCGGCAGAGAGATGAAGGTCCGATGCTTTATTCTTGACGCTGAAGGCCAACAGTTGGGTGATATCCACAAAGTCCTCTCTCGCTTGATGTTGTTTGGTACTCTTGCCGGATTATGACCATGATTGCCGACAATCTCCAACGGGTTCGCGCCCGAATTTCTGAAGCCTGTCTATCTAGCGCACGGCCGCAATGGGCTGTTACATTGTTGGCGGTTTCCAAGACCTTTGGTGCAGATGCCGTGCGCGACGCCTATGCGGCCGGACAAATCGCTTTTGGCGAGAACTACATCCAGGAGGCGGTGGACAAAATCACCACCCTTGCCGACCTACCCTTGCAGTGGCATTGCATAGGCCCGATCCAGAGCAATAAAACGCGCTTGGTGGCTGAGCATTTCGACTGGGTGCATTCCGTTGATCGGATCAAGATTGCGCAGCGTTTGAGCGAGCAGCGGCCCCCGGGTAAAGCCCCGTTGCAGGTTTGCATTCAGGTCAACATCGATGGAGGCCCAAACAAGGCTGGCGTTACGCCGGACGCCGCGCTGGAGCTTGCGCAACAAGTGAATGCGCTACCGCATTTGAAACTGCGTGGCCTGATGACGATTCCAGAGCCTGCGGCCGACTTTGCAGCGGCCTGTGCCGTGCATGCGCTTGCGCGCCAATTGGTTGACGCTCTCAATGCGCAGGGTCTGGGCTTGGATACCTTGTCGATGGGGATGACGGCAGACCTGGAAGCCGCCATTCAATCCGGCAGCACCATGGTGCGTGTCGGCAGCGCCATCTTCGGCAAGCGCGAATAGGCCAATAACTGCGAGGCCAGTTTCGCCGCCGGGCCGCCCCAAGGCGAAACGCGCCCCCTTGGGGGGCAGCGACCCACACGAAGTGGGGAGCGTGGGGGCCAAGTCATGCCGCCGGGCCGCCCCAAGGCGAAACGCCCCCCCGTGGGGGCAGCGACCTAATTCAATCCAGCTTGATGTGCGTGGTGTTCTTGACTTCTTCCATCACCGCGTAGGTGCGCGTTTCACGCACGCCGGGCAATTGCCAGAGCACGGTGCCGGCAAAGTCGCGGTAGGCACCCATGTCGGCAATGCGGGTCTTAAGCAAGTAGTCAAAACCGCCGGCAACCATATGGCACTCCTGAATTTCGCCATGTACTTGCACCGCCGCCTTGAAGGCTTCAAACACATTCGGCGTGGTGCGATCTAACAGCACCTCGACGAACACCGTCATGCCAGCATCCAGCCTGATTGGGTTTAGCCGCGCTTCATAGCCCAGGATGTAACCGTCTTTGGTCAGTCGCTGAACGCGGGACAGCACCGCAGTGGGTGACAGCGCCACCGTCTCAGCCAACTTCAGGTTGGACATGCGTCCGTCCTGTTGCAGGCAATTTAGGATTTTCAGGTCGATCCGGTCAAGATCCGCACGGCCGTTGGCAGCATGTGTCATGGTTTATATGGATTCCGTTTAATTACAAGGCAAAGGCAGACTGGCACTTCCACGGAGCCAAACGAAATTCCGGCTTTAGCAGAAGCATTCACTATTCTGACCTTGCATCGTAAGACATTCTGATGAAGTTGATCATTATTGTGGATAGTTCAATCATATTTAGTCAATTTTGGCCGAATGTTGACTTAAGGTGCAATTCGCCAAATTTGTCTATAAATATGGTGAATAAATCAGTTGAAAAACTTGGATCATCGTGATTACTACTAACTTAAGGAGACTGCAGTGCTAATTAATGTTCAACTCCCCAATCCTTACCGTCGCGAGAGTGACGTGGTTGCGCGACATTTACAGGTCGTGAACACCAGTTTGGACTGGGCCGCAGCCGCCAAAGCGGCCACACCCTGGGTGCAATCGGTACGCGATAACCCGCCACCGTTCTGGGCCATGGAAAGCCTGTTGCGCGAATACCCGATCTCCAGCGCCGAGGGGTTGGCCCTGATGCGCCTGGCTGAAGCGTTGTTGCGCGTACCCGATGCCGAAACCGCCATTGCGCTGACCGCCGACCAACTCGGCCGTGCCGACTTCGACAACAGCGGCGACAAAGTGTTGGCACGGCTCAGCAGCACTGCGATTGCCTTGTCCAAGCATTTCCTGCCCGACCCGCAAACCGGCCAGGGCCCACAGGCCGAACCCGGCATCATGGCCAAACTGGGTGCCAGGACCGTCGTGGCAGCCACCCTGCGCGCGGTGCAACTGCTGGGCCGCCAGTTTGTGCTGGGTCAGACCATGCAAGAGGCCTTGAAAGAGGCCGACGCAGCGCGCAAACACCAGGGTGCCGGCCTCACCTACTCGTATGACATGCTGGGCGAGGGCGCACGCACGGATGCCGACGCGCTGCGCTATCTGCAAAGCTATGTCAACGCCATCCAATACATCGCCACCCACAGCGATACCAGTGGCGCGCCGGAGCACAACGATGGCATCTCCATCAAACTCAGCGCCTTGCACCCGCGCTATGAAGACGCGCAGAGCCAGCGCGTGCTGGACGAATTGGTGCCGCGCGTCTGGACGCTGTGCGAGCAGGCCGCCAAGGCCAACATCAACCTCACCATTGACGCCGAAGAAGTGGACCGGCTGGAACTCTCGCTGGAAGTGTTTGACGCCCTGCTGCAAAGGGTGGCACAGCACTGTCCGCAGTGGGCCGGTTTCGGACTGGCGCTGCAGTCGTATCAGACGCGTTCGCTGGAACTGATCGAACATCTCACCGCGGTAGCGCGCAAATACAAAGTGCGCCTGATGTGCCGCCTGGTCAAGGGCGCGTATTGGGATGCAGAGATCAAGCGCGCCCAGGAACTGGGTTTGCCGTGCTACCCGGTCTTCACCCACAAGCACCACACCGATGTGTCGTACCTGGCCTGCGCCCGTGTCTTGCTGGATGCGCCCGATGCCATCTATCCCCAGTTCGCCACCCACAACGCCGCCACCATTGCCGCTATTCTGCAAATGGCCGCGCGCACCGGCGGCAAGTTTGAGTTGCAGCGCCTGCACGGCATGGGTGAGGGCATTTATGCCGAAGTGCTGAAGAACCCCACGGTCGCCTGTCGCGTTTATGCGCCGGTGGGCGCTCACCGCGACTTGCTGGCCTACCTGGTGCGCCGTCTGCTGGAAAACGGCGCCAACTCCTCTTTTGTGCACCAGATGGCCGATGAGTCGGTCAACATGCAAGACCTATTGATCTCCCCGTTGCGCCTGGAGTCGGAGTCCTCCCTGCCCATGCCGATCGATCTGTTTGGTGCCCATGCGGGTGCCCGCAAAAACAGCACCGGCCTGGACCTCACCGTGCCCGCCATGCGCGCACCACTGCTGGCAGCACTACAAACCACCGCGGTGCCGATGGTGGCACCATCAGATTTGGTTGAGGTTTCTGAAGCATTTGAAACTTGCAAACTCAGCTATGCCACCTGGAGCCATACCGATGTGAGCCAGCGCGCGGCGGTGTTGCGCAGCGCAGCAGACGCCATGCTGGCGCAAACCAACAGCCTGTGTGCCATTCTGGTCAAGGAAGCCTTCAAGACCTGGGGCGACGCTGTTTCCGAAGTGCGTGAAGCGGTGGACTTCCTGCGCTACTACGCCGACGAGGCCGAGCGCATCATGCAACCCATCTCCATGCCGCAGGTGCATGGCGTTGTCGCCACGCCCTTTACCTATGGCGTGACCGGCGAAACCAATACCCTGCGCCTGACCGCGCGGGGCGTGTGGGTCTGCATCAGTCCGTGGAACTTCCCGCTGGCCATCTTTGCCGGGCAGGTTGCTGCGGCGCTGGCTACTGGCAACACCGTGTTGGCCAAACCGGCTGAGCAAACACCCGGAGTAGCCCACGCCGCCGTGCGCATCCTGCATGCTGCTGGCGTGCCGGTGGATGCGTTGCAACTGCTGCATGGCGCCGGTGAAACCATTGGTGCGGCCCTGGTGGCCCAGCCCGGCGTGGCCGGTGTGGTGTTTACCGGCTCCACCCAAGTCGCCAAAATCATCCAACGCGCGTTGGCCGCCAAGGACGGCGCCATCGTCCCGCTGATTGCGGAAACCGGCGGTATCAACGCCATGGTGGTGGACTCCAGCGCCTTGCCCGAGCAAGTGGTGGATGCCGTGGGCATGAGCGCTTTCCGCTCGGCGGGCCAGCGTTGTTCGGCGCTGCGCCTGCTGTGCGTGCATGAGTCGATTGCCGACGGCGTGATCGAGATGGTGCAGGGCGCCGCACGCGAACTCAAAGCGGGTGACCCGAGCGATCTCGCCACCGACGTCGGCCCGGTAATTGACAGGGAAGCCTTTGACAATATTCAGCGCCAGATTGAGCGACTTAAGAAAGAGGCACGGGTGCTAGTGCAGCCCGATGCGGCTAGCGTGTCTGCCATGCCCAACCTGATTGCGCCGCATGCCTTTGAGGTCAACAGCATTGCCGAGGTGACCTCTGAAATCTTCGGCCCGGTACTGCAAATCGTGCGTTGGTCGGGCGATCCGTCAGATGTCGTCGCGCAAATCAACGCCCTGGGCTATGGCTTGACCATGGGCATTCAGACGCGCATCGACTCGCGCGCCAATGCCCTGGCCCACGCTGCGCATATAGGCAATGTCTACATCAACCGCAACATGATCGGTGCAGTCGTGGGGGTTCAGCCCTTTGGTGGTGAAGGTCTGAGTGGCACTGGCCCCAAGGCCGGTGGTCCGCACTACCTGTATCGCTTCTGCGCTGAACAGACTGTCACCGTGAACACCACGGCGGCAGGTGGCAACGCGGCATTGTTAGCGCGGTAACGCCTTTGCGTGGCAATGCGAAGTGACGATTTGCATTGATCACTGCATTGCTTCGTTCGCTGCAGCACGCGGGGTATGCGGGCTACTCATGGTGGAGTACCACAAATCGGCGCCCGGCATACCCCACGCGCTGCGGGTGTGGCTTGCCCACCAGATTCAATAGCTTCATCGCGCGCTGGATGTTGGAAGTGCCGGTGAGCGCGACAAATGCGCCATGTGAATGGCGTTCAAGGGTTGAAAGCGGAAATCCGAATTCAGGGGGCCCATGTCAATCCTCTGACTCTGTGGCTCCAGGCCGGCAATAGCCAACCCCTGGATTCCTGGCAGTCATTCGTCTGCCGGGCCACTACGTCCTGTCCGCCTATGGTGTTCGGCCCGGTTAGACGACTTGGGTATATCCAAACAACAAATGGTTCGTTGGGCTATTGCGCCGCGGGCCGCACAATCGCGCCTCGGCAACTCGCACCCTGCGCTGTTTGCCCGCTTTTAATGGTCATTTATGAAATTCAAACAAAAACTGTCGCTGGTACTCGCGGCCCTGGCTCTTGGCGCAAGCAACCTGGCATCCGCGCAAACGCTTTTGAATGCGTCTTACGACGTATCGCGCGAGTTTTACAAGGACGTCAACGCCTCCTTCATCGCCAGCTACAAAAAGAGCACCGGCAAAGACATCAAGATTGACCAGTCGCATGGCGGCTCCAGCGCCCAGGCGCGGGCTGTCAACGACGGCCTGGACGCTGACGTGGTCACCATGAACACCACCACCGACGTCGACTTTCTGGCCAATGCGGGTGTTGTCGCCAAGGATTGGAAGACCCGTTTCCCGCACAACGCCTCGCCCACCTCCAGCACCATGCTGTTCCTGACGCGCGAAGGCAACCCCAAGGGCATCAAGGACTGGGACGACCTGATCAAGCCTGGCATTCAAGTCGTGCTGGTCAACCCCAAAACCGGTGGCAATGGCCGCATGGCCTACTTGGCGGCCTGGGGTTATGCACGTAAGAAGGGCGGTACTGACGCGCAAGCCGCCGAGTTTGTCGGCAAGCTCTACAAAAACGTGCCGGTGCTGGCCAAGGGTGGACGCGATGCGACCACCATTTTTTTGCAACGCAATATTGGCGATGTGCTGATTACCTTTGAATCCGAAGTCGTCTCCGTGGACCGTGAGTTCGGCGCCGGAAAGGTGGATGCCATTCACCCGTCCATCAGCATCGTGGCCGAAAACCCTGTGGCCGTGGTGGAACGCACCGTCGCCAAGAAGGGCACAGCCGATGTGGCCAAAGCCTACCTTAGCTACCTCTACACAGACGAGGCCCAGGAGATTGCCGCCAAGCACGCGCTGCGCCCCATCAACCCTGTCATCCTGAAGAAATACGCCTCCACCTTCAAGCCCATCCAGTTGTTCACTGTGGAAGAGTTGTTCGGCTCTCTGGCCGAGGCACAGAAGGTGCACTTCAACGACGGTGGCCAGTTCGACAAGCTATACACGGTGAAGTAGATGAGCGCGATTGCAATCGATGGCGCCCTGGTAAACCAGGAGCCCGGGACACGGCGTGCGCCCAAGCGGGTGTTGCCCGGCTTCAAGCTGACGCTGGGCTACACCTTGTTTTACCTGAGCGTGATCGTGTTGATCCCGCTCTCGGCCTTGGTCTTCAAAACCTTCACCCTGACCTGGGACCAGTTCGTGCTGGCCGTCAGCAGCCCGCGCGTGATGGCGTCTTACCGCCTGACCTTTGGTGCCTCGCTGATTGCCGCGACCGTGAACGCGGTGTTTGGCCTGCTGGTGGCCTGGGTGCTGGTGCGCTACACATTCCCGGGCAAAAAAATCATCGACGCGCTGGTGGACTTGCCTTTTGCCCTGCCCACCGCCGTGGCCGGTATTTCGCTCACCGCGCTGCTTGCCAGTAATGGCTGGATCGGCTCACTCCTGGAGCCCTATGGCGTGCAGTTGGCCTTTAACCGCAATGGCGTGGTGATCGCGCTGATCTTCATCGGCCTGCCCTTTGTGGTGCGTACGGTGCAGCCGGTGCTGGAAGACGCCGAGAAGGAACTGGAAGAGGCCGCCACCTGCCTGGGTGCCACGCGCCTGCAAACCTTCTGGCATGTGATCTTTCCGACCATTGCGCCTGCGCTGCTGACCGGCTTTGCCATGGCCTTTGCCCGCGCCATTGGGGAGTACGGCTCGGTCATCTTCATCGCCGGCAACATGCCCATGATTTCCGAGATCACACCACTGATCATCATCGGCAAGCTCGAGCAATACGACTACGCCGGTGCCACCGCCGTGGCGCTGGTGTTGCTGGTGATTTCGTTTGCGTTACTGCTCATCATCAACGCTCTGCAAGCCTGGCAACGTCGCCGCAACGGAGCCTCCTCATGAGCAATACACGCACCAAACGCTCGGCCAGAGCCGGCACCACTGAACCAGCTTGGGTCAAGTGGACCCTGTTGTCCATCGCGCTCGGTTTCATCTTCTTGTTCCTGGTGCTGCCGTTGGCAGCGGTATTTACCGAGGCCCTGCGCAAGGGTGGCGGCGCTGCGCTGGAGGCGCTTAAAGAGCCCGATGCCTGGAGCGCCATCCGCCTGACCCTGATCACCGCCGCGATTGCCGTGCCGCTGAATCTGGTGTTTGGCATTGCCGCGGCCTGGTCGATTGCTAAATACGAATTCCGTGGCAAAGCCTTTTTGACCACGCTGGTGGATCTGCCGTTTTCGGTGTCGCCGGTGGTGGCGGGACTGATCTATGTGCTGATGTTTGGCGCCCAAGGATGGATTGGCCCCTGGCTGCAGGCACATGACATAAAGATTGTGTTTGCCATACCCGGCATCGTGTTGGCCACCATCTTTGTCACCTTCCCCTTTATCGCCCGCGAGTTGATTCCGCTGATGCAGGCGCAGGGCACGGAAGAAGAGCAGGCCGCGATTGTGCTGGGCGCCACCGGCTGGCAGACCTTCTGGTATGTCACGCTGCCCAACATCAAGTGGGGCCTGGTGTATGGCGTGATCCTGTGCAATGCGCGTGCCATGGGCGAGTTTGGTGCAGTGTCCGTGGTGTCCGGCCATATTCGCGGCCAGACCAATACCGTGCCGCTGCATGTGGAAATTTTGTACAACGAATACCAAAGTGTGGCCGCCTTTGCCGTGGCCTCACTGCTGGCGCTGCTGGCCGTGGTGACGCTGGTAATCAAGCAGATTGTTGAGTGGCGCTTCGAGCGCGAAATGAAAGCTGCTGCAGCTTTACCGCCAGAACGCCCGCTGTCGCAGACATCTGTCGCCACGGCCTGAACCCTTCCAAGAATTTCGAGAACGACACCATGAGCATCGCCATCCGCAACGTCAGCAAAGACTTCGGCACCTTCCACGCCCTGCGCGACGTCAGCCTGGACATTGACTCCGGCGAACTCGTCGCCCTGCTCGGCCCCTCGGGCTGTGGCAAAACCACACTGCTACGCATTATTGCCGGGCTCGAAACGGCGGACCAGGGCTCCATCCTGTTCAGCGGCGAAGACACCACCGACGTGCATGTGCGCGAGCGCAACGTAGGTTTTGTATTTCAGCATTACGCCTTGTTTCGCCACATGAGCGTGTTTGACAACGTAGCTTTTGGCCTGCGCATGAAGTCACGCGCGACGCGTCCCTCGGAGGCCGTGATCAAACAAAAGGTGCACGACCTGTTGGGTCTGGTGCAACTCGACTGGCTATCTGATCGTTACCCGGCACAGCTCTCCGGTGGTCAGCGCCAACGCATTGCCCTGGCCCGTGCTCTGGCCGTGGAGCCCAAAGTGTTGCTGCTGGACGAGCCCTTTGGCGCACTGGATGCCAAGGTGCGCAAAGAGTTGCGCCGTTGGCTGCGCCGCCTGCACGACGACCTGCATGTGACCAGCATCTTCGTCACCCACGATCAGGAAGAAGCACTCGAAGTGGCCGACCGCGTGGTGCTGATGAACAGCGGCAAGATTGAGCAGATCGGCTCACCGCAGGAAGTCTGGGACCATCCCGCAAGCCCCTTTGTCTACGGTTTTTTGGGCGATGTGAATCTGTTCCATGGCCGAGCCCACGAAGGCGAGATGCTGATCGGCGAAGACCAGCACGGTGTGCGTCTGCAAAGCCCCGAACACAGCGAAACGCAAGACAGCAAGGCCTTTGCCTATGTGCGACCGCATGATCTGGATGTGCGCCGCTACAAGCCCGGCGAGGACAGCGACATCGGCGCCTATAAATCCCAAAGTGGCATTCCCGCCAAGCTGGTGCGCGCCATCGTAGTGGGCCCCATTGCGCGGCTGGAGTTGCTGCCGCTGGACGCCTCGGCGGCCGGCAGTGGCGACATCATCGAAGCGCAAATCGGTGCGCAGCAATATGCCTTGGAAGGTTTCAAAGAGGGCGAGACCCTGGTGCTGACGCCGCGCAAGGCGCGGGTCTTTGTCGCGTAGTTCTGACCTGCCGCGCTAGGCATAGTTACGAATTCTCGCCATATATCGGTCTGTCGATCCCGGCGGCTTTAATGTCCCGCCCAAGGCCAATGGTGCTGATCTTGAACGTGTGGCGATGGAAGTTGCAGCAATTGCAAGAGTTGGTCCGTAAAGAATGCGCTTATATGATTTTTTAATTAGGAAGTAACTATTAAGTAGTTCCTGTTTTAACGATCAACTTCGAAAATCCCATCCATCGCACTTTTGCGTTGCACAGATTTCGGAGTTGACCATGGCTAACCGCCCCCTCACCAGCACCCTGTCCCGCCGCCCGTTCCTGCAACTGGCCGCCTCTGTCGTCTTGGCCGGCATGAGCTTTGCCACCGTCCATGCCCAGACGCCGCCGCCCGTCACGCTACTCAACGTTTCTTATGACCCGACACGCGAGTTGTATGTCGACTACAACGCCGCCTTCACCAAATACTGGAAAGCCAAGACCGGGCAAGACGTCACGATAAAGCAGTCGCACGGTGGCTCAGGCAAACAAGCGCGCTCGGTGATTGACGGACTGGACGCTGATGTCGTGACGCTGGCTCTGGCAGGTGACATTGACGCGATCGCTAAAAACGGTGGCTGGCTTGCCAAAGATTGGCAAAAGAAGCTGCCGCACAACTCGGCGCCCTATACCAGCACCATCATCTTTGCCGTGCGTGAAGGCAATCCCAAGGGCATCAAGGATTGGGATGACTTGATCCGAACCGACGTCAAGGTGATCACCCCCAACCCGAAGACTTCCGGTGGCGCGCGCTGGAACTACCTGGCGGCCTGGGAGTTCGCTTTGCGCAAATACGGCGGTCCGAACCGTGATGGCAGCAAGGCCAAGGAATTCATTGCCAAGCTGTACGCCAATGTGCCCGTGCTCGACACCGGTGCGCGCGGCTCCACCATCACCTTTGCCCAACGCGGGCAGGGCGACGTGCTGATTGCCTGGGAGAACGAAGCGTATCTACTGGAAAAAGAATTTGGTTCCAAGTTTGATGTGGTCGCGCCGCCCTTGAGCATTCTGGCAGAGCCACCGGTGGCTGTGGTCGACAAGAACGTGGACAAGAAGGGCACGCGTGTCGTGGCGGAGGAATACCTCAAGTACCTCTACGCCGAAGAAGGTCAGGACATTGCCGGCAAGAACTTCTATCGCCCGGCCGTGTCTGAAAAGGCCAAGACCAAGTACGCCAAGCAGTTTGCCAAGATCAAGCTGTTCACCATTGACGAAGCCTTTGGTGGATGGGAGAAAGCGGACCACGAACACTTTGCCGACGGCGGCAGCTTCGACCAGATCTACACCAAGAAATAAGCCCGCGTTCCAATGAATTTTCAACAACTGCGCTCGGTGCGCGAAGCCGTGCGCTGCAACTTCAACCTGACCGAGGTGGCCAACATGCTGTTCACCTCGCAGCCCGGCGTGAGCCGTCAAATCCGCGAGCTTGAAGACGAATTGGGTGTAGAAATTTTTGTGCGGGCCGGCAAACGTCTCACCGGGCTGACGCCACCCGGTGCAGCGTTGCTGCCGATTGTGGAGCGCCTGTTGCTCGACGCTGAAAACCTCAAGCGCGCCGGCAATGACTTCACCGCACAAATGGAGGGCCAATTAACCGTGGCCGCCACCCACTCACAGGCGCGCTATGCACTGCCACAAGTGGTGAAGGAGTTTCGCGACAAGTTCCCCAAGGTCACCCTGCACCTGCACCAGGGCTCGCCCAAACAGGTGGCTGCGATGCTGATTTCCGGCGAGGCCGATATCGGTGTGGCCACCGAGGCACTGGGTGATTACAACCAACTCATTACGCTGCCCTGCTACCGCTGGACACATAGCGTAATCGTGCCACCCGGCCACCCGCTGTTGCAGGAGACCGGTCCGGTCAGCCTGCAGCAACTCACGCGCTACCCCATCATCACTTACGAGGTGGGCTACACCGGACGCTCGCACATCGACGATGCCTTCCACGCCGAAGGCCTGCACACGAATGTGGTGCTGACGGCCATGGATGCCGACGTCATCAAAACCTATGTGGAACTCGGCATGGGCGTGGGCATCGTGGCCTCTATTGCATTGGACGAAGAGCGCGACCGCAACCTGTCCATCCTGGACGCCGGTCATTTGTTCGCTGTAAACGTCACCCGCTTAGGCCTGCGCAAAGGTGCCTGGCTACGCGGCTACGCCTATAACTTTGTTGAGTTGTTTGCCCCCACGCTGACACGTGAAGTGGTGGCTGCTGCTTTTGCAGACGGTACTTGATGACATGCGCGGGGTTAGCTCCTATTGGACGTCTGCGGGAAAGGGTGTATTGCTAGCTGCACTTTGAAGGTGGATACTGAAGCGACTAAAGCAATGGTTCCGGGTCACAACACCCGCTTCAGGAGACAGCAGCATGAACGCACTCAGAATCTCCACCCGCATCAGCCTGGGTTATTTGGTTATCACCTTGGCGTTTTTGATTCTGGCGGCTGTTGCTGCGCTGCAAATACAATCCGTTTCCAAATCCGCCATGCGCATGGAGAAAGAGGCCGAACTCCTGCATCTGGCTGAGGTCTGGCAGGCCAATGTGAAACAGAACTCGGCGCGCTCTTTGGCCGTGGCCTATGCCGACGGCAACGCCATGCTCGATTTCTTCAGTGCACCGATGAAGGAAACCACAGCCAAAACCACCGAGACACAAAATGCTTTTCTGGCCCTGGTGCAAGACACGCAGACCCAGCAACGGGCCAATACCGTGGTCGAAGTGCGTAAGGCCTATCTGGCCATTCGTGAGCAGGTAACCGCCCTCAAGGCCGCCGGCGATGGCACCGCCGCCAAGGCTCTGGTGCACGACAAACTGGTGGCACAGACCGTCGAATACATACGCGTCACCCAGGCGCTTGTGGATGGCCAACTGGACAATGTGCGGACGGCACGCCAGGCCATTGCAACCGAATTCAGCCGGCTGTATTTTTGGGGTGCACTTTTGCTGCTGACATGTATCGGCATTGCAGTGTTTGCCAGTTGGGGGTTGTCACGCAGCATTGCGCGCGGACTGGCCACCACCCACTCGGCGGCAGAGCACATTAGCGCAGGTGACCTGAGCCAGCCGATTGCAATCGAAGGGCGTGACGAACTGGCCGAAATGGCCAGGGCACTAGCCACGATGCAGGCCAGTCTGATATCAGTTGTCTCCCACGTGCGCCTCGGCTCCGAGGGCGTCGCCACCGCCAGCGCGGAGATTGCACAGGGCAATAACGACCTGAGTGCCCGCACCGAGCAACAGGCCAGCGCTCTGGAGGAAACCGCTTCCAGCATGGAAGAGTTGGGTGCCACAGTGCGACAAAACGCCGAGTCGGCCCAGCAGGCCAAGCAACTCGCTGTCAACGCCTCGGCTGTGGCCGCCAAAGGCGGCAACGTGGTGAATCAGGTGGTGGAAACCATGAAGGGCATAAATGCCTCGTCACGCAAGATCTCGGACATCATCAGCGTCATCGATGGCATTGCCTTCCAAACCAACATCCTGGCACTCAATGCGGCAGTTGAGGCAGCCCGTGCGGGTGAGCAGGGACGCGGCTTTGCGGTAGTGGCCAGCGAGGTGCGCAGTTTGGCCGGACGCTCCGCTGATGCCGCCAAAGAAATCAAGAGCCTGATCAATGACAGCGTGCAACGCGTGGAGCATGGCTCGACGCTGGTGGACCAGGCGGGTACGACCATGAGCGAAGTGGTGAGCGCGATTCAGCGCGTGTCCGACATCATGACGGAGATCAGTGCCGCCAGTAGCGAGCAGTCCAGCGGCGTGGCACAGGTGGGAGAGGCCGTGCAGCAGATGGACCAGGCCACCCAGCAGAACGCCGCCCTTGTTGAGCAAATGGCGGCTGCCGCTAGCAGCCTGAAAGTCCAAGCACAGGACCTGGTGCAATCGGTGGCAGTGTTCAAGCTGGGCAACGCCACGCCGGGCCAACTGCAACTTCACTAGGCCTCGCCGCCAGCGCCGGCAGGGCAATCTGCCGCATACACGCTGTAGTTATTAAGAACTGCGTTTTCCTTCGTTCCAGTGTTGCACACTGCCCGACAGAATGAATCCAACGCACCCAAGGTGCAAGGAGGATTTCACCATGTCAAGCACACCGCACGCACCCGTCCACTTTCCTGAGGAATGGACAGACCCCACGGATTACAACCCGTTTGACGAAGTCGAAATCCTGCCTGGCCTGGGCATCGCCGTCTTGTGGGTGGTGCTGTCCTATGTGTTTGTGAACCTGCTGCTGTTGCCGGTGCATGCGGGCTGAAGCGTGAGTTCGAGCTTCTTTACCCCCATCACCGGCTCGGTGCAGCCGCGCTTTGCCGGCGTGGCTTCGCTCATGCGTCTGCCCCAGTTTTTACAACTTGTATAGGAAATTCGCTATGGCCATCACCACTGAAACCACCGCCTTGCCCGACGCACTCGAAGCGATACGCGCGGTCGCACTTTCCACCGGCCTGCCGTACGCAGGTGCGGTGCCTCCGCAACTGGCTTGGGAGTTGTTCGCTGCAGGTGAAGTCGTGTTGGTGGATGTGCGCACGACCGAAGAACGCAAGTTCGTCGGCCATGTACCCGGCAGCCAACATGTGGCCTGGGCCACTGGCACCGCGCTGACCCGCAATCCGCGCTTTGTGCGCGAACTCGAAGTCAAGGTCGGCAAGCACGCCACCATCCTCTTGCTATGCCGCAGCGGCAAGCGTTCGGCCCTTGCAGCCCAAGCGGCAGCCTCCGCAGGTTTTACCCGCGTGTTCAACATCCTCGAAGGCTTTGAGGGCGAAATTGACGCCGACAAACACCGCGGCGGCAAAGACGGTTGGCGCTTTCATAACCTGCCCTGGGTGCAGGATTGATTTGTGGCACAGCCGCTATTTGATCTGGAGAACGTGGTGGGCCAACTGGCCGCCGTGCGCCAGGAATGGCGCGCCGCACAGCAGCGCTCCAACGAACCGGGTGGGCGCGAACTGCCCTCACGCGATGCGCTGAGCGACATACTGCGCGGCCTTAAAGGCGTGCTGTTTCCCATGCGCCTGGGGCCTACGGATCTGCGCCAGGAAAGCGAAGACTTTTATGTAGGCCACACGCTCGGTGCGGTGCTGCATGCGCTGCATGCGCAGGTGCGCCTCGAACTGCACTACACCGCGAGGCACCAGGAAGCAGTCGACGGCGCTGCACTGGACGCCCGGGCTCTAACCATCACGCGTGACTTTGCCAGTGCCCTGCCTGAAATACGTCGGCTGCTCGACAGCGATGTGGTGGCCGCCTTTGAAGGTGACCCCGCGGCGCGCAGTGTGGACGAAGTGCTGCTGTGCTACCCCGGCATTCTGGCCATGATTTATCACCGCCTGGCGCACCGGCTATACCAATCGGGCGTGCCACTGCTGGCTCGCATTGCGGCCGAACCGGCGCATGCCGAAACCGGCATCGACATCCATCCCGGCGCAACGATTGGCCCGGGCTTCTTCATCGATCACGGCACGGGCGTCGTGATTGGCGAGACGGCTGTGATCGGCAAGCGCGTGCGCCTGTACCAAGCCGTCACGCTGGGTGCCAAGAGCTTCCCCATCGACGCCCACGGCAAGCCCATCAAGGGCCAACCACGCCATCCGATTCTGGAAGACGAGGTCGTCATCTACGCCGGCGCCACCGTGTTGGGCCGCATCACGGTAGGGCGCGGCGCGTCAATCGGTGGCAACGTCTGGCTGACGCATGACGTGGCACCCGGCACGCATATCACGCAGGCAACCTCGCGACAGGACACCAAACCGGACGCTGCTCCCACGCTTGCCGCTGCGCGTGCTGCGCTGATCTAAAGCCTTCACACCGTATTTCCCTTTTGCCTCTTTTAACCAACGGAGACTTTTATGTCAGAGACCATCCCGGGCCAATCGGCCCTCAGCGACAACGCCGCGCGGCAACTAGCCAACGCCACCAAGACCGTACCCATTCTGTCCACCATCAGCCCCCGCTGGCTGGTGCATCTGCTGCAATGGGTTCCGGTTGAAGCCGGTATCTACCGCCTCAACAAGGTCAAGAATCCACAAGACGTGCTGGTGGCTTGCGCCAAGCGCGACGAGTCCGAACTGCCACAAACCTTTGTCGATTACGAAGAAACGCCGCGCGAGTATTTCCTCAATGCCGTGTCCACCGTGCTGGACGTGCACACCCGTGTCTCCGACCTGTACAGCAGCCCGCATGACCAGATCAAGGAACAACTGCGCCTGACGATTGAGACCATCAAGGAGCGCCAAGAATCCGAGCTGATCAACAACCCGGACTACGGCCTGCTGGCTTCGGTCGCACCTGAGCAAATCATCTACCCGCTGACAGGCGCACCGACTCCGGACGATCTGGACGAACTGCTGACCAAGGTCTGGAAAGAGCCTGCCTTCTTCCTGACCCACCCGCTGGCCATTGCCGCCTTCGGCCGTGAATGCACCCGCCGTGGTGTGCCACCACCCACCGTGAGCCTGTTTGGTTCGCAGTTCCTGACCTGGCGCGGCGTGCCGCTGATCCCCAGCGACAAGGTGCCTGTGGCCGATGGCAAGACCAAGATCATTCTGGTTCGCGTGGGCGACAAACGCCAGGGCGTGGTCGGCGTGTTCCAGCCCGGTCTGGCCGGCGAACAAAGCCCCGGTCTGTCGGTGCGTTTCATGGGTATCAACCGCAGCGCGATTGCCTCCTACCTGATCAGCCTGTACTGCTCGCTGGTCGTCCAATCCGACGACGCGCTGGCCGTGCTGGAAGATGTTGAAGTGGGCAAGTTCCATGACTATCCAGACACCTACAAATAATCTGCCGGGGGGCGTGCCCCATGCGTCCTCCCCTGCTGGATTGCCCGACATCGCGATGTTGACGCAGCTCGCCGGTGCCTTCTTCTCGGCTCTGCCGGGACAGGCACCGCAACTGCCAGCCTCTGCGCCCACCAATGTGCTGCCCGGTGGCAGCACGCTGGGCCCAACCGCGCGTGAACCACAGTCCCCCACGGGTCTACCCTTTGGACAGGTGCCGCCCGGTGCCAACATCGCGCCCACCACGCCACAAAATGCGCTCAACCTGGGCGCATCCACACCATCGCTGGTGCCACATTCCGCAGCCCCCAACGGCCTGCCCGACAACGCCACTTTGGTGGCGCCTGCCGTCGACAACCGCATCGGTGGTCAAGCCTTGGGCTATCCGTCCGGCTTGACCGAGTACAGCGTGCCGCGCGAAGACCGCGTCTCCGCGCGTTCCTTCGGGTTGCCTGGTGCCGATGACTTGCGTGCGCTGCTGAGCAACAACCCACGGGTGCCGGCTCAAGCTGGCGCTGCGCCAGTTGCCAACAGCAGCGGTGCGCAGGCGGCAGGGCCGTTCTACTTTCTGGAACCCCAACGTGCACCTAACGGTTACGCCGGACCATATCCGGAAGGTAAGCCGGAGATTGATGCGTCGCGCCACCCGGCGTTTGACGTTAACGCAGTCCGTCGGGATTTCCCCATCCTGCAGGAACGCGTCAACGGCAAACAGCTGGTCTGGTTTGACAACGCGGCCACCACGCACAAGCCCCGTGCGGTGATTGACCGGATTTTGTATTTTTACGAACACGAGAACTCGAACATCCACCGCGCGGCGCATGAGCTGGCAGCGCGCGCCACCGATGCCTACGAAGGTGCACGCGAAAAAGTGCGCAACTTCCTGGGTGCCGGCAGCGTCGAAGAAATCATCTTCGTGCGCGGTGCGACAGAAGCCATCAACCTGGTGGCCAAGACCTGGGGTGTGCAAAACGTGCTGGAAGGCGACGAGATTTTGGTCTCAAATCTGGAACACCACGCCAACATCGTGCCCTGGCAGCAACTCGCGGCACTTAAGGGCGCGAAGCTGCGCGTGATCCCGGTGGACGATTCCGGTCAGGTGCTGCTGGACGAGTACAAAAAGCTGTTGAACGACCGCACCAAAATCGTGGCAGTCACGCAAGTTTCCAACGCTCTCGGCACCGTGGTGCCGGTGAAGGAAATTGTGGAACTGGCGCACCGTGCGGGTGCAGTGGCTTTGGTGGACGGCGCGCAATCGGTCAGCCACATGCGGGTGAATGTGCAGGACATCGGTGCCGACTTCTTTGTGTTCTCCGGACACAAGGTGTTTGGCCCCACCGGCATTGGTGTGGTCTACGGCAACCGCGAGCTGCTAGACGCTATGCCCCCGTGGCAGGGTGGCGGCAACATGATTGCCGACGTGACCTTTGAGCGCACGGTGTTCCAGCCGCCGCCCAACAAGTTCGAAGCGGGAACGGGCAACATCGCTGACGCGGTGGGTCTGGGTGCCGCCATCGACTATCTGCAGCGCATCGGCCTGGAAAACATCGCGCGCTACGAGCACGACCTGCTGGCCTATGCCACGCACCTGCTCAAACCAATCCCAGGTGTGCGGCTGATTGGCACGGCCACCAACAAGGCCAGCGTGCTGTCCTTTGTGCTCAAGGGCTACACCACCGAAGAAGTGGGCAAGGCCTTGAACGACGAAGGCATTGCCGTGCGCTCCGGTCACCACTGCGCGCAGCCGATCCTGCGCCGCATGGGGGTGGAGACCACGGTGCGGCCCTCGCTGGCGTTCTACAACACTTGCGAAGAAGTGGACCAGATGATCGCAGTGGTGCGGCGTCTGAGTTCGGCCAGAACGCATTAGCGCGTATCAGCCAAGCGAAGGCTAAAAGGCCCGGCGCTCCACCGGGCCTTTTCTGTTTCTGCGATCAACAATTTGAAGTGGAGCCGATGCGCTGCATACCAGACGATACAAATGAACAGGCCATGAATGATCTCGAAAATAAAAAGGAGCGCACAGATCTAGAAATTGCCAAGGCAACCGACGCATTGAAGAATTTGGAAAATAAGAAGGCAACCACTGATTTGTCCGTGAAAGAGCTACCCAAACCGATGCACTCAAGTTCCCGCCACCGTTCCACCTGAAGAGTCTTTGCTATTTATCATTGAAATATCCTTTTAGAAGGAGTAAACCCCAAAAAATCACTACTAGGAGATACGTATGAAACAAGTTTTGGGGACTGTGTTTTTGGCTCTTGTGATCTTCGGTTTGCAATCCTGTGGTGGAGGTGGTGGCTCCGCAGCGGTCACCAACTCGGCGACTCCGGCACAAGGCATCTCTAGCGCAGCGGCTATATCAGTCGTTACTGCGAAGTGAGGGGTGCAACATGAAACAACTTATTCATGCAGGGACACTTACCTTGCTGTTCAGTGGCATGTTCGGCTTGACTTTGACAGCAATGAGTGCGCCTCTGGCGGGTTCACCCTACTATTCAGATGTTGCCAATGAGTATGTTCAGGATGCAACGTCTGACGGCATGTCAAACGTCAACATGGTGCTGTGCATCATGAATGCCATGTCACCCTCCGAGATGCTTACAAAGAAAGGTGTTCTCGACGCTGCCACGGGCATCACTGAAGTTAAATATATTGCACTAGTCGACAAAAATAAGTGTGACAGTAAAACGCGTGCCAGTGCCAGTAATTCAGCGAGTTCGGAAACGGGTGCCACCTCGACTCCCAACTACATGACCGCGACGGTGGACATCACCCGTGGGAATAGCGCGTCAGATCCAATGGTCGGTAAGATCTGGATGACGCTTGCCGAGAGCGGTCGCACAATGAGCGTATCGATCAAGTTGTCCGCAACGACGGCCCCTGCCACGCTCCCGCCATATGGCCGCTTGCGCCTTGACTATGTCGGATATCCAGTAGGCCAGACTGTTCTCCAGTTCAACGGATTCATTGACACCAATGGCGGTGTGCTAAGTCATGTCGAAAATGGTGCAAATTCTTCGAATGTCAGCCTTGCATTGAACGCCGTTGACGTCAATACAGGTAATGGCGTCCTTCGAGCGACGCTTAACGACGGCGGGTCTCCTCACACCGTAAATTACACATTCGCCTATAGCAGTGCAGCATTTGCCAGAAACGATGGCCTCTCAGGTGACTTGTGTTTTGATCGGAGCAAGGCAAACGCCAAGAGGTCAGTGTGGCGTTACGGCGTATATGACGCCACAAGCGGAGCGCGTGTGGATCAAGCCCATCCCGGTTTTCCGCTCACTGCGACCGCCGGAAGTGGACTAACGGGGGTGACTGCTGGACAAAAAGTTTTCGGATACGCCAGCTATTGGGGTGTGAATTTTGGCGGCATGGATCCGAGCCTCGTACCTGGATTGCCTGATGGCCAGATCACGGCTGTTACCGGTATTACGGATGGCCGACCAAATCAAACAACCACTTACAACTTGTACAAGAGCAGTGGCAAATTGATCAACTGGCAAAGGCACAGCACGACTTTGGGTGCAATTTCTGGCGTCCCCTTCAACATGTTTGGAGAAGGTTGCAAACTCGTAAATGGTGGAAACGGCTCGGGTCCATCGCCTCAAAATTCACCTAGTGGAAGCAGCTGTGCCGGCAATGGTCAGGCCAATAGTGCTCCATATAATTTTGATTTCCGTAACTGGGTTGTTCAATGGAATTCGAACTTGGTTATGACGCGTGGCGGTGTACCTGTCACTGGCAATTTTGAAGTTATCGGCATGCAAGATTGCACTTCTAACAATTGCTTGATGACTACGTTTCAGAGCCCGGTTCCCGCCCAGCAGGGCTTCAAACAAATGCCAATCAATGCCTGGTCAGAAGCCTTGGGAAGCCTGACCATTCCATTGCCTACTGGCAACACCATGGGCATGAACCCGAGCCTTGCGAATAATCATTCCAACGCAGATGACGTCTATTATTTTTCGCAATCAACGGTGCTTCCTTCCGTCAGCAACGCGCTGACCTTGTATTGCCTGAGCAATTGCCCAACCAATGCCAGTCTTGCCGCAGCCGCAGCAGATATCACTCCGTTTTTGGTCAGCCCGTTTGCGACTCCCACCGATCGTCAGTGGGGCAGCGGAACGGCAGAGAAAACTTATACGTTCGGTACAAATGGTCTTCGAGACGATACCAACAGTCCCGTACTTGTAACAGCTGCACTTCCAAACCCGATGTGGCAGGGTGGAATCAACAGTGGTCGAATGTTCACCTTGGACTTGGTTAAAAGCGGCAGCAGTTGCTTGAGTACGGATGCGTACTGCGAACCTTCCGCACCGCCTGATTACTACACCTACCAGACCGGCACTAACCAGTGGAATCAAACCATGTGGCTGACTACAGCAGCCGGCAGCCCCGTTAGTTTTGATCCGCCCCAGATCGCATCGTTTACAGTCCCAAGCGGCGGTGCCTATGGCTCGTGGGCTGGTAAGGCGATACAACTCCAGTTCAATGGCTTTGGCAATTTGAACGGCATACCTGGAAATTGCATTGACCCACAAACCAATGCGGTGGCGAGTTGCGGCCCGTCCACCCGCTTTGTGCCAGCCTTTGCGCTGGCTGACGGCAGTGCACTCAACCTTGGCGGCCAGGCGGTGTTAACGAGGGCTTTGGACTCAGAATTACGGTTGTCAAGTCTGGCATGTGGTGCTCTGAGCACCACCGGTGTGACTGCAACATTGCCAACGGAATTGCCCCATAACCCGACAGTTCTCAGCGACCCGTCCTATATTGGAACCGCGCCTCAGGTACTGGGAGCACCCTCGGTCATAGATGGCGTACTTCAGTAGTCAAACCAAATGGCACCTTGGACTGGCCATATTGGTCAGTCTGGGTGTGCACGTGGTTGGATTGTTGGCGGTGCAATATGGAGGCGCATCTGTTGAGCATCGCGGATCATTGCATTCCATCAGCCTTTCACTGAATTACGAACGTCCAAAGGATGGAAGCCAACTACTTCCGTCCAGGCCCAAACCGCTGGCGCAACGCATTGAAGATAGCGTGCGCGATGGACATGAGTTGGAAAATTTTGGCGCCACAAAGGCAAGCTCTCCAAGTTTTTTTAGTTGGAAACCTGTAATGGATTTGAGCCAACAGCAATCGGTTCCGTCAGACCCGGTGCAGGCGGCCATGGCTGCCCAAATGCGGCAGTTTCATATTCAGGCACTGATGCAATCATTGAGCGAAGTGGCATCAGACATGGCTCCCCACATTATTGGAGACCATGTTTGTACGGTTGATGCTGACCTATCGGTGTCTTGCGACTTGCCATCCGAAGTCGAATGGAATGACAAGTTGACCAACTGGCTTTCCATCCGGGCACAATTGCAAAACCTGTCAATGGGTAATGTGCCGATTTCCGTAAGCGGCGAGCATGGCCGTTTGAAATTGCAGATTTCTATTTAGTCAGAAACCCGCACTGGATGGTCTGGTGACCGGCGGCAATGCGTAATTCATTTCATGACCCGGTACGACGACTTCTAGATTGAAAATGGCGCTTCCGCCACTGATTGGCACGCTCTTCGACTGCCGTCATTGGCAGCCGAAATAGCGCCTCATCAAGATCGTCCGGAACCTGCATTTTGTTGGGTTTGCTGCGGATCATCTCCCCCATCAACTCTTTCGTGATGGCACCAGCAACGTGACGAAGCCCAACAACAGAAACGGCGCGCCAGCCCATGCGATTTGACCAAATCCCAATGACGCGCTGACCGCCCCGCCAACGATGGAACCCAGTGCCGTTCCAAAATAAAGCATGGACGTATTGAGTGACAGCAGAAGCGGCGCGTTGGCTGGTGAGGCTACCGCGAGCCTGGCCTGTTGGGCAGGCATCATGCCAAAACCGGCTGTGCCCCACGCCAACATCACCATCAACACAAGCGCATAGTTTCCGCTGGTGAGCGGCACCGCTAGTTGTGCCAACAGGAATACGAACAACTGAACTCTGAGGGTTCGCACCGGCCCGAATCGGTCATTGGCCCACCCACCCACCAGGGTACCAATCACCCCCGACACGCCCACTGCCAGCAGCATGAACGACACCTGGCCCACACTCATGGGACCCAGCGCTTGAAGCACGGGTCCGATATAGCCAAACAGGGTAAAGATGGCAGTGAAATAGAGCAGGGTGAGCAGAAGTGGCAATCCCACTTCCCGTTGACGGATCAGCGCACCGGCGCCACGGAAAGTGGCTCCCGGCGATTGCAGACTCGTCGGCACGCGCAGCATCAGCACCGCCAACACCAGGATGCTCGCCGCTGCAACCACCTGAATCGGCAGGCGCCAGCTTTGTATGGATGCCAACCAGGTGCCCATCGGCAGGCCGACCACGTAGCTCAAGCTGATACCCAAAAATACGAATGACAAGGCCTTGCCGCGCTGAGCCGGCGGTGTGCCTGCAACGGCCAGCCCTGCCACGATGGGCGTGAACATGGCACCGGCCCCCATCAGCACCCGGCCTGCCAGAAGCAGAGTCAAGTTCGGAGCCAGAGAGCAGACCAGGTTTCCGGCGGCAAAAAGAGTCAACGCCAAAGCCATTGCCTGTTTGCGCCGCCAATGGCCTGTGAGCACGAGCAGCAACGGCGCCAGCATGGCAGTGGACAGGGCATAGGCGGTCATGGCCTGGCCCACTGCGGGAACGCCAACACCCAAATCAGCACTTATGCTGCCGAGGATGCCCGCCAGAATAAATGCACCCGTGCCGATGACAAGATTACCCAATGAGAAGAGTGCCAGCGGCGGGGCCGCGACGGAAGTTGCGGTGCTCACAGCCATGCCCTTTTGTAGTCATTTGCAAATTGACGAAAGCCGATCGGCGCCCGCCCCAGCAAAGTTTGCACGTCTGGGCTGATGGCTCCTGCATATCCGGCAGATACGATCGCGTTGAGAGAATCAAGCCACTCCACTATTTTTTCTGGCATTCCCATTTGAACCATACTGGCACGACCAGCCTCCTGAGACACCTCAACAAAGCTGACGGTGCGGCCCAGTACCTCGCTCAAAATTTGTACGCGTTGGCTGTCCG
>CAIQYP010000055.1 GCA_903876045.1 uncultured beta proteobacterium | reverse complement strand
TCAAAGTTATTTTCGATGCAGGACTTCAGCGCCTTTACGGGGTCCTGCATGTCGCGCATGCCGTCCAGTGTGTGTGTGGTCCAGGCGTCGCACAGGGTTTGGTAGGACTGCAGGATGAGCTCGTCCTTGGAGCCGAAATGGTGGTTGATCAGGCCGCGCGACACGCCGCCTTCGGCGCAGATACGTTCTATCGTGGTGCCGTCGTAGCCGTACTTCGCAATCGAGCGCGTTGTCGCCTCAATCAGCAGGCGCCGCCGGACTTCCGGTTGTTCGCGGCTGCGCGTGGGTGCCTCCGCGACAGCTGCTTTAGGGTGGGTTGTTTTGGTTGCCATGAATGGAGTCTCTTCGTACGGGGATCGCGCTATTCTTGCACTGTCAGCCGCTCATGCCACGGCATGGCGCAGCGCAGCCAGGTACCACTCGCTGTATTGCTGCGCATAGATTTCCATCGGGCTGTACGGCCCGGGCTCAAAAAAGGCGGAGTTCACGCCCAACTGGTTAAGTTCGATGATGCGTTTGTCTTCCTGGCTGGTGTAGTCCCACAGCCAGGTGACGTCATCTACCTGGTAGTCCACACCTTCCACAGCGTCCTGATCCACTAGCCACATCAACTCAAATGCAGTGCGATCTGCACTCAAGGGAATGGTGCGGTAGTGCAGGGCGTAGTCCGGATAGGCGACAAAGTTGGAGGTGGGGCCTACGTCGACGAAAGAGAAACCACCGTCGTAATCCTTGCCTTTGAAGTCACCCATTAGAGGGGCCACGGCAGCGCCATTGCGGCTTCCGGTGACGAAATTGCCGGCCATGGCCGAGCGAATGCTGTCGGCACTCTCCTGTCCGGGGCGGGCTTTGTTGAAGTAGAAGTCGAGGTCTTTCAAGCCGATGCCTAAAGCGCGATCGCGTTGGCGCATGGCTTCGTCCGGTGCGTCGCGCTGGGCTTGCGGGCGTGCATAGGTGTGGCGCTTGGAGTACTCCTGATGCGCAGGGCCACAGTGGTAGCACTCCTGGTAGTTTTCTTCCACCAGCTTCCAGTTGGCTTGAATCTGGTAAGTCTTGCGTGCAATCACCTTGGCGCGGGCCCAGCCATACACCTTGGCCGAAGCAGTAAAGGCTTCTCGCACATGGTCTAGGCCTAGCGGCTCCTTCGCCAGTGTGATGAAAATCATGCCTTCTTCTACATGCAGACGCACCTTTTTGAGATGCAGAAGATCGCGGCGCAAATCATCTGCCGTTACGCGTGCGCTGAGTAGCTCACCGGCACAGTCGTAGGTCCATGCGTGGTAGGGGCAGACCAGTCGCCCATTGGGCGCATGACCTTGGGATTCGGTGCAGACCCGCGAGCCACGGTGGCGGCAGACATTCAGTAGCGCGTGCAGTGCGTGGTCTTCACCCCGGGAAATGATGAATGACTCACCAGCAAGTTCAGCCGTGAAATAGTCCCCTGGATTTGGTGCCATGCTGACGTGGCCTACACAATGCCAATGCGCCATCACGAAGTGGCGCATGTCATAGGCAAACAGATCGGCGTCGGTGTAAAAGTAGCGTGGCAACGCATACCCTGGCTTGCACGAGTCGAGCGCCGTGCGCACTGCCGCATTGCCTGATGCCGGCAGGTTCTGGAAATAGACGGGTTGCATTTGTGTCACGGCTTGCTGTCGGTGGCGTTTAGCGCAGGGGCGGTGGCGTTGCGCGGCGGCGTGCTGGAAAGTAAAACGGCCGTTCCACAATCCAGCTGCGCACATTGCGCCGCTCCCATTGCAACTCGCGGTTCAGGTACAGGTCCACCCAAAGCGATGCTGTGCTGTCGTAATAGGGCGCGTCGATCTTGGCGATGGCGATGTTGCGCTTGAGGGTCGGCGACCACAGGGCGGCGGTAATC
>CAIQYP010000054.1 GCA_903876045.1 uncultured beta proteobacterium | reverse complement strand
TGAAATGGGCACTAGAGCGTCACAGCGCTGCCTTCTATAACGCCAGCTTGAATCCGCTGGGCTATACCGTAGTTCAGTGACTCTTCATGTTCACGCAAGCAAACACATCGATCGATTCGCTTTCCTCGGGCGTGATGGGTAGCTTGTCCGTTATTTGAAAATCCGATGGTTCGCTATCTTGAAAGCCGACAGAGTCCGCCCACGCTGCCCAATTTGATTCCTCCACTTTGCCAACAGGGATCGGTTCGATCAGGTCTGTGTTTTGCTTTTTCAAGGGCTTTATAAAAAATGTCATTTTTGCTTTCAGCTACTAATCAAAATTAAGTTGCAATTTAATTTTGCCTATTGCCTAAGTTACATGATTTTTAATTCACTTTGTAGCGTGAATTTTTAGAATTTTTCAGATTCCGGGTATTTTTTGGCACTTTGGGCGAATAGATGAGGCCGTTGGAAGTGACCATGACCGAGGCGGTTTCCCGTGTGCGCCGTTGTTGTTTTCAATGTAGTAGTTAGTCAACAGTTTGCAAGCCACGTGCTTGATTTAATAGCTGCGCCTTGGGTGGGCAAAGTCCGTCGAAATTTCATCCGGTGGTCGCGCCTCCTTGTGAGCGTCGCGAGACCCAAGCTAAGCTTTTCTTGTACGAACTTCAAACGTGTTGGCAGTCATGTGGGTGTGCCGCCTGATTGACGCAGCCTTCAAAATTATTGATTGTGCCGATGAAATGCCATACCAGTTTATTGAAGTCCGACCACATTTGGTACTTTGTAAGTAACGACAGTACAGTACGCTTTAATTTATAAAATTCATTTCCAGCTGTCACATGTTTCTTTCCGAACTTGACCAGTCGGGCAGCCATCCAATTGCACATCACGGGCAGCCTCACGGCCGTGCGGCTTAGGCACTTTTGCTCCAATTCAGGATGACAGAAATTCCAATCCGTACTTTGCAGCGATGGCCCTGGCCTCATCCGATGCTCTTTGCGTGGGAGTTCCGGTGTCCAGCATGGTCACCTCTGCAATCATTGCGTCAAACACACCTCCTGGAGAACTGATGATGATTTGACGTCCCACTTCAGGACCTTGGCTGATGAATCCGTGGGGTGTACCGCGGGGCACAAACACAATATCCCCTGGACCTAGCTGCAAAAGTTTGCCATCGAGCCGAAAGTCATAGTGACCTTCACAGATGATGAAGGTTTCGTCGTAAGTGGGATGGCGGTGGTATCCAGCCCCCGATTCTGGTGGCTCAATGGCTTCGCAAACCGTATACGCATTCCAGTTTTTATCACTGGTCGTCTTGAAGGTCATATGCATCCGACCAAGCTTATAGCTCGTTCCTTCGCCGGGTTTGAAGTGTGTAGGAAGCTTTGAATTGAACATATTCTTCTCCGATAAATTGGCAATCAGCAGACCTCGATTCAGGGAGCTATCTGAGGCAATCTTGCAACTGCGAGGACGGCAGCCTGTTCACCCAGTACCTTGCTGAAATGGCCCATGCCTTCCGTATCTTCCAAAAGCACGGCGCTACCCGGCGAAATTCGCCGCCAATCACCGTTGCTAGCCTCGAAATGCATCTCACCTTGATGCACGAATATCCACATGCGTATGGGAGAGGGGTGCATGTCACCAACCCAATGGACAGGCAGATGTAAAAAACCACACTGTGTGGCGGGCTCAAGCGGAGAAACACTGAATGGAGCAGCAGGCGGCGCAAAGTTCTGCAGCGTGACCGGAATGCTCACCACATCGAATCTGGAACCACCGCTCGAATCCGCGATGAGCCGGGGGAAAGTCAAGTCAGCGGACTCATGCCACTCCATAGCTGTTGCCCGACTTGGAAACTCAGCAATTGCAATAGGTCCAGCTAATTCGGACCCATTTAGAACTCCCACAGGAAATTTTGTAATTGGATTTCTTGGTGATTGCTGAAGGGAAATTTAAACAACCGTCAAGACTCTGGCGCTGGTTAGATTCCCAAACTTGCTTGCCTTGGTTGCAACCGCCTGAAAGGCTTCAGACATGGCCTGCGTATCCAGTACCGTCCCTAGGTGCTCAATTGAATTTGCGTAGTAGCTAATGATGAGTCGATCCATCTGCGGATCAAAGACGGGAACTACTGCGGACATTCCAACACTGTCGTCAAATGCAGCCCTGGCCTCGGGCAACAATGCAAGTGCATCCTTTAGATACTGTCGTGAGATCTGATACATACGTTGCACCAGCACTGGCTGGGCCGTGATCTCACCAAATACCGTGCGGTACACGTACGGGCCGAACAGTTCCCCGGATGGATTGCCCTCCCGCTCCTTCGCCAGTTCAATGGCATCGGCATCTTTTGAGGCAGTTATGAAGGATTTAGTTCCTGCGCTGAAGTCTGGGTACTTTGCAAAAATCTCAATGTTTCCGGTATCAGCCCCCATGATTACTTTGGTAACGCGCACTGCAGCACCCGCCTTCGTAAATATTGCCGCCCCTCTTCTTGCTCTCTCCAATGCCAGCTCAGATTTGCCAGCTATTGGCACCACGATTCGTCTTGCAATTACAGCCATACGATTCCCCTGATTGATTGATGTAGAGCCCCAAGAAACTTGAGGTAAGTCAATCTTCAGCAGTATTTATCCCTAAGTAAAGGGGGGAAGCCCTCAAAGCAACTTTCCTACGCCGCTTCGGCTTTAGCTCCGGGGGCGATCAAATTGCCAGTGCTGGCTGCTTTGGTGGCATGGCAAATCCGCTTCTATTCGAGAAGCGGTGGTGCGTCACTGTTTGTGACAAACATCTGCGCGCATGCATGTGCATCGCCACCCTGATAGGCTGAGGCCATGGCGTTCATAAATAACTGCATCTCGGCTTTGAAAGTCATGATGATTACCTCAAGTTCAGAAATTGAATCCCCAGCATATAGTCCTGATGGGCAGTGAACTTGGTTACCCTATAACTTCCGTTCCTTTAGGGCAGGTTGCGCAGCATCACGGGCCTACGTTTTGCTCTATTGCTGACAACTGGTATGCAGCCGACCAACAGCATTCCGTGAAGCCTTGCAGGTATTTTTCCGCATCTCCTGACCTTTGCTAACAAGAACATTCAGGGAATCCGCTACAAAGTATTTTCACGATAAATAAATCGACGATCTTCAATCAAAGTTTGAAGAACTATATTGAAAACAAAACCATGTCACCCTGCCGATGGGTGAAGTCAGTAGCGGCTTCGCGGGTCCTTAATGTTCAGTCCGGCGGTCTGGCGGAAACCGTAGCGGACTTCAACTTTTGCTGAAGGTCTAAGTGCCAGTCCAGCGCGGTGCGCGCTTCTCGCCAAAGGCGCGTGGGCCTTCCTGAGCGTCTTCGGAGGTGAGCATCGCGCGGTAGTTGCTGAGCTTGCCACCGCGCAGAGTCTGGTAGGCCTCGGCCACGGTCTGGCCCTCGGTTTCACGCAGCACTTCTTTTATGGCCGCCAGTGCCAGCGGCGCATTCTGAACGATCAGCGCGGCCAACTCCTGTGCGGTTTGCATCAGGGCATCAGCCGGCACCACTTGGTTGACCAGACCCCAACGCTGCGCTTCCTGCGCCGACATGCGGCGCCCGGTGAGCAGCAACTCAGTGGCAATGGCGCGTGGCAGGCGGCGGGGCAGACGCAGCACGCCGCCTGAATCCGGAATCATGCCCAGCTTCACTTCGGGCAGAGCAAACTCAACGTGATCGGCGGCGATGATCAGGTCCGCTGCCAGTGCCAGCTCAAAGCCACCACCAAACGCCAGACCATTGACGGCGGCGATGACCGGTTTGCTCAGGCTGAAGAATTCG
>CAIQYP010000053.1 GCA_903876045.1 uncultured beta proteobacterium | reverse complement strand
TGCTTCAAAGGTTCAGGAATACATGCATTGTGGCTTCTGCGCTCATGCCTATTTTCTGGCCGATGACAGCGGGGTAGATGGTTCCGTTCGTGTCCCCCGCCCGCTTAAGCGGGCTCCTCCTTTACCTCACTGCACCATCCACCCCGCTGTCATCGGCAGCCTGCGCTGTGGGTAGCGCGGGAATGAAGCGCTATGCTTGCTGTCATGAGCAAACTAGGCCTCACGCGAGACAAAATTTATAAAACGGTTGCGCGTCAAATGCATGGCGTGGTGCCTTGCTGGATGTGTGGCGAGCATGTGCTGCCTGGTGACGCTACGCTGGAACACATTCAACCGCTGAGCGAAGGCGGCAGCAGCCATATCGAAAACCTGGCTATCAGCCACGGCCGCTGCAACAACCAGCGCCATGCCAAGGCTTCGCTCACATCAGACGTCAGCGCTTAACCCTAATTTGATGTGCGTGTGCCGACGATGGGCAAGGGCAGACTCAGGTGCGCAGCACGCGCGCCCACCACAAACTGCACAGTACAGCCAGCGCGCTACTCACCGCATAGACTGCGCCATAACCATAAGACGCAATGACCCAGCCCGCCGCCATATAGCTGACGGCGGCAGTCAACGCGCGGGCGACTGACTCGGAGGCATAGCGCGCCTGAAAGAAGCTGTCGGCAAACTCATGCTTGAGCCACAAAAGCGATGCCGGGTAGAAAAAACCGAAGGTGAAAGCGTGCACTGATTGCAGCGGCACGGCGCACCACAGTTGGCTACAAAACGGTGTTGCCAGCCAGCGCAGGGCTGATGCGCCAGAGCAGATCAGCATCACCGCCGCGGGGCTGTAGCGCGCCAGAAAAGTGCCGCCCTTCCACATGGCCCAAAATTCCGCAGCCACCGGCAGTGCGCAGAGCAGACCGGTCTCCAGCGGGCTGTGGCCTGTGTGCAACCAGTAAGCGCCAAACCAGGTGGTGGATATCGCTTCCGCCAAACGCAAACCGGTCACGGCCCCCGAGCCCAGGAACTTGCGCTGCGGTGTGCTCTGCGCTGCCGGTCGGCTGGTCGCCAACACCGGGCCCACCTTGCGAGTAGCGCTTTCCTCGGCGTCTGTAGCGCCCGCCGCTGCTGCACCGACCGTCTTTCGGCTGACCAGCGCCAGCGCAACGCAGCATGCGAAATAGGTCAGTGCGCACAGCGCCAGCAACCCGGATAAGGAGCGAGCCACACTGCCCAACGAAAACACGGCACCCCCTAACGAGGCTGCGGCCAGAAAGCCGAACGAACCCCATTTGCGCGCCCGCCCGAAGGCATGCCCCTGTCCCGCATGGGCCAGGTCTTCCAGCATCCTGGTTTCACACAGCGTGTACGAGCCGGAGCCAAAGAAAAATGCCATGGGCACGCACCAGGCCATCCACTGCGGTGCGATGGCCGCAGCGCACAAACTGCCGCAGACACCGCCGCCCATGAAGACAATGGTCTTGGCGAATCCGAAACGGTTCCACACCGCGCGCACAAAGGGCGCAGCGACAAAGTAGGCCAGCGTTATCGCCGCCAGAGCCAACGGCGCAGCACCGGGGTTTGAGGCCATGAGCGCACTCGGGCCGAACGCGGTCCATAGGCCCAAAATAGTGAAATAGGAGGCAAAGGCTGCGCTCCACTGGCGGTAGTGCTGCATCAGGACTGGGTGTGTTTGGACCTGCCCATGCTAACCAATCGCGCAAGTTTTCTCACCCTTGGGGTTTGTAATGAGTTTTCACACTTGCAGGTCGAGTACAGTCAACAAAAAGCACGAATCACGCGATGACGAACAACTCTGAACCAGTCGAAGATCGCAAAATCCATCGCGGTTTCCGGTGGCTTGGCATGTGTTGGACTGCTGTGCTGCTATTGCTGGCGTGCTGGTCTGGTTGGCAAACCTATTCCGCCACCTGGGGCAGCGCCAGGGCCTCGGCCGAAGAGAGCCTGCATAAAGACGTGATCTATCGCCGCTGGGCCTCCATGCATGGCGGAATCTACGTTCCGGTGACTGAGCAGACGCCACCCAATCCGGATCTGGCCGATTCGCGAGAGCGCGATGTCGTGACGCCCTCAGGACGGCTACTCACCTTGATTAACCCGGCCTACATGAACCGGCAGGCCCACGAGATAGGGAACAAGGAGAACGGGTCGCGTGGCCACATCACCAGTCTGATGCCCTTGCGTCCGGCCAACGCTGCGGATGCATGGGAGTCGCAGGCCCTGCAGTCCTTTCAGCGCGGGGCGACGGACCGCGCGGCTCTTGATGAGATCGAGGGGCAGACTTATTTCCGCCTGATGCGGCCGTTGATCACCGAGCCCGCCTGTGTCAATTGCCATGCGAAGCAGGGCTACCAGGTGGGCGATGTGCGGGGCGGTATTAGCGCGTCAATACCCTGGAAGCCCTACCGTGATGCCCTGCGCAACCAACTGATAACCAACCTCGGCGGCAGCCTTTGCATCTGGCTGCTGGGCATGTTGGGCCTGCGCCAGGTTCGGCGCAGTCTGCTGGACAGCCTGCGGGAGCGCCAACAAGCGCAAGCGGCCTTGCAGGTCACAAATGCCGAACTGCAAGCCGCCAACCGGCAACTCGCACAGTCCCAAAGCCAGTTATTGCAGTCCGAGAAAATGGCAGCGGTTGGCCAACTTGCGGCAGGGGTCGCCCACGAAATTAATAACCCGATCGGCTTTGTCAGTTCAAACCTGAGTTCACTGTCGCGCTACGTGCAGGATCTGTTGGGCTTGGTCCATGCCTATGAGGAGCAGGCCCGCGCACAGCCCGACGTGCTGCCAGGTCAAGCCCTGCAGGATGCACGCGCCGCGGTGGATTTGGCCTTTTTGCAGGAGGACATTCCCATGTTGCTGCAGGAGTCAGTCGATGGACTGGGTCGCGTCAAGCACATCGTTCAGGGCTTGAGAGATTTCTCACGCGTGGACAGCAATCAATGTCAGGAGACTGACTTGATGGCAGGCCTGGAAAGCACGCTAAATGTGATTAAGAATGAACTCAAGTACAAGGCCGAAATTGTCAAGGCCTACGGCAAGCTGCCGCTGGTTTACTGCAACGCAGCCCAGATCAACCAGGTGTTTTTAAACCTGCTTATGAACGCCGTTCAGTCCATTGATACCCAGGGGCGCATCACATTGGCCAGTGGCGTGGAAGCCGACAAGGTGTGGATTAGTGTCGAGGACACCGGAGCGGGCATTGCGCCGGAGCACCTGAGCCGGTTATTCGAACCATTCTTTACAACCAAGCCAGTCGGCAAAGGCACAGGGCTGGGTTTGTCCATCAGCTACGACATCGTGAAGCAGCATGGTGGAGAAATCACCGTCACCAGCGAGCCGGGTAAAGGCAGCCGTTTTTGTGTATGGCTGCCAGCACGCAATAAAGCTGACTAGATGAACACGCCAGTGCCAACTTCGCGACGGACGACCTGGCCCGGGCATTTTCTGCGCATAGGGAGCAGACCTTTGGGGGTACACTGGAATGCGTCATGGAGTCTTTGGGTGATGTGGCCACTATTTTGAATGCGGCTACACCTATTTCTGATCCGTGAAAAGGGACTCTTCTGACGGGAGCCAATAACAAATGACCGAAACTGCCGCAACTGCCTCTACAGGCGCCAAGCGCCCTGTCATCTTGTGTGTGGATGACGAGCCCAGCATTTTGTCGGCACTGCGCCGGTTGTTTCGTGCGCACGGCTTTGCGGTATTGGCCGCCGAGAGCGGCCAAGCCGGGCTCGACCTTCTGGAGACCGAGCCCATCGATCTGGTCATCTCCGATATGCGCATGCCCCACATGGATGGCGTCGTGTTTCTGGAGCATGTACGCCAGCGAAAGCCTGACATTCTGCGCTTGCTACTTACCGGGTATGCCGACCTCGCGTCCATTACCGGAGCCATTAACCGCGGTGAAATTTACCGCTACATCGCCAAACCCTGGGACGACCACGACATCATTCTGACCGTGCAGGATGCGCTGGATCGCAGCGCGCTGATACAGGAAAAGAAGCGCCTTGAAGCCTTGGTGGCAGCACAAAATGAAGAGCTAAGAATCCTCAACGCCAGTCTCGAACTCAAGGTCCAGGAGCGCACGGCGGAGCTCAAGCAAGCCAATGTGGAATCAGGCCAACGGCGGGATGAAAGCCAACTTCCTCACCCCGATCAAGATGTTTACCGCCGTGATTGAATTGCGCGACAAACGCTTGGCCGGCCACTCCCGGCGCGTTGCTGACACCTGAGCGCCAACCCTCACGAGCCAGGAAACAGGACACACCATGCAAACAGAACACCAACAGCAACGCCTGATGGACTTGTATGCAGCGGTGCTGGCTTGTGACCACGTCATCATTCGCTGCACCGGGAAAGTCGCCATGTTTGAGGCCGTGTGCAACATTCTGGTTTCCACGGGTGGCTTGCAACTGGCGTGGATCGGCATGCTGGATACCGGTGACCAGCGCCTCTGGCCTCAGGCCCATAGCGGCGAAGGCTGGAACTCTCAGGACTGGTTGCGCTCGATTTCAGAAGTCAGCACGATTGCAGACCAGGGCATGGTGGGGGCGGTGGTGGCACAAGGTCGGGCGATCTGGTCCGACGATGTGCGCGACGCCCCGCCTGCCGAAAACTTACGTCAATGGCCGCCGTCCGAGCAATGGCTCTCTTCCGCTGCGATCCCCCTGTTTTTAGGTGAAGAGGTCTGTGGTGTTTTGTCGGTCTATAACCAGGAGGCCGCTGCCTTTGACGAGCGCACGCGGGAACTGTTACTCGGGCTTGCAGACAACATCAGTGCAGCACTCAAAGCGCTGGATCGCGCCGAGCAGCGCGAACTTGGCGAATTTACGCTGATGGAAAGTGAGGTGCGCTACAACGCACTGTTTGCCAGCAACCCCATGCCGATGCTGGTGATCGACCCAGGCGATGGACGCATAGTCGACGCCAACATTCGTGCGATGAATTTTTATGGTTGGGACCATTCCACCATCACCACCAAATTTGTGCAGGACATCAACGTTCAGAAGCCTGAGGCAATCCGCGAAGCCCTGACGCGTTTGGCGACTGTGGAGGGATCGCATCTGGATGCCAAACACCGGTTGGCCAACGGTGAGGTGCGTGATGTGGAAGCGTTCACCAGCCCTCTTAGTTTCAATGGCCAAACCTATCTGGTGTCGGCTATTCATGATGTGACTGAGCGGCGCCTGCTGGAGGCCAAGGTGCATCAGTCTCAATTGTTGATGCAGTGCTTTATTGATCAGTTGCCCGGCACCGCCTTTGTCAAGGACAGCAGTCTGCGCATTTTGATGGCCAACCGGCAATTGGGTGCCGTGCTCGGAGTGGTCCCCGCCACCCTGATTGGTAAATCGGCACACGATATTTTTCCGCAGGATTTTGCCGACTTTGTTACCTTGCTGGATCAGGAAGTTCTGGACGCAGGTGAATACCGTGTGTTTGATGAGACTTTTCAGAATCGGCATAACGAGACCAGCATGTTCGTGATTGATGACGGTGCCGGTCAGCGCTTTCTGGCCGGTTTGAGTCTGGATATCACCGATCGCTACCACGCCAAGGAACGAACCGCAGCGCTATTGCGCATCAATGCGCTAGCCGGCGAACTGCCGGAAAAAGAGTTCTTAACCGCGGGGCTGGAACTCGCGGAAAAACTCACGGATAGCAAAATCGGATTTTTGCATTTTGTAAACGAAGACCAGGAAACCCTGGAGTTGATAACCTGGACCGCAGGGGCACTCCGGGGCTGCACTGCCGCATTCGACGCACATTACCCGGTCAGTCAGGCCGGCGTCTGGGCCGACAGCATGCGCAACCGCGCCCCCGTAATTTTCAACGACTACGCAAGCCATTCTGCGAAGCATGGCTTGCCTGAAGGTCACGCGCCCATGACGCGGTTGATATCGGTACCTGTGCTGGAAGACGGGTTGGTGTGCATGATGCTGGGCGTTGGCAACAAGGCGACTCCTTACGAAAGCTTTGATGTGGAATCATTGCAACTGTTGGGCAACGACTTGTGGCGCATTGCCCGGCGCGGGCGGCTCGAAGCCTCGCTCAAAATCCGTGTCGATGAATTGGTGGAGGCCAATCAACGGCTGTCAGACATGCAGCTGCAGTTGCTGCAATCGGAGAAGATGGCTTCGATCGGCCAGTTGGCCAGTGGCGTGGCCCACGAGATCAACAACCCCATCGGTTTTGTGAAATCCAACTTGGGCTCGTTGGCGGCATACGTCAGCTCACTGTTGGAGATTGTGCGCGCCTACGAAAACGTGGAGCATGTTCATGGAGACGCCGTAGCCCAGGCTTTGCAGGATATTGAGCAGCGTAAGAAAGACATCGATTACGCATATCTGGTGGAGGATGTTAGCAAGCTGATTGATGAATCGATTGAAGGGGTGCAGCGGGTCAGCCAGATCGTCGCGGATCTAAAAAACTTTTCGCGTACCGGTGATACGACAGCGGAGCCCGCCGATTTGCAGGCTGGAATTGAAAGCACCATCAACGTGGTGTGGAACCAGCTGAAATACAAAGTCGATGTGGTGCGGGAATACGTGCCCCTGCCGTCGGTTAGATGCGTGGCTTCGCAGATCAATCAGGTGGTGATGAATCTGTTGACCAACGCGGAGCAGGCTATTACCGGACGCGGGACCATCACCGTGCGAACGGGTATGGACGACGATAGCGTCTGGTTTGAGGTACAGGACACCGGCTGTGGCATTGCGCCCGATAAACAGGCGAGAATTTTTGAGCCCTTTTACACCAGCAAGCCGGTGGGCCAGGGCACCGGTCTGGGGCTGTCCATATCTTTCGGAATTGTGCAGCGGCATGGCGGCAGCATCACCGTGAAATCCTCGCCTGATGCGGGCAGCACCTTCCGCGTCACCCTGCCGATTTCTCACGCAACTGACGAGGAGGTTGAACCATGAACCTGATGGCCTGGAGCGAGCATTTTGTGACGGGACTGGATGCGGTGGATGACCAGCACAAGGCGCTCGTAGAGATGATCAATGCGGCTGCACCCCACCTGGCAAGCGGCGGTGAAGATGCACAAAGCGCGGCTGGACCTTTGCTGGACAAATTGGTTCGCTATGCGGCCAGCCACTTCAAGTTCGAAGAAGACCTGATGCAGCAGGCCCAGGTGCTGCCGGCCTACTTCGCGCAGCACCAGCATATGCACCAGACTTTTGTGGATGAAGTCATCCAGATGCGGGCGCAGTATGAAAAAGGCGAATCCCTCAGCGGAAATGACCTGCTGCAGTTTCTGACCAGCTGGCTGACGTTTCACATCCTGTCTGAAGACAAACGTTTGGCCGTGCAAGTGCTGGCCATTCGCAAGGGCGACACGGCTGCTCAGGCCTTTGAATCGCTCGATACCTCCAAGGGAGCACCCCAGGCGGTGTACAACGCAGCGTTGGTGGACTTGTTTTCTTTGCTAACCGCGCGCAACCGCACGCTGACGGAGGCCAATGCGCAGGTGCACGATGCCCAGCGCGCGCTTGAAGCGGCCAACCGGCTGCTGGAGACTCGGGTTCTAGAGCGTACGCACGAACTGGCAGATTCGAATCGCGCGCTGGAAAGCGAGCGGCAGGCTTTGGTCGAATCCCTCACCCAGCTGCAGCAAACGCAGGCCCGCCTGCTCCAATCCCAGAAGATGGCGGCAGTGGGTCAACTTGCGGCAGGGGTCGCCCACGAAATCAACAACCCGATCGGCTTTGTCAACTCGAACCTGGGCTCCTTGACAGGCTATGTGGAGCACATGCTTACGCTCCTGGCCGCCTATGAGCAAACGCTGGCCGGCATGCCTCCGGACTTGCGTGCAAGCATCGAGAGTCTGCCCGCACATGCGGAGCTGAACTACATCCGCGAGGACGCGCCGGATCTGCTGCGCGAGTGCAAGGAAGGTTTGGCACGGGTCAAACGAATCGTCAGCGATTTGCGTGATTTCAGCCGCGCCGATACGGTGGACTGGGCGAGCGTCGATATTCAAACGGTGCTCGAGGGCGCGCTTCAGGTGACCTGGAATGAGCTCAAGTACAAGGCAGAAGTGATCAAGGAATTTGCGACGCTACCGCCGGTGCTTTGCAGCTCCACACAACTGGGCCAGGTCTTTGTGAATCTGCTGGTCAACGCGGCGCACGCAATTCAAGAGCGAGGGACCATCACCCTGCGTACCGGTTCTTTGCAAGATTCCGTTTGGATTGAAATAGTTGACACGGGTGCCGGCATGTCGGCTGAAACGCAAAAACGTATTTTTGAGCCCTTCTTCACCACCAAACCGGTAGGTCAGGGCACCGGATTGGGCCTCTCGATTTCCTGGGAAATTGTGGAGCGCCATGGCGGGACTCTGGAGGTTCAAAGTAACCTTGGTCACGGAACCTGTTTCCGCATCACATTACCAACATCGCAAGCTACAGGAAGTTCGCATGGATCTTAAGACTCTGATCGATCACCCCAGCAAATTGCCGACCGTGCCACGTGTGACCCAACGGGTCATCGCAAGTTTTGGTGCTGAAGACGTGACCGTGGGTGAAATCGCCCAACTGATCGAAGCCGACCCTGTGCTCAGTGCCAAACTGCTGCGGCTGGCCAACTCTTCTTATTTCCAGGTAAGCCGGTCTATCGAATCTGTGGAAGATGCAATCCGCATATTGGGCCTGGCGATGGTGCGGCATCTGGTTTTGGCCGGCGGCTTGATGGGCATTTATGTAAATATGCCTGGCATCGACATGCGCCAGTTCTGGGCCCATAGCCTTTACACCGCTTGCACCGCGCGTTGGTTGGCCGAACACAGCGCGGTTAACCGCGACCAGGTGTTTGCGCTGGGCCTGATGCACGGCATCGGGCAACTGCATCTGCACAGTGTGGCGCCTGCGGCCACGGTGGCGCTGGACCAGCAGGTGCATGTGCTTAGTGCAGAACGTGCGCGTAGTGAAACCAATGCGCTGGGATTTAACTATCTGAATGTCTCGGCTGCGTTGGCAACACTCTGGAATTTTCCGCAGACATTGGTTGAGCCCTTGCAATACATTGCAAACCCCTTGGCCGCGCCCCATTTTTCGACCGTGGCTGCAACGGTGCACCTGAGCGCCTGGCATGCACGCAACTTGCTGTTGGAAGGGTCCGCGCAGGATATCCACTTGCACTATCCACATGATGTGGGAAGTCGCCTCGGCATATCTGCCAGTTGGGTGTTGCCGGATACGGATGCAGGGGCAGCGGACGGTACACCGTTGCCACCCATTCCACAACTGCACGAACTCACGCATGGACTGGACGAAATACTGAATTGATGCGCCATCGGCGCTAGATCCTAATGCGCTTTCGACCGCAGCGGCCCCATGGTCGTCACACGTTGCCGGCGTCCTGAAAAAAGCGAATGGAATTTCTGCCTGATTCTTTGGCTTGGTACATTGCTGCATCAGCCTGCTTCATCAAGTCAGAGTCATCGGGGTCTTTCTGGATAAACAAGGCGACGCCAATACTTGCTGTGCACCGATGTTTGATCAAGACATCAGCCCCATTTGGCTTTGAAACTCTGAGCGAATAATCCGCTGCAAGAGCTAACCGAATCTTTTCCGCCACGCGTTCAGCTTGAGCCATCGCTTCCTGCCGATCGGAACTCAATTCGCTTAACACCACAACGAACTCATCACCCCCAAACCGCGCGACTGTATCGCCTTCTCTGAGGGATGATGTCAGTCGCATGGCAACCTCGACCAACAACATGTCGCCAACAACATGGCCATGATCATCGTTCAGTGGCTTGAAGTTATCCAAATCAAGAGCCATGAGTGCGCCGAAGCAACCTTTGCGTTTGCTCACAGCCATGGCCTGCGTAATACGATCGTTAAGTAGTCTCCGGTTTGGCAAATGAGTCAAGGCATCGTGGTAAGCCATCTCGTGGATCTTTTTCTGCGCATCCCTCATTGGCAGAGCCACCCAGTGATAGATGATCGGCGCAAGGAGCAAAACCAGCAAAAGAGGATCGCCAAACTCAAAAAACCACTTGGGAAATTCCTGGCCTAGCAGCGGCACCAGCACCCACTCAAAACAAACCATGATGGTGAGTTCAACAGCCAAAATTGCAAAGAGGACTTTGACCACGACCTTCGCCGCTTCAGGGGAATATCTCGTTACGGAGTTATTCTTCACGACTGCCTCTTGTATTTTTGGTTTGTTGACTGACCGGGACAAAGTTTACGACGCATCGTGAAATTTTCAAAATCGGCTTTGACGAAAACTGGCAAACTCCCAACATGCGGTCCATGTGAAAACTGCGAAAGCCGTTGCGTCTTTCGCATCAAACCGCTACATAGATTGAATCCATGAAACTTTTTTGCATTGCACTGTGCGCCTGTCTGACCTTCCCGGCTGCGCACGCGCAACCCGCGACGGCGCCGGCGCCGGCCCAACCCGGACCGCTGGCGACTATCGCCGCACTGGATGTGCCGCGCTACATGGGCACCTGGTATGAGATCTCCAAGTACCCCAACCGGTTTCAGAGCAAATGCGTGGCTGACACCAGCGCGCAATACAGCCTGCAGCCAAACGGCACGGTGCAGGTAGTCAACCGCTGCCGCAAGGAGAACGGCGAAATGGATCAGGCTATAGGCGAGGCGAGACAAATCGGTGCGGCCACTTCGCCCAAGTTGCAGGTACGCTTTGCACCGGCCTGGTTGTCGTGGTTGCCCATGGTGTGGGGCAACTACTGGGTGATTGATCTGGATGAGGCCTACCAACTGGTGGCGGTGAGCGAGCCCACGCGCGAATACCTGTGGGTGCTGTCCCGCACTCCGCAAGTCAGCGCGGAAGCCTATGACGCGCTGCTGCTTCGACTCAAGGCACAAGGGCTCTCGCTGGAACGGCTGGAGCGATCCAGGCAGACGCGCTAGGGCTAACGTTGGAGGTGCACTTTTGCCCAAAGCAGAATGCTTTGCGACAGATCAATTGAAACGAAATTGAAAAATGCAAATTTATTAGAAATTTCTTTTCAAAATACCAGCCAGCCTTTATAGTCGCTGGGTCGCCGCCTTCAGGCGCGCAATGTCAAACCCGAGAATTTAGGAATTTCCCATGAAAAATGTTGCAGTTTTTGGCGCCGGCCGCATTGGTCGCATTCACGCTTCCAACCTGGCTGCCCTGAGCGGTGTCCAACTCAAGTACGTGTTCGATCCGGTGCCCGCTGCAGCGGCTGATCTGGCGCAGAAGCATGGCGCCACGGTGGCGTCCATTGAAGCGGTGCTGGCCGACAAGAGCGTGGATGCCGTGGCCATCTGCTCGTCCACCGACACCCATAGCGACCTGATCACCCGCTCTGCCGCTGCCGGCAAACACATTTTTTGCGAAAAGCCAGTGGACCTGTCGGTGCCACGCGCCATTGCCTGCGGCGAAGCCGTCAAGGCGGCAGGCGTGTCCTGCATGATCGGTTTTCAGCGCCGGTTCGATCCCACCTTCAACGACGCCAGCCGCCGTTTGCTGGCAGGTGAAATCGGTACGCCCGAAATGCTGGTCATCACCAGCCGCGACCCCGGCGCTCCGCCGGTGGAATACATGAAGGCCTCGGGCGGCATCTTCCGCGACATGCTGATCCACGACTTTGACGTGTTCCGCTGGATTCTGTGCGCCGATGGCGATGAAGCCGCCTGGCTCAGCGCCACCGCCTCGGTGTTGACCGATCCGGCCATCAAAACGGTGGGTGATTACGACAGCACCGCTGTCACCATCCGCACGCAAAAGGGCCGCCTGTGCCAGATCAACACCACGCGCCGCGCGGCCTACGGCTACGACCAGCGCTTTGAAGTGTTGGGCTCCACCGGCCTTCTGCAATGCGGCAACCACACGCCCACCGAAGTGGTGCAATGGAATGCAGCCGGCATTCATGCCGACAAACCCGAAGCCTTTTTCCTGCAGCGCTACGCCGCCGCCTACCGCCTGGAAATCGAACACTTCTTTGAGTGCCTGCAAAGTGGTGCGCCCTTCCGCACCACCGTGGCCGATGGTGTGGCTGCGCAGAAACTGGCCGATGCCGCCACCCAAAGCGCCACCACCGGCCAGGCCGTTCAGTTCTAAGCCAAGGTAAGAAAAAAAAGGCTGCGACGGCGCGCAAACGCTGTCGCAGCCTTTGTGCAATCTAGCGCAGGTGGTGCACCCCCGCCTGTGCATACACCGGTGTATCCAGCCCTTCAAAACGCGCCTTTAATTGCAGCGACAAGAACTGCGAGTAGTGGCGGCTCTGGTGCAGGTTGCCACCATGAATCCACAGCTGCGGCTGGTTGGTCGGCTTCCACATATTGCGCAGCTCACCTTCCCAGGGGCCGGGGTCTTTGGTGGTGCTGGAACCCAGGCCCCAGACCTTGCCAACGCGGTTCGCCACTTCCGGCGACACGATGTCCGACAGGAACTGGTTCATGGAACCATAGCCGGTGGCGTAGACGATCACATCGGCTGGCAAATCGGTGCCATCGGTGAGCGTCACTGATTTCGGATTCACCTTTTTGATGTCGACGTGGCTCTTCAGTTTGATGCTGCCATTGGCCACCAATTCGGAAGCGCCCACGTCAATGTAGTAGCCGGAGCCACGCCGCAGATACTTCATGAACAGGCCCGAGCCATCGTCACCAAAGTCCAGCATGAAGCCGGCTTTTTCCAGGCGGCCGTAGAGGTCGGCATCGCGCTTCTTCATCTCGTCGTACACCGGGATGTGGAAGGTGTGCATGATCTTGTAGGGCACGCTGGCAAAGATCAAATCGGCCTTGTGGTGGTCGATGCCGTTCTTCACCGCTTGATCGCTGTAGAGGCCGCCCAGCGCCAGCTCCATCAGCGATTGGGAGGGTGCGATGTGCGTGCTGCTGCGCTGAATCATGGTCACGTCCACACCGTTCTCCCACAGCGCGGCGCAGATGTCGTGCGACGAATTGTTGGAGCCCAGCACCACCACTTTTTTGCCCTTGTACTGTTCCGGGCCGGGGTGCTTGCTGCTGTGGTGCTGCTCGCCCTCAAACGATTCCGCGCCCTCGATCTTGGGCACATTGGCGTAGCCCGAGACGCCCAGCGCAAACACCAGTTGCTTGGGCCGCAATGTGACCTTCTCACCGGCGCGGTCAACCTCCACCACCCACTCTTGCGTTGCCTCGTCAAAGTGCGCCTTGGTGGCGGTGCTGGAGCCCCAGTAGTTCAGCTCCATGACCTTGGCGTACATCTCCAGCCAGTCGCCGATCTTGTCCTTGGGGGCGAACACGGGCCAGTCATCCGGGAAGGGAATGTAGGGTAGGTGGTCGTACCACACCGGGTCGTGCAGGCACAGACTCTTGTAGCGTTTGCGCCAGCTGTCGCCGGGCTTCTCGTTGCGCTCGATGATGAGGGTGGGCACCCCCAGACGGCGCAGGCGCGCCGCCAGAATAATGCCGCCCTGGCCACCACCAACGATCACCACATAGGGCTGCTCGCTGTAGCCCAGGTTTGCCAGTTCGTCCTGACGCCGCTCTTGCCAGGTCTTTCGCCCGGGGTGCACACCGTGTTCCGCACCCTTGACGCGATGGCTGCCGGTCTTCTCTTCGAAGCCCTTGAGTTCGACCATGCTGGTCAGCAATGTCCAGCCCTTGTCGCCGGCGTCCGACGTCTTAAGCCGCAAGTGGCCACGCCCGCGTGAAAGCCGGGTGGCAAAGGTAAACCAGGCGTCGATCACACCACCGGCTTCGCTGGCCTCGCCTTCGAGCGCGAAGTCGCTGGGTGCCACATCGGCCAGACGGCTTTCCAGCATGGCACGCATGGCGCCTTTGCCTTCTTGCGTGCAAATGTTCCAGGTAAAACTGACCAGGTCGCGCCAGAAGCAATCGTCTTCAAACAAAGCGGTGGTGGCGTCCAGATCGCGCTTGGCCAGCGCAGCTCCAAATGCGTCCAGCCAGGCACTGGCCCGTTGTGACGGGGTGGGTTGTGTCATCGGTATCGTCTCCTGTGATGCAGGCCTCAATGCGGGCCTGCTGCACTGAGAGAGTCAATATCCGTGCCAATCCTCAAGCGCACGTAAGTGCTTGATTTGTATCAGTCTGGCGCTGCGCCACAGGTGTCACAGCGTTACAGCTGTAACACCCGAAGGCGCGACACCTGTCACGCGGGGTTCAGCGCGTTGTAGACGTCGTAACAGGCGCCGATGTTGTGGTAATCGGTCTTGCCGGCCGGGCTCTTTTCGCGCGTCAGGTTGAAGTTGTCAGCCGTGAGAATGCGAAACCAGGCACCCTGCTGGTGGTCGACAAAGTGCTGCCAGCAATATTGCCAAAGCCGGTCGTACCAGACCCAGTATTTCGCGTCGCCGGTGCGCAGGGCCAGGAAGGCCGCCGCCGACATGGACTCGGCCTGTACCCAGTGGTATTTGGCCGCGTCGCAAATGCTCTCATCCAGACCAAAACCGTAGTGGATGCCGCCATTTTTTGCATCCCAGGCCACGGCGAGCGCCCGGTCAAATAGCTCGCGGGCGCGCGGCAGATGCCAGTCCGCGTGCAGGTGCGTATCCAGCAGACACAGCAGCTTGGCCCACTCGGTGAAGTGACCCGGCTGGAAGCCCCAGGGCCGGAAAATGTTGGTACTGTCGTGCAGGTTGTATTCCAGGTCAGGTTTCCAGTCGGCGCTGTAATGCTCCCAAATGCCGCCACCGCACAGTGCGGCCTGGCGCACCGTGATGTTGTGGGCGATTGCTTCAGCACGCGCGATGTAGCGCACATCTTTGGTCGCGGCAAAGGCGGTGATCAGCGCCTCGCAGGTGTGCATGTTGGCGTTCTGGCCACGGTAGCCCGACACCGTCCAGTCGGCGCTGGCGTCGTCTGCGTACAGACCCGCAGCGGCGTCATAAAAGCGGCGCTCGGCCAGCGCAAACGTGCGTTCCAGCAGGGCCTGCGCACCGGCTATGCCGATCTGCACGGCCTTGGCGGCCGCCAGCATGACGAAGGCCAGGCCGTACATGTGGCGAGTCTGGTCCAGCGGTGTGGCCTGGCCGTCCTTCCAGGAGATGGTCCAGTGGTAGCCCTCGTGCGTGGCGTCATAAAACGCGGTCTCGACAAAGCGCAGGGCGTGTACCGCGCGTTCTTTAAACTTTGCCTCGCCACTCAGCTCAAAGGCTATTGCGTTGGTGATGACAAAGCGTGTGGCGCTGACCAGATGCCGCGTGGTCGCGTTGTAGACGCGCCCGTCATCCAGATAGAAGTGGTACATGCCGCCGCTCGGGTCGACCGACTGTGCCTCGTAAAAGGACTGGGTCCATAGCGCATGCTGTTTTAGAAAAGCGGCGGAGCGAAAGTCTGGGGTGGGGGGTGTCAACATGCGGGTGAGCTTAGCGCATGGTTGGCAAACGCGTGCCGGCCGACCGGTGATTTTGAATAAAGATAGTTCCTCGGTAGACTGCATTCCCATGTCCGAATCCAAGCCTGTTGCACTCATTACCAATGCGCTTGCATTTGCGGGGCCCCCTGCAGTCGAGGCGCTTGTCCAGGCCGGATTTCAGGTCGTGGTGCACGACGTCGCCTTTGCTGTGCGCCAGGCACAGGAAGACTATCAACGTGCCCATCCGGAAGTAGTCGTACTGACCGATCAGGTTCCGGCCGAGATTGTCGAATCCGCCTGGGCCGTAAACCATAGGCTGGATGTATTGGTTAGCAACGATGCGTACCGGCCCATCCACGGCTCAATCGAAGCGGCCGAGATGGAAAGCCTGCAAGCCACGTTGGACCGCCTGGTCGTATTTCCGTTTGGCATTGCACGAGCCGCCATTCCCCGGCTCAAAGCACAGGGTAAAGCACGCATTGTTTTCATCTCATCGAATCGCAACCGGCTGCCCTTGCGCGGCGGCGCCATTCCCGACATTGCGCGGGCGGGTGCCAATGCGCTGGTCAAATCGCTCAGCATTGAACTCGCGCCGCACCACATCCCGGTGAACGCCATTGCCCCCAACTTCTTGTACAGCGAAACCTACTACCCCAAAGCGCGCTTCGTGGATGAACCAGAAGGCCGGGCCTACATAGAGCAGACGGTGCCTGCCGGACGTCTGGCACGACCTGAAGAGATCGGCGAGCTCATTCACTATCTGGCGACCATGCAAGGCACCTTTCTGACAGGCGCCATCATCGATTTCTCCGGCGGCTGGCCGGTTGCGCTACCGCCGCCTCCTTAAGTCACCGCGCGGGTATGTGCGGGCCGCGCATTCGGGGAAAACCCGAGCCTGCCTTTGTCTTTTGATTCAACTCAAAAATGATAAAAATAAAACCGATATTCTGATCAACGAGATGCGCTCTTCTTTGGTGGGCGCGTCAAACAATAATTAGTTCAGGATACAAATATGCCCCAGAGTTGGATGCAGCACACCTTGCGCGATTGGGCCTGGGGCATCGTGGTGGGGCTGTTTGGTCTGTGCATCAGTTCCTATTTCGTGTTTACTCAGCTTCAGTTGCTCGAGCGACTTGAGCAAGAACGCCTGGAGCGTGCAGCGCACGCGTTCTCCGAATCGCTGACCCACCGCCTTGACGCCTATATCGAAATAGCCTTCGGCTTGCGCAATCTATTCATCGTCAATCCCGCCACCAGCCGCAAGGCGTTTGAAGATGCAGTGAACCATCTGGAGTTGGAGAAGCGCTACCCGGGCATCAAGAACATCGCGTTCACCCGCTACGTAACCCAGGCGCAAAAGCAGGCATTCGAACGCAGCGTGCGGACTGACACATCGCTCAGTCCTGCGGGCTACCCGGACTTCGCCATCCACCCGCCTGGCGAGCGCACGGAGTATTTTGTCGCGGATTACCTCTGGCCCTACAGCAGTAGCAAAGGGGTGCACGGGTTGGACATCAGCGCGCAGCCCGCCAATCTCGCATCCATGCGCTATGCCATGGCGACCGGTCTACCGACCGCCAGTGGCCCTTTCGATTTGGTGCAGGAGGTGTCCGACAAGACAGGCTTTGTCGTGCGCGTTCCTGTGTTTCTGCAGGGTCCCAACAGGACCTTTCTGGGTTCGGTAGCCGTAACGCTACGCGTGCATGATTTGTTCGCCGCACTGAAGCAAGCGGGAGCTCTGGGCGATTTGCATCCTGGGTTGATCGACGTAGGCTCCGTCATTCCAGATGTTCCCCAATCCCCATCGGTTGCACTCTATTCCTTGGTTGAGTCGGATATCCATGGCGCAAAGATCCATACCCAGGAGTTGGAGGTGTACGGGCGAAAGTGGGTGCTACAAGCGCAATCGGCACAAAGCTTTCTTTCAAACGCTGAACATCAGTTACCGGTCGTGACGGGTTTGACGGGTGGCATTATTTCCGCGCTCCTGGGTGTGTTGGTAGGCCTTCTTGGCAAGGGCCGTCGCCAGGCACTGAATACTGTTGCGGCTACCAATGCGCTGCTGCAAAGCGTGATTAACCATGCGCCGATTCGCGTGTTCTGGAAGGACCGCGAATGCAGATATCTGGGATGCAATGACCTCTTTGCGCAAGACGCAGGTCGAAGCAGAGCAGAAGATGTAGTGGGTCGCATGGATGAGGAGATGGGCTGGGCTGCACAGGCGAGTCTGTACCGGCAGGACGATCAGGCCGTCATGGATTCTGGTCGGGAGCGTTTGCGCTTTGTTGAACCACAAACCACACCGGAAGGCAAGACCATCTGGCTGCAGACATCCAAAGTGCCACTGCGCGATGTCCATGGGAAAGTGGTCGGCATCCTGGGCGTGTACGACGACGTGACCGAGCAGCGTAACAACAATGAAGAGTTGGAGCGGCACCGCTTCAACCTGGAGCGCATGGTGTCTGAGCGCACGGTCGAGTTGCAGACCGCGAACCACCAATTGCGCGACACGCAGTTTGCTATGAACAGCGTGGGCATCGGTATTTACTGGGTGGACGTGGCCACGGGTCTGATACTGGACGCAAACCATTTTGCGGCGGTGCTGTCAGGCTACGCGGCGGAGCAAATGCCTGGAATGCAGGTGACGGACATCATTAACAATTTTGATGCCGAAGCGTTCAAGTCGTTCGTTGAGCGTGCGCGCCGGGAAGACTTTGTGCATGTTGAATATGACCAGTTAAAGGCGGATGGCAGCCTGGTGCCGGTCGAGGTGGTTGCGTATTACCAGCACGCAACCGAAGCTCGCCCTGAGCGACTCATTGCCTTTGTGACCGACATCACGACCCGCAAGGCGATAGCGCGTGAACTGCATCGTGCCAAGCGTGCCGCAGAGGCCGCCAACAAAGCGAAGAGTGAGTTCCTGGCCAATATGTCGCACGAGATTCGCACGCCGCTCAATGCCATCACCGGCATGGCTTACCTGATTCGCAAATCCGGTCTGGCTCCAGAGCAGTCAATGCGTCTCGCCAAATTGGAATTGGCCAGCGAGCATTTGCTGAAAATCGTAGATACCGTTCTTGAGATTGCCAAAATTGAAGCGGGCAAACTCACCCTCGCGCAGCAACCGGTGCAAGTGGAAGCACTCTTGAATAATGTGGTCACGATGTTGCGCGACCGCGCGCAGGCCAAGGGCTTGCACTTCACGGTTCAACTGGCTGCACTACCCGCGTATCTGGTGGGCGACTACACCCGTCTGCAGCAATGCTTGTTGAACTATGCAAGCAACTCCATCAAGTTCTCGGAGCACGGCGCCATTGCCTTGCGTGCCCTGCTTTTACGCGAAACAGATGATGCAGTCGACCTGCGCTTTGAAGTGGAAGACGCGGGCGTTGGCATTGCGCAAGACGCATTGGCGCGACTCTTCAATGTCTTTGAGCAAGCCGACAACAGCGTCACCCGCAAATACGGTGGCACCGGCCTGGGCTTGGCCATTACCCGCAAGCTGGCGGAGTTGATGGGCGGTGAAGTCGGCGCCATCAGCACGCCGGGGCAAGGCAGCACTTTCTGGTTTACCTGCACCCTGCTTAAAAGTGAGCGGCCGCCCGATGCAGACCAGTCTGATGCGCTGGATGGCGTAGAGGCCGAACTTCGCAGCGCCGTTGCCGGGCGCCACGTGCTGCTGGTCGAGGACGACTCATTCAACCAGGAAGTGGGCACCATGTTGCTAGAGTTGGTGGGCTTTCATGTGACCGTGGCAAAGGATGGCCTGGAGGCCATTCAGCATTGCAAGAAGCGACAATTCGACCTGTTGCTTATGGATTTACAGATGCCCAACATGGACGGCATGGAAGCGACCCGGCGCATTCGCCAACTGCCCGGTTACACGACCCGACCCATACTCGCCGTGACCGCGAATACCTTTACGGAAGATCGCGATCAGTGCCTGGAATCCGGCATGAACGACTTCATCGCAAAGCCCGTAGATCCGCTGGTCTTGTACAAAAAATTGCTGTATTGGTTGAGCGCCTGATTTGCAGTCGCATGGAATCAGTGCATGCGCAGGGCGCGCTCTCCTGCTGTGAAAGCAGGGCTGACTATTCGCGGTTCGGTGCCACGATGCCGGCGCGCTTCATGCGTCGGTACAGCGTCATGCGTGACAAGCCCATTTGACGCGCGACCTCGCTCACATTCCAATGCGCGTTGCGCAGTGCCTGCAGCAGTGCGGCGGCCCCTGCTTGTGTGGGAATTGGCTGCGTCGAAGGGTGGGTGGACGAAGCGGGCTTGTCAGCATCCTGTGAAAGTTCCGGCAAATCCTGCAGGTCAATGATGCGGTCCCCACTCATGCTGGCGGCGTAGTTCAGCACGTTTTTCAACTCACGCAGATTGCCCGGCCAGGCGTAGGTCATCAAGCGCGTACGCGCCTCAGCCGTCAAGCTGTGCTCGCCCAGCATGCGGTCTATCGTGGCGCCCAGATCGGCGCGCTGACGCAGCGGCGGTAGCGTGAAGTGCGCACCGTTGAGGCGGTAATACAAGTCATCGCGAAAGCGCCTGGCGTGCACCATGGCCTCCAGCGGCGCATGGGTGGCGGCAATCACGCGGATGTTCACCGGCACGGGTTTGAGTGCGCCCACCGGCAGTACTTCGTGTTCGGACAGCACGCGCAGCAAGCGCGCCTGCAGGGGCAGCGGCATGTCGCCGATTTCATCCAGAAATAACGTGCCGCCATCCGCCTCCTGAATCAGGCCGCGCTTGCCCCGCGCACTGGCACCGGAGAAGCTGCCCGCCAGATGGCCAAACAACTCGCTCTCGATCAGCGCCTCGGGGATGGCCGCGCAGTTCACCGCGACAAAGGGACGCTGCTTGCGTGCGCCGCTGGCATGCACGGCCTTGGCGAAATATTCTTTGCCCGAGCCGGTCTCGCCGGTCACCAGCAGGCTGATGGGCGAATTGACCAGCAGCGCCACGCGCTCAATCTGCCGGTCCAGCGCCGGGTCGCCTGCTGACAGCGCAGCCAGGGCTGCGGGCAGTTTGCTGGCCACCGCAGCGCGCGCAACAACGGCAGCGGGCGGCGGGGGTGTGGCCGAGAGGAACAGCAGGCGCCGTACACCTGAGAGCATTAGCGCGCGTTGGTCGCTGGGCTGGTTCATCACGTAGCTGCCGATTCGGGCAAATGGCAGATCAAACACATCCTCAAAGCGCTGCCCCAGCAGCGGCGCCTTGTTTGAGCTTTGCAAGGCCAGTTGCGCGCGCCGGTTGTGGCCGACCACACGGCCGCTGGCATCCAGCGCCAACAGGTATTCGGGCTGCACTTCCAGAAACTGCGGCGCGCTTGACAGGCGCAACACCCAGTCGCGCCGGTGCCGGTATAGAAAGGCGGCATTCTCGATGTCGTGTGCGTGCATGGTCACCAACTGCAGGGCCAGGTGCTGGCTCTCCTTTGGCTGCGAGGAACTGAGTTGCGATATGTCCAGCACCGCGCTCAGGCTTCCTGCGCTGTCATACACCGGCGCGCTGGTGCAGGTGAGCGGAATGTGGGTGGCATCAAAGTGATCGTCCAGATGCACGGTCAAGGCCTGGCCGGTGCTGATGCACGTGCCTACGCCGCAGGTGCCGGCATGCTGCTCGCTCCAATCGGCGCCCAGATACAAGCCCGCCTTGCGCAGGCTGGGCTCGGCCACCAGGTCACCCAGGAAATCTACTGTTATGCCGCGTGCATCGGTCAGCAGCACCACATAACCCAGGCCTGAAACCTTGCTGTAGAGCGACTCCAGGCCGTGGCGCGCGATCTGCAAAAGTGCCTCCATCTGGTCCTTGTGCTCGCGCAGGCGGGCTTGCGGCAGGATCACCGCCTCTTGCATGCGTGTCGGGTCCAGCCGGTGTTCGTGCACGCAGCGGTGCCAGGAGTCGCGTATCAGCAACTCGTGGCGCGTGGCTGCCATGGCTTGGCCATGAAGTGCGACTTGCATGACGGTATCCATGTGTTGGCGTGGCGTGACTTGCATGGGATTTTCCGGTGTGGCAGACAGGGCCTTGCACCATCCTCCACAACTTGACGGGTGTCAATCGGGAGCAAACCCTAGGTGGCGTTACTCACCCGTCAGGTTGAACTCCAGCACCACGTCATCCTGCACGGCCAGCATGCCGCCCATCACCGAATAGGGCTGCACCCCGAAGTCGCTTTGCCGCAGCACCAGTGAGCCACTGGCGTTAATGCGCTGCGGCAACCCGGTCACGTTAAGCGGGATTTGCATCTCGCGTGTCTGGCCGTGAAGCTCGATAGCTATACGCGCCGCGAACTTGGGTGTTTCGCCCGTGATTCCCAGGGAACGGATGCGCACCAGCGGGTAGCGCTCGGCCTGCATGTTTTCCGGCCCCAGCATGTGCTCGCGTGTGGCGGCAATTGCCGCATCGGACAGCACAGCGGCAAAGGCCGGGCCCAGCGCGGCCCTGTGGCTGGGCACGTCAAAAACCAGCTGGTCCAGACGGAACACCAGATCGAACCGCGCCGCCGCCGCGCCCTGCTCGGCCCAGTAAAAAAAGCCCTCAAACTCCGGCACTGACAGCACATGGTTGTGCCCCAGGTTGACCGCGCGGCCGCCGCGAAAGACATAAATGCGAATCGCCGATGCCTCGGGTTGCAAGCGCATGACGCGTCCACCCGCGGCAGCCAACTGCGCGTACTGCTCCGATAAATCGCCGGGTTTGTATTGCGGTGCCTGCCTCGTGTCGAGCGTCTGGGACGACAGGGTTGCAGGCGGCGTTATGGTCGTGCAACTCCATTGCAGGCCGCAAGTGACCAGACATGCGCAGACGAGCGCGAATTTTCTAAGGGTCATGACGGGGTTTGTGAATGGGGGAGAGCGGGGGTTTTAACAATGGCTCCCTGATTGCAGTGCCACTTCGGCCTTGCCTTGGTTTGTGAAATGCGACCATGGTAGCGACTCTCCGGCTCTGATGAAGTGCTTCACCGACAGCAATGCGTTGTAAACACCATTGAAATTACATCGACCTAATTGAGTGCAGTGTCCTGACGCAATCGCTCAATGGCCAAGTCGAGAAAAGCGCGAACCCTTTGTGGCGCTTGCCGACCCTCGCGGTGCACAACGTGCACCGGTAATGCTGCCGGCTCGAAGTCCGGCAACACTGTCTTCAATTTGCCGGTCCGCAAATGTTCCGCCACTTGGTAAGAAAGCAAGCGTGTCAGCCCAAACCCGCTCACCGCCGCGGCTACCGCAGAATCGTTGGTCGTCGTAATCATGCGGGCTTGAAGTCGAACGCTTTTGAGCGCCCCTTTATCCATCAGTTTCCATTCCGGATTGGGCGTCACGCTGCTGGCTGAAATGATGGTGTGACCGTGCAAGTCATCGGGCGAGGTCGGAATTCCATGGGCAGCGAGATAGCTGGGGGCGGCGCAGATCACGCGCCGAACCTGCCCCACACGAATGGCTTGCATGGTGGAGTCCGGCAGTTCACCAATACGGACGGCGACATCGACCCCTTCATCCAACAGATTGACCACACGGTCCAAGAACAGGCAGGACGCACTCACCTCAGGGTAACGGGTCAGGAATTCAGTCACCACGGGGGTGACGTGCATGCCGCCGAACAACACGGGTGCCGTGATGGTGAGTCGTCCCTTGGGCGATGAATGCATGCCGCTGACGGATTCATCTGCTTCCAGCAATTCCGCCAGGATGCGTTTGCAATCCTGCACATAACGTTCTCCAGCATCGGTGACCCGAACGGTTCGCGTGGTGCGGGTCAAGAGCCGAAGCCCCAGGTGGGTTTCCAACTCATGGATGGCACGGGTCACTGCCGGAGGCGACATATTCAGCTTGCGCGCGGCCCCGGCAAACCCGTGGGTGTCGACCACCGCAACAAAGACATTGATCAGGTGAAATCTGTCCATAGTATTCCGATAAATGGAATGGTGAATTGATTTTATCGGTGATTCTCTACTCGGAATGAATTAAATACAGTTCATCCATTCGCTGAAAACGCAGCGAAGACAAGTTTCAAACCACCCTAAACCTTGAAGGAAATCACCATGTCCCGTATCAGCATCCCTACCGTAGACCACTCTGTCGAAGGCTCCAAGCCCCTGCTGGCTGCCGTGCAAAAGCAACTCGGCGTAGTCCCGAACCTGATGAAACTGGTAGGCCACAGCCCTGCCGCCCTGGAAGGCTATTTGTCTCTGAACGGCGCCTTGGCTAAAGGCAAGCTCAGCATCCAACTGCGCGAACGCATTGCCTTGACCATTGCCGAATACAACGGTTGCGACTATTGCCTCTCGGCCCATGACTACCTGGGCCGCAATGTTGCCAAGCTCAGCAGCGCCGAACTCAACGCGGCACGCGATGGCCGCTCCGAAGATGCCAGCACCGAGGCGGCCCTTCAGTTTGCATTGCGCGTTGCACAGTCCCGCGGAAAGGTCAGTGACGCAGACCTGGCCACCTTGCGCCTGGCCGGCTTCGACGAAGCAGCCGTGGTCGAAATTGTCGCCAATGTCGCAGTGAATGTGCTGACCAACTACATCAACAACGTTGCACTGACCGACATCGACTTCCCCGTCGTCCAGGCCAAGTTGGCGGCATAAACCGACCGGGTTGCCGGCATTCCTGGCAACCCGTCGCCACATCAAGAAGGAGTGACCATGAACCCCGACACCGAACAGCCTCGCCCGCCACTGCCTCCGTTCACTTTGGAATCTGCTATCCAAAAAGTCAGAATGGCAGAAGACGCCTGGAACTCCCGTGATCCGGCACGGGTCGCACTGGCCTACTCTGTGCAGAGCCAATGGCGCAATCGCTCTGAATTCCTGGTCGGGCTCTAACGTATGGATAACACACTTGAATTCACCAGCGATATCGCCTTTACACCAACGGTAAAGGCCATCCAAACCCGCAAGGGGTCTCGCCATGGCTATGCCCGCATGGAACAAAGTGGTTCGTGGGAATCAGCCATCACAGCAGACCTGAAAAATTTCATCGCCCTGCAAACCAGTTTCTACATGGCGACGGCCAACGCGGACGGACAGCCCTACATTCAGCATCGAGGTGGTCCTGCGGGCTTTTTGCAGTGTTGGATGAGCACACGCTGGCCTTTGTTGACTTCACCGGAAACAAGCAATTCATCTCGCAGGGAAACCTGTCGGAGAACCCCAAAGCGCACCTGTTCCTGATGGACTACGCGCACCGGCAACGCATCAAAATTTGGGGCAATGCCGAAGTGATTGAAGGGGACAAGGAACTCGTTGCACAGTTGATGCCCGCCGATTACCAAGCCAAACCAGAGCAGGTGATTGTTTTTACGGTGACTGCTTGGGATGCGAATTGCCCACAACACATTCCCGTGCGGTTTGATGCAGTCTAAGTAAAAGAGGCACTAGAAGGCCGACCATTGCCCCTTGGCGTTCGCATGCGGCAGGAATGTATTTGCTTTGCCCGTCCGGCGCAGCAAGGAATCGGCAGCCAATCGCCACCGATCGGGAGCCAGGTTATCCCGCCTAGTAAAAACCCTGATTGATTTAATTATTGATGTACCTAGACTGCCCATCAATCGAACATCAAGCAGTCCATGTCATCACCCGTAACCATTGCTGAAATTGCCCGAAGCGCAGGCGTCGGTACGGCTACGGTGGACCGGGTACTGAACGGGCGCCCGGGTGTGAATGCGGAGACCGAGCGCAAGGTGCTGGATGCCATCAGCGCCCTGGGTGCCCCCGCCATTACGCGCGGCAGGCCTCGCAGCCAGGGTAATTTCAAGTTTGCCTACGTGTTGCCGGACGGGAACTCCCCGTTTCTGGACGACTTGGAGCGGCACATTGCGCAAACTGCGGGTGACTTTCGTCATCAACACATCACCGAGGTCACTTACCGTTTCTCGGCCGAAGACCCGGCCCATTTCGCACTGGAACTTTCACGTGTCACCGACTGTGATGCCATCGTGCTGATCGCACCGGATGTGCCGGCCATCAAGCTCGCCATCAACGACCATGTGCGTGCCGGGGTGCATGTAGCAACTTTGTTCACGGACGTGGCTGGCTCCATGCGCCAGGCTTTTATCGGTGCCGACAACCGGGCTGCCGGTCGCACCGCCGGGCTGTTGCTGGGGCGCATGGCGAACGCGACACAGAGCACACAACTCTTGCTGGCGTCGCAGACCACCCGATTGTCCGGTGAGATCGAACGCCGCATTGGTTTTGTTCAGGTGATTGAAGAGCGCTTTAGCGATTTGTCTGTGGTGCGTCTGCCTGATATTCCGTCAGACGATGAAGGTGCCTGCAGTGCGCTGCTCAGCTATCTGGACAGCGGCATTGATGTGTCGCGCCTGAGCGGCCTGTATTGCGTGGGGCTGGCCAGTGCCGGTCTGGCGCGTGCGCTCAAGCTGGCGGGCCTAGGCCAAAGCGTGCCCCTCATCGCGCACGATTTAACTGCGGCGCATCAGGCCATGCTGATCGATGCCAGCCTGGCTTATGTGCTGCACCAGGATATTCATTATTGCGTTCTTACCGCAGCGCGTGTGCTGCGTGGGTTGTGTGAAAACGTGCGTGGCGTGCAAAGCGTGGTGCAGCCGCGTGTAGAAATCTTGACTGCCGAAAACCTGCATTGAAACGGTGGCCGGATGTGTGTTGGTGTGTTTGACTTATTTAAATACTTTCGAGGAGAACGGTTTATGAAGAAGATGTTGAAAAAGCTACCCGCGCTGGCAGCGGTGGCACTGTCTGCAGCGCTGAGTCTCGGCGCGTCAGTCGCCCATGCTCAGGAAAAACCATCACCCTTTGCTGGGCTGCATGGGACCCGGCCAATGCGCTGGTCGAGTTGTCGAAAGACTTCACGGCCCAGAGCAAAATCAAGATGAAGTTCGAGTTTGTGCCATGGCCCAACTTTGCCGACCGCATGCTCAACGAGCTCAATTCCAAAGGCAAGCTGTGCGATGTGATCATTGGTGACAGCCAGTGGATCGGTGGTGCGGCCGAGAGCGGCCACTACGTCAAGCTGAATGATTTCTTCGCCAAAGAAGGCATCAAGATGACCGACTTTGCACCGGCCACCGTGGTCGGCTATGCCGAGTGGCCCAAGAACACACCCAACTACTGGGCCCTGCCGGCTATGGCCGATGCGCTGGGCTGGACGTACCGCAAAGACTGGTTCAGCAAGCCCGAAATTCAGGCCGAGTTCAAAAAGAAATTCAGCCGTGATCTGGCACCTCCCAAGACCTGGGCCGAGTTCAAACAGGTCTCCGAGTTCTTCCAGGGTCGCATGATCGATGGCAAGAAAGTGTATGGCGCCTACATCTTCACCGAGCGTGGCTCTGAAGGCATCACCATGGGCGTGAGCAATGTGCTGTACCCCTTTGGCTTCAAGTACGAAGACCCCAAGAAGCCCTATGCGCTCGACGGCTTCGTCAACTCCGCAGATGCCGTCAAAGGCCTGGAGTTCTACAAGTCCATCTACAAGGGCAGCACGCCTCCGGGCCTGACCAACTCCTACATGGGCGAAGGTTTGGATGCATTCAAGTCCGGCCAGGTAGCCATGATGATGAACTGGTTCGCCTTCTTCCCGGGTCTGGACAAAGACCCGCAAGTGGGTGGCGCCAAGATTGGCTACTTTGTCAACCCGTCGGAAAAATCCAAGGGCGTGCAACTGGGTGGTCAGGGAATCTCGGTGGTGTCCTACTCGCCCAATCGCAACGAAGCGTTGGCTTACATCAAGTGGTTTGCCAATCCCGAAGTGCAGAAAAAGTGGCAAGCCATCGGTGGCTCCTCTGCGCACAATGCGGTGCTGAAAGATCCGGGCTATTTGAAGAGTGCTCCGTATGCGGCGGCTTTCCAGGAATCCATGAATCAGGTGGTGGACTTCTGGGCTGAGCCATCCTATGCGCAGTTACTTTTGGCTGAACAGAAACGTGTGCATGACTTTGTCGTGGCCGACAAGGGCACCGCCAAAGAAGCCCTCGACGGCCTTGTGGCTGACTGGAAGAAGGTCTTCAAAGACGACGGCAAGGTCAAGTAAGACCACGCTGTTCTCCTGATCTCGAAAGTGTTCCCGCTCTGCGCGCTGTGCGCAGAGCGGGTTCAGAACTCCCCTCTTGTTTCTTGATTGGCCGTACCGCTATGACCGTTCAAACACCCTTGGTTGACCGCATCGTCCAAGCTACGCCACCGCCGTTGGCCGGTCGACTGCGCGGCCTGTCGGACCGCTCCATCGCCTGGATTTTTATTGCCCCGACCATGGTGCTGCTGTTGGCGATCAATATCTTTCCGCTGATCTGGACCATCAAGCTGTCTTTCACCAATTACCGGGCCAATCGGCCCAACGCGACAGTGGCCGATTTGGGCATTGAAAACTACGTCACCATTTTGACCGACCCCGACATCTGGGCCGCCATGCAGACCACCGCACACTTTGTGTTCTGGACCATTGCACTGCAAACCCTGATCGGCTTCACCCTGGCTTACCTGATTGATCGCAAATTCAAGGGCCACGGTTTCTGGACCACCCTGATCCTGATTCCCATGATGTTGTCCCCTGCTGTGGTGGGCAACTTCTGGGCTTTTCTGTACCAGCCGCAAACCGGCCTGTTCAACGCCATCGTTGCGCTGTTGACCGGTGTGTCGCCGTCCTCCTTCTCCATGCTGGGCGAAGTGCCGCTGGCGCCCTGGGCCATCATCCTGGTCGACACCTGGATGTGGACGCCCTATGTGATGCTGATCTGCCTGGCCGGTCTGCGCTCGATCCCTGATTACATCTACGAGGCCGCCGAAGTGGACCGCGCCTCCAAGTGGCGCCAGTTCTGGTCGATCACGCTGCCCATGGTGCTGCCCTTCATCATGCTGGCCGTGTTGTTTCGCGGGATTGAAAATTTCAAGATGTTTGACATGGTGAACCTG
>CAIQYP010000052.1 GCA_903876045.1 uncultured beta proteobacterium | reverse complement strand
TTGGAAGCCCACCCTGAGGCGCACCTTATTCTGGTGGGCCTGCCAGAGGCATTGCGTGGTTTTTCGCACCCTCGCGCCAATATAGTGCCCGCCAGTGAAGTGGTCACGATGGATGACCCGCTGGAAGTAGCCTTGCGTCGCAAGAAAGATTCGTCCATGCGGGTGGCAGTTCAGCAGGTTAAAGACGGAACTGCCCAAGCCGCGGTGTCAGCTGGCAACACCGGTGCACTCATGGCTATCTCACGATATGTCCTCAAGACCATTGACGGCATTGAACGCCCGGCCATTGCAGGGCAGATTCCCAATTCAACCGGTGGCGCGACGACCGTTCTGGATCTGGGTGCCAATGTGGATTGCACTGCTGAACATTTGCTGCAGTTCGCCATGATGGGCTCGGCCTTGGTGTCTGTGCTGAAGGATGACGATGCGCCATCGGTCGGTTTACTCAATATTGGTGAAGAGGCCATCAAGGGCAATGAAGTCATCAAGAAAGCCGGCGAATTGCTGCGGGCAGCAAGTAAATCCGGCGATTTGAACTTTTATGGCAATGTGGAAGGCAATGACATTTTCAAGGGCGTGGTCGATATCGTGGTCTGCGATGGCTTTGTTGGCAACGTTGCGCTGAAGACCAGCGAAGGCCTGGCATCCATGATTTCGTCTTTTCTGAAAGCCGAGTTCTCCAGAAATATCTGGACCAAAATATCTGCAATTGTTGCGTATTCGGTTCTAAGTGCCATTAAAAAACGATTTGACCACCGCCGTTACAACGGTGCTGCCTTGTTGGGTCTGCGCGGGCTGGTGTTCAAAAGTCATGGTTCGGCAGATGTGCTGGCTTTCGGCAACGCCTTGAACCGCGCGTATGATGCAGCCCGAAACAACTTGTTGGACCGCGTTCAGGTTCGCATTGCCAAGGCAAGGCCACTTCTGGCCGAACCTGCCGATGTCGTGATCTGAGCGAGCGTCTGCCCCCATACCCATGAGTCGATATTCCCGCATCACAGGCACAGGCAGCTTTTTGCCACCGCGCCGTCTGACCAATGCCGACCTGGTGGCCGAACTGGCCGCTACGGGCGTTGAATCCTCCGACGACTGGATCGTTGAGCGTACCGGAATCCGGGCGCGTCACTTTGCTGACGAAGGCGTGTTCAGCAGCGATTTGGCAGTGGAGGCGGCAAAAAGTGCGTTGACTGCGGCTGGTGTCACAGCCCAAGAAATTGACCTCATTATTGTTGCGACCAGTACACCGGATATGGTGTTTCCGTCCACTGCTTGTATTGTGCAAAGCAAGTTGGGTTCCGCCGGTGGTGCTGCGTTTGACCTGCAAGCCGTGTGCTGCGGCTTTGTCTATGCTCTGAGCGTGGCCGATTCCATGATCAAAACCGGTGCTGCAAATAAGGCGCTGGTTATAGGTGCAGAAGTCTTCTCGCGCATTTTGGACTTTGCCGATCGCACTACCTGTGTGCTGTTTGGTGACGGTGCTGGTGCCGTGGTGCTGGAAGCGTCCGAAGTTCCCGGTATTCTTGCCAGCGACTTGCATGCCGATGGCAAACACGTCGGTATTCTGTGCGTTCCCGGTCACGTATCGGGTGGCAAAGTGTTGGGCGATCCTTTGCTCAAGATGGATGGCCAGGCAGTGTTCAAGTTGGCAGTCGGTGTGTTGGAAGATGCCGCACGTGCGGCCCTTGCCAAGGCCGACCTCACGGCTGCCGATATCGACTGGCTGATTCCGCACCAGGCCAATATCCGCATCATGCAAAGCACTGCGCGCAAGCTCAAACTGCCTATGGAAAAGGTTGTTGTCACCGTCGATCAGCACGGCAATACCTCTGCCGCTTCGATTCCGCTGGCACTGGACACTGCGGTGCGGGCTGGCCAAGTCAAGCCTGGGCAGACGCTGATGCTCGAAGGCGTGGGTGGCGGTTTCACCTGGGGTGCGGTGGTTTTGAAGTTCTAGTCCCTCCTGTCAACGCCCGGCTAATCTCTGTCTGGCGCGGGCTCTCACTAGGAAATTCCCATGAAGAAATTTGCATTTGTATTCCCGGGTCAAGGTTCGCAATCCGTAGGCATGCTCGACGGGTGGGGCGCACACCCCGTCGTGGCTCAGACTCTGCAGGAGGCTTCTGACGCCCTGGGTGAAGATCTCTCCAAACTGATTCAGGAAGGCCCAAAGGAAACCCTGGCGCTGACCACCAATACCCAGCCGGTGATGCTGGTTTCCGCTGTAGCGGCATACCGTGTCTGGATGGCCGAAGTCGGAGTCAAGCCCGATGTAGTGGCCGGTCATTCGTTGGGCGAATATTCGGCTTTGGTTGCGGCCAATGTCTTGACACTTGCGCAAGCCACGCCGCTGGTACGTCTGCGCGCACAGGCCATGCAGGAAGCAGTGCCGGTGGGTACGGGTGCCATGGCCGCCATTTTGGGCATGGACGCCGCGCGGGTGGCCGCTGGTTGCTTGGAGGTGACGCAATCTTTTGGCGCAGGCTCTTTGGAGTCTGTGCAGGCGGCGAATTTCAATGACCCAGCGCAAACAGTTATTTCCGGCAGCAAGGCCGCCGTGGAGAAAGCCTGTGAACTCCTCAAGGCCAATGGAGCAAAGCGCGCGCTGCCATTGCCTGTATCGGCACCTTTTCACTCCAACCTGATGAAGCCTGCAGCCGAAAAACTGCGTGCAAGGTTGGCCGAAATCGACTTTGCTGCGCCGCAGATTGCACTGGTCAACAACATCGATGTTGCGGTGCAAACCAGCCCGGACGCCATCCGCGATGCGCTATACCGCCAGGCCTTTGGCCCGGTGCGTTGGGTGGAATGCGTGCAGGCCATCAAGGCCATGGGGATCACGAATTTGGTAGAGTGCGGCCCGGGTAAAGTTCTGGCCGGCATGGTTAAGCGTATCGATGCTGAGATGACGGGATGGGCTCTATTTGACCCTGCAACATTGGAAGAAGTTAAGGGAGTGTTGGCATGAGTGAAGTCCAATTCGCAGGGCAGGTAGCCTTGGTAACCGGCGCATCGCGCGGCATTGGAGCCGCCATTGCCCTGGAACTGGCCCGTCAGGGTCTGAAGGTCGTTGGCACAGCCACTACCGACGCTGGTGCCAATAAGATTCGTGAAGTCTTGGCTGGATTCCCCGGTTGTGATGGACGCACCCTGGACGTGACGGACGGTCCGGCAGCAGAGGCTCTGGTCGACGCTGTGGCCAAAGAATACGGTGGATTACATGTGCTGGTGAACAACGCCGGTATCACCCGCGACACCTTGGCCATGCGCATGAAGGATGAAGACTGGGATGCCGTACTGGACACAAACCTTAAAGGTGTTTTTCGCATGAGTCGTGCCGTAATGCGCACCATGATGAAGCAGCGTTATGGCCGCATTATTAGCATCACTTCGGTGGTGGGGGCATCTGGTAACCCTGGTCAAGCCAACTATGCTGCTGCCAAGGCTGGTGTGGCCGGCATGACGCGTGCCTTGGCCCGCGAACTGGGTTCGCGCCACATCACGGTGAATTGCGTGGCGCCCGGATTTATTGATACCGACATGACCGCGGGCCTCGGCGAAGATCAGCACAAGGCCTTGCTGGGGCAAATTCCGCTAGGCCACTTGGGCAAGCCCTCAGACATTGCCCACGCAGTGAGTTACCTTGCTTCCCCGCAAGCATCCTATGTGACGGGTCAAGAATTGCACGTCAACGGCGGCATGTACATGTAGACTATGAAAAATTACCGATTCATCCGTTCGGTAGCTCTGTTGGGGAATGTGTCTCCAGCAAGGGTAAAATCTCGGATTCTTAACAACTCTTAGAGTGAACACATGAGCGATATCGAAGTACGCGTCAAAAAAATCATTGCCGAGCAACTCGGTGTTGAAGAGTCGCAAGTCACCAATGAAAAGGCCTTCGTGGCTGATCTGGGTGCTGACTCGCTGGACACTGTGGAGTTGGTGATGGCTTTGGAAGACGAGTTCGGAATTGAAATTCCTGACGAAGACGCTGAAAAAATCACGACTGTGCAAAACGCCATCGACTACGCCAACACGCATAAGAAGGCCTGATAAGGTTTTTCCCGTGGGCGTTGCCGAATGGGCCTGCAGCTCTGAGCGATTTATTCGTCAGGCAGTCAGGCCCATTTCATTTGCAACTTTTTCATACCGCTTGCCGGTATTTCTTTGACGAACCGCTGAAACAGAAATCCTATGTCCCGTCGTCGTGTTGTTGTCACTGGTTTGGGATGTGTCAGTCCCGTCGGTAATACGGTCCCTGAGACTTGGGCCAATCTGTTGGCCGGAAAGTCGGGTATCGGGTTGATTACCCACTTTGATGCGTCTGCTTTCTCCTGCAAGATTGCCGGAGAGGTGCGTGATTTCAATTTGGAGTCATACATGACGACCAAAGAAGCCCGCACTATGGACACTTTCATCCATTTCGGCATTGCTGCAGCCATGCAGGCAGTGGCAGACGCCGGTCTGCGCACTGGCGACGCATTGGGTGAAGAAGAAGCCACGCGCATTGGTTGCGTGATCGGCTCTGGTATTGGCGGTTTGCCGCTGATCGAAAATACCCGGACCGAATTGATGGAGCGCGGCCCGCGTCGCATTTCACCATTTTTTGTACCGGCTTCCATCATCAATATGACGGCTGGTCATGTGTCCATGAAGTGCGGCTTCAAGGGCCCCAACATTGCCATCGTCACGGCCTGCACTACGGGTCTGCATTGCATCGGTGAAGCTGGCCGGATGATCGAATACGGTGATGCTGACGTGATGATTGCCGGTGGTTCTGAGGCCACAATTTCTCCCCTCGGCGTGGGTGGCTTTGCCTCCATGCGCGCGCTCAGCACCCGCAACGATGACCCCGCGACTGCATCCCGGCCGTGGGACCGCGACCGCGATGGCTTTGTGCTGGGCGAAGGTGGCGGAGTGGTGGTTCTGGAAGAATACGAACACGCAAAGGCGCGAGGTGCCCGCATATATGCCGAGTTAGCTGGCTTTGGCATGAGTGCCGATGCCGGTCACATGACCGCTCCCAATATGGATGGTCCACGCCGCGCCATGGTCAACGCCATGCGCAATGCCGGTGTAAACCCCGACCAGATCGATTACCTGAACGCCCATGGCACTTCCACGCCGCTGGGTGACATCAACGAGACCAACGCAATCAAAGCGGCTTTAGGTGATGCAGCGAAGAAGACGGTAGTGAATTCCACCAAGTCCATGACCGGCCATCTGCTGGGTGGTGCGGGTGGACTGGAGTCTGTCGTAACCATCCTGTCGATTTACCACCAGAAGAGTCCGCCGACCATCAACCTGTTTAACCAGGATCCGGAATGCGATTTGGACTACTGCGCCAACACGGCACGCGACATGCGCATTGACGTGGCGCTGAAGAATAATTTCGGCTTCGGCGGAACCAACGGCTCTTTGGTGTTCAAGCGCATCTAAGACGCGCTTTACCGTCCGTTCGCCATGCACCGGCCCCCCGCTGTTGCATGGGTGTTGTCTCCCACGCGTTGGCAAAGGCGCATATTGGCCGCTTTGGCGCTGCTAGCGCTGCTGGTGTGGGTAGGATTCATTACCGAGCAGGGCTGGGGCCTATCTTCGTTCGCCGTTCTGATTGCGCTGTTTCTCGGAGTCTTGCTGGCAGCCATGGCCTGGCACAACGCATCCAGAGGGCAACTGCGTTGGGATGGCGAGCAATGGTATTGGACCGATGCACAAGACCGCACTGTGCGCACTATGGCGTGCATTCTGGACATGCAAGTGATGATGCTTCTACAGATCACCTGTGACCAAGGCAAGAGCCACTGGCTTTGGCTTGATTCCAGCGAAAACCCCGCCCAATGGAAGGCCTTGCGCAGAGCCATTGTGGCCAGTACAGGCATTTCCTTCGACGAAGTCGTCCCAGAGCGTCTCGATGGCTAAATAGGTGTGTTTTGACGAAGTCCGGCCGGTTCAGAGAAGTGACCTCTGCACTTCTGATTCACACCTCTTTGGACTTTACGCGGCTTACATCAGGCCAAGCCCTTGAGTGTAGAGAATGAGCCCCCAAGTCAGAACAGGTTTCTCTGGCGTATCTGTTGTATCTGTTTTTTTGAAATGATTGGACTTACACAATGAAGGCTCGGTTCTTAGGCGCCTTGCGC
>CAIQYP010000051.1 GCA_903876045.1 uncultured beta proteobacterium | reverse complement strand
TGGTACCGTCGAAAGAAGAAATTGGTTCGCAATTTTCTGCTGATCCGTATTGAGCACGGCATACAGATCCTTGGCAGCTTCCTCGATTTCTTCCAGCGCTGCAAGCCGGTTTTGAAAGCTGTCGGTCAGGCGCGCGAATTGCCTTGGTGCCGTGTCGGAAGCGTAAGCTGCCGGCGGTTTCTCCTCATAAAACAGCTTGCTGTAAGCATCTAGCCTAGCTTCGAATTTGTACCAGAATTCGCTTTGCCCCTTGTCCAGTTGCAGGCGGTCCATCAACTTCTCGCGATTGCCGTCATCGCCCGGAATGGCAGCGCCAAGTGCGGGCTGCACCGAATAGTTTGTGGGGCCTGGCTTGACTATGCTTTGAGCCTGCGCCATGCAAGCCAGAGGCACTACCAGTAGGGAAGCCGTCAGGATTTTTCGCACGATCCGTCTTCATCGAAGTTGTGAGGCCTGCAGGGTAGGCGAGGTGTATGAATAGCGGCTACATTTGGCTGCAAAGTTAGGTGAAGTTAAGGCTTGCGTCTGCAGGAATTTGCGACACTTGGCGCGCATCGGCCGCAAAACTGCGTGAGGCCATCAGTAGTACCAGCCCGGTTATCAATAACATGATGGGCACCATGAACATGGCAAAGTGCAGGCCCAGTCCCTTGAAGGTATCCGTCATGGCCACAGCCCCGGCGGCGGCCATTTCCTGCTTGGCAAAGTGGTCTGACAGCCCGCCCACCAGCGTGGTGCCTAGGGTGGAACCAATTAGATATTGCGCGGCGAAGTACACCGACATGGCGGTGGCCCGTAGTCGCGGCTCCACCACATCCTGTACGGCGGTATAGACCGAAACGTAGTACATGAAGAACAACACCCAGCCGCTGCCATACAGCAGCATGAAGACGCGCAAATCACTGCCGCGTGTTTCGCATAGCGCCAGCGCCACCAAGGGGGCTGCTGCCAACATGCAATAAGCACCGAGTTTCAGGCGACCATTGAGGTTGCGCCGGTGTGCCAGGTCGGCCAAGTAGGCGCCCAGCGTCATGGCCAGCAGGCCGGTCAGGCCCAGCACGGCGGCAGCCATCCAGCCGGCATCCATGGACGCCACGCCGTAATAGCGCTGCAGCAGGGAATTGAAGAAGGTATTGGTGCCGTAAGACGCCATGTTCACGGTCACGCCGGACAGGCAGATCCACCACAAGGTTTTGACGGCAAACACCTTGCGAAAGGGCTTCTCCAGTTTCGCCAGCTTGACGGTGTCGGGCGTGTCCTGCGCGCCGCGCACCGGCTCACGAATGAAGAGCAGCAAACCACCCACCAGCAGGCCCGCGATGCCGGCCAGCACAAAGGGAATCTGCCAGGAGCCGGTCAGCGCCTTGATCTTGGAGATCACGATAAAGCTCAGCGAAATGCCAATCGGCAGGCCCAGCATGAACAGGCCCATGGCGCGGCCGCGCCAGGCTTTGGGAAACATATCGCCAATCATGGAGACTGCGGCCGGGCCATAGCTGGCCTCACCCAGGCCCACACCCAAGCGTGCCACGTAAAAGCTCAGAAAGTTGGGTGCCACACCGGACAGTGCCGTGAACGCGCTCCATACCAACACACCGCCGGCCAGCACATTTTTGCGTATCCAGCGATCCGCCAGGCGCCCCAGCGGCAGGCCGCCAAGTGCAAACGCCACCGTGAAAGAGGACACCAGAATACCCAGCCACAAGTCACTCAGACCATAAGCCTTGCGGATGTCTTCCAGCACCACGGCTGGAATCATGCGGTCCACAAAGTTGAGCAGGTTGATGACAAACAGCAGGGTCAGCACACGCCAGGCGCCCTGGTAGGTGGCGGAATGTGTGGGTGATTGAGGGCTCATGCTGCTTGCTTCCGAGTTTCTTGTTCCGGGGCGGCTTCGGGTTGTTGTTGAGCCAGCGCGCCGGTGGGCTGCAGCACAACTTCCGCTTGTGCCACAAATTGCTCGGCCAGTGCCTCGGCTGCGGCCCGGGTGTTGGCGCAGACCATGACATAGCCGATGCGGTCGGCGTTTTCAATGGGTGGGCGCACCGCATCACCTGCTTGCTTCATCAGTTCCACGCAACGGATGCGCGGGTCGCTGATGATGGGCAGACGAACCTGCTCCAGTACACCGGCGTGTTCCGCAACGATCCAGCGGGTGACGGCAAATACCGGTTGCTCGCGCGACACCGGTATCTCAGGCGAGTGGCCCAAGTGCACATCAATCAGGGCGGAGTGGAAAGACCAATCCAGTGCGTAGTTCACCAGCCTGGCAATCTTGGCACCCACCATGCGGCCATTCACTTCGATAAGGCGTGGGCCATCGGCGGTCAACATCAGTTCGGTGTGAGTCGCACCGCAACTGAAATGCAGGATATCCAGAATGCCCAGCACATAGGTCTCTATGGCGTCCCACTGCGGGTGGTCTGTCGCAAAGCAGCTGCCCTGTATGGCGAAGGATGGTGCTTCAAAGAATAGTTTTTCGTGGATGCCCAGCAGGCGGTGGTGTCCGTCCACGCTTAAGGTATCGCATCCGATCACCGTGCCCTCCAGCAGGCGTTCCACCAAGAGTCGGTCATTGGCGCGCACGCCCAGACCGTAGTCGGCGTGGGAGGGCAGCATATCTTCGAGCGGGCTCCATAACGGGTCCAGATCTTCGGGATAGCGCAACACGGCAATATTCTGTGAAGCGTAGCCGTCGGAGGGTTTGACGAGCACAGGCAAACCCAGTTGTGCCACCGATTGCTTCAACTCAACGTTGGTTCGCGCCAGGGCGAATTCCGGTTGCGCAATGCCAGCCTCGGCCAATGTGCGGCGCACGCTGTATTTGTCGCGCAACTGCACTGCGTCAGCAGCCTTGATGTGTTTGCAGTCCAGCAACTCGGCCAGGCAGGCGGCTTCTACCAAGCGGATGTCAAGCAGGCAAAGCACGGCATCGATGGGCAGGTGTGCATGCACTTTCAGCACCGCTTGCGTGACCGGGTCAAACGCAAAGTCCGGTATTTCCAACAATTGCTGCGCTTGCTCCAGCAAGGCCCATGCGGCATCCTGCTTTTTGTAATGCTGCAAGTCAGAAGTGAGGAAGGTAAAGCGATCGCCCCGATCGACTGCCGCCTGAACCAAGTCGAAATCATTGCCGCCTGGCAACTCGATAATTAATAGGTGTGCCATGGTGTTAATAGGTTTTGTCTAGGCAGACAGTAATTCGGACTCGGACACCTGTCGGGATTGCGCGGCCCACTGCAACAAGGCAGACAGGGCGACTTCGATATGGCTATCGGTGGCGCCATCAAACTGGAAGCCGTCGGCCGTCCATTGGTCTGGCGCGCGTGCAATGCCAATGCTGGGCCCCATCACCGCTGCGCCCAGATAGCCAAACAGGCTTCGCAGGTTCTGAATCACCAAGGCACCGCCGCTCCATCCAGTGGAGGCGCTGCATAAGAGCACGGGCTTGTTAAAGAAAGGGTTGCCAAAGCGGGCGTCGATATGCGCCAAGCGAGATAC
>CAIQYP010000050.1 GCA_903876045.1 uncultured beta proteobacterium | reverse complement strand
GGTCAGTTAAGACCTAGTTCCGAAGAACTTGGCAATCGCCTTCAAACGCCCACGCTTATCGGCTGTAAATTTTTAAGGAACACAAGCAGGCTTCTTTACCCCTTACTTGCTAACTCCGCTGTGATCAGCGAAGCCTTGAATTATGACACAGTTTTTGACTGCTCTGCAAATTTCTACGTAAAGTCTTTTTACTTACCTTGTCTCGAAATCCGCCTGCACCGTCATCAGTGCAGCCTTCGATTATGGCACGGTTTTGCGAGGTTTTCAGGACTTTCGTGATTGCTACGAAATCGATTGCGCCCCCAAAGCAGACTGCGATGAAATTCAGTTGTATCCCAGACAACCAACACTAAACGCGGTAACGATCATTGCTTCCGCTGAGCCTTGTCAGTAGCGCGGGCGCAATAGCGACCAATGGAAGGACCTCGTCTGCGGCCCCATGCAGAATTGCCTCTCGCGGCATACCAAAGACAACGCAGCTAGCCTCGTCCTGCACATAGTTATAGCTACCGGAATCGCGCATCTCCTTCATAGCCTTAGCACCATCATTTCCCATTCCCGTAAGCATGATGCCAAACGCATTGCGACCTACAAAACGGGCTGCAGACTTGAAGAGCACCTCTACCGAAGGCTTGTGGCGATTCACTAATTCTCCATCTTCAACTACACACAGATAGTTGGCTCCACTCTTGTCGATACGGAATTGCTTCCCACCCGGCGCTATGTAAGCATGTCCTGGAAGAATGCGCTCTCCATGTGACGCCTCTTTAACCGTAATTTGACAGAGCCCATTTAAGCGCGCAGCAAAGCTCGTAGTAAAGCCTGGAGGCATGTGCTGAGTAATGACGATACCCGGAGAGTCTGCCGGCATTCGAATTAAAATTTCCTTGATCGCCTCGGTTCCACCCGTAGATGCTCCTATACAAATCAGCTTTTCGGTGGAGATCCGGCCAATCGACGGATTGTGTGGCGTACCGCCCGACGGCGAGGTTGCGGCACTTCCACTCGTAGGTGGTGCAACACTTCTGCGCACGTGCGCCTGAGATGCAATCCGGATCTTGTCTACGATTTGGTTCGCAAGTTCATTGATGCCATCGACCAAGCCAATCCTTGGTTTGGCAACAAAATCCACTGCGCCCAATTCCAGAGCGCGCATGGTCACTTCAGCGCCCCGCTCGGTCAGCGTGGATATCATCAACACAGGCATGGGGCGCAATCGCATCAGACGACTCAGGAACTCAATTCCGTCCATCTTTGGCATCTCGATGTCTAGTGTGATGACGTCAGGATTGAGCTCACGAATCATTTCGCGCGCAATCAAAGGATCATTTGCGGTTCCCACACATTCCATATCCGACTGGCGGTTGATGATCTCAGCCAACAAGCTGCGCACCAACGCCGAATCGTCCACCACCACCACGCGAATCTTATTAGTCAAGCCGTATCCTCAAAACAAGTCAACGGAGCCACCCGCATTGGACTTCGCTACCGTAACCGCATTGCCCTTACGTTCTTCCACAGCCAGCGTTTCCGGATGAGAGTGAGCCAACCGCTTCACTAGCGCCTTACCTGTGACAGGGAAGAAACAGACCTTGCGAGGATGAATATCCAGAACGTCCTGAGAAACAATCGGAATGCGCTCCGTAGACAAATAGTCTTGAACGAATTGGGTGTTGCGCTCGCCGACATTCATGGTCGTAAAGCCCGCCATCACCTGCGCACCACCAAAAATTTTTGCCTGTATGGTCTCCCGCCGCGCTCCCAATTTGAGCATCTCGTTAATCAGCAGCTCCATCGCAAAGGAACCATAGCGACCAGAGCCATCGCCAGTGTCACCGTCAGGCAACATGAAGTGATTCATGCCACCGATGCGGGCCCTGCCGTCCCACAAACAGGCGGCAATACAGGAGCCCAATACCGTCATCACAACGATATCTTCGCTTGCAACAAAATATTCGCCAGGCAAGACCTTTACGGCGTCGTACTGGAAGTGGTGATCCGCGTAAAAAAAAGAGGCCTCGCCGGGTTTGCGTGGCTGTGCCTTGAGTTGATCAACGCGAGACACTCTGCCATTGGGCAAAGTCTTGGTTGGCGGCATCGCCGCCGCTGGCTTGGCCGCCGCAGACAAATAACCAGAAAGCGGTTGATTCATGAGGTGAGCGCCCGAGGTTCGATTCCGTGCACTCCGGGCAAATGCCTTTCAGCTATGCGAAAACTACAATCAGCGACGCTCATATGCGGTCTTTCCCTTCAAGGTGAACAGATCGCGGGAATCGCTGAAGTTCTCTGCATGCCCGACAAAAAGGATTCCACCGGGCTTCATGACACGGTGAATGCGTTCCAGCACACGGCGCTGGGTCTCCGCGTCAAAGTAAATCATCACGTTGCGGCAAAAAACTACGTCAAAGGGCTCCCGGAAAGGCCAGTCATCCTTGATCAAATT
>CAIQYP010000049.1 GCA_903876045.1 uncultured beta proteobacterium | reverse complement strand
TGGGCCTGGATGTCGCGGAAGCGGATCTTCTCGTCTTCGCGGTGGATGGCCAGATGCGTGTGGTCGCGGCCGGTAATCTTGCCCAGTGCTTCCCAGGCTTTCACCGCCACATGGCCGTTGGTCTCGGGGGCCAGTTGCAGCACCACTTCGCAGGCATCGATATCGCTCTCGATTTTCGCCATGCCCTTGGTCACACCTTCGGCGTGCACCCGGCCGTTGAGTTCGGCCAGTTGTTTGACTTCGGTCTTGGTGTCCCAGCCAATGCCCTTACCGCCATTGCCAACCTTGTCCATGAGTGGGCCGAGGGCCGTGAAGCGCTTGAAGGTGTTGGGGTAGTCGCGCTCGATCACCGCAATCTGCGGCGCCGTCTTGCCGGGGATCAGGTCGCACTCGCCGCGCTTCCAGTCGCTCACACCAAAAGGCTGTGCCAGCTCGGCCGGAGTGTCGTGCATCAGCGGGGTGAGAACCACTTCCTTTTCCACGCCCAGGTGGCCGACGCAGACCTTGCTAAAAGCCTCGGCAAAGCCCTTGTAAATGTCCCAGTCGCTCCGACTCTGCCAAGCCGGGTCCACCGCCGTGCTCAGCGGGTGGATGAAGGGATGCATGTCGCTGGTATTCAGATCGTTCTTCTCGTACCAGGTGGCAGTGGGCAGCACGATGTCGGAATACAGGCAGGTGGTGCTCATGCGGAAGTCCAGCGTGACCAGCAGGTCGAGCTTGCCTTCAGGTGCGTCCTTGTGCCATTGCACCTCGGCCGGTTTGGCGTCATCCACACCTAAATCTTTGCCCTGCACACCGTGGGTGGTGCCGAGCAAGTGCTTCATGAAATATTCATGGCCCTTGCCGGAGGAACCCAGCAGGTTGGAGCGCCAGACAAACATATTGCGCGGCCAGTTGGCGGGATGGTCCGGGTCTTCGCAGCTCATCTTCAGTGTGCCGTCTTTCAGCGACTTCACCACGTAGTCCTTGGCGTCCATACCGGCAGCCGTTGCGTCTTTCACGACCTGGAAGGAGTTGGTCTGCAACTGCGGCGCGCTGGGCAACCAGCCCATGCGCTCGGCGCGCACGTTGTAGTCGATCAGGCTGCCGCCGTATTTGCTCTTGTCGGCCAGCGGCGAGAGGATTTCTTCCACGCCCAGCTTTTCGTAGCGCCACTGGTCGGTGTGCGCGTAGAAGAAACTGGTGCTGTTCATCTGCCGGGGTGGACGCACCCAATCCAGCGCGAAGGCCAGCGCCGTCCAGCCGGTTTGCGGACGGAGTTTTTCCTGGCCGACATAGTGGGCCCAGCCGCCACCACTCTTGCCGATGCAGCCGCACATCATCAGCATGTTGATGATGCCGCGGTAGTTCATGTCGCTGTGGTACCAGTGGTTCATGGCCGCACCGATGATGACCATGGACTTGCCCTTGGTCTTGTCGGCGTTGTCAGCAAACTGGCGCGCCACGGCAATGATCTGGTCGCGCTTGACGCCCGTGATCTTCTCTTGCCAGGCGGGGGTGTAGGGGGTGTCTTCGTCGTAATTCAGCGCCGCGTTCTCGCCGGGGATACCACGGGCCACGCCGTAGTTGGCGACGGTTAAATCGAACACGGTGGCAATCAGCGCGTAACGCTCTTCGCCGGCCTTGCCCAGCTTGATACGGCGCACAGGCACTTTGCGCACCAGAATGTCGTCAATGGCCGCACCCTGTTTGTTGGCGCTGAAGTTGGGGGTGTCAATGCCGCCGAAATACGGGAAACCGACCTCGCCGATTTCATAATCCGCCGCCACGCCGCCGACGGAATTCTCCATCAAACTCAGCTTGAGCTTGACGTCGAGATCGTGGCGCGCTTCCTTGTCTTCGAGATTCCATTTACCGACGTCAGCGCGGCCTTCTGCGCCCCAACGGAAACCGATCGAGCCATTCGGCACGACGATCTTGTCGCTCTCATCAATCGCCAGTGTCTTCCACTCGGGGTTGTTGGCCTGGCCCAGCTTGCCGTTGAAGTCGCTGGCACGAAGATAGGCTCCGGGCACCAGCACCGTGCGGCCGTCGGGCAGCTTGCGTTCTTCCAGTTGCACCAGATTCGGCATGTCGGTATAGCGACGCACGTAGTCATCAAAGTAGGCGCTGCGCTTATCAAAATAGAACTCTTTGAGAATGACGTGGCCCATGGCCATCGCGACGGCCGCGTCAGTGCCCTGCTTGGGGTGCATCCACAGATCGGCCAGCTTGCTGATCTCGGCATAGTCGGGCGTGATGGCCACGGTCTTGGCACCCTTGTAGCGCACCTCGGTGAAGAAGTGGGCGTCAGGCGTGCGGGTCTGGGGCACGTTGGAGCCCCAGGCAATGATGAAGGTGGAGTTGTACCAGTCGGCCGACTCGGGCACGTCGGTCTGCTCACCCCAGACTTGTGGCGAGGCCGGAGGCAGGTCGCAATACCAGTCGTAAAAGCTCATGCACACGCCACCAATGAGCGACAGGTAGCGACTGCCGGCGGCATAGCTGACCATGCTCATGGCGGGAATGGGCGAGAAGCCGATCACGCGGTCCGGGCCCCACTTCTTGGCGGTATAGACGTTGGCGCTGGCAATCAGTTGGTTCACCTCATCCCAGGTGCTGCGCACAAAGCCGCCCAGGCCACGCTGCTTGACCCACTGGCTGCGGGCACTGTCGTTTTCCACAATCGAGGCCCAGGCATTCACCGGGTCTTTGGCGACAGCCAAAGCAGCGCGCCATTGCGTCAGCAGGCGGGCGCGGATCATCGGGTATTTAACGCGGTTGGCGCTGTACAAATACCAGGAGTAAGAGGCGCCACGGGCGCAGCCACGGGGTTCGTGGTTAGGCAGGTCGGCACGGGTACGGGGGTAGTCGGTCTGCTGCGTTTCCCAGGTAACGATGCCGCCCTTGACGTAAATTTTCCACGAGCAGGAGCCCGTGCAGTTCACGCCGTGGGTGCTGCGCACGATTTTGTCGTGGGCCCAGCGATCGCGGTAGGCGTCCTCCCAGGTTCGGTCTTCACCGGTGGTGAGGCCGTGGCCGTCAGAAAAGCTTTCTGTAGGTGCCGAGAAGTGGCTCAGGCGGTCCAGAAAATGGCTCATTGTTTGCTCCAGGTGAAATACGTTTTGTTTGGCGACATTTGTTTGTTTGCGTTTGTGGGGGCCGACTTGTGTGCCCATGTTTGTGTGTCTGCTTTTGTGGGGGCCGATGTCAGCGGGGCAGACGTTTCCGTCCGTGTCCCCCGCCCGCTTAAGCGGGCTCCTCCTTTACCTACCGGAAACATCCACCCCACTGCCCTCGGCTGCGAACAGCGTTGGTGGGCAATGCGTGAATACCGAGTGCATTCACTTCCCTTGCTACCTACCGTGCTGGCTGTCCCATGACTGAATGCCCTTTTCGCACCAACACCGTTGGCTGACTCAGGACGGCGTGGCGCTCCGTTCCGGTAGGTAAAGGAGGAGCCCGCAGGGCGGGGGACACGGACGGAACGGAGTGCCACGTCGGCCTGAGTCCCGCGTGACTTATTACCCACGCAGTGGGCGGGGGACACGGACGAAGTGGAGTGCCACACCGTCCTGAGTCCCGAGGTAACCCATGTGCAAAGTGACTTCATGGGTTCTTGAATTCCGAAGTCGGGCGCAGATAAAACCACCAGTTCAGCACCAGACACAGCGCATAAAACACGGCAAATCCATACATCGCCATCTGCGGGGTACCGGCCTTGATCTGCGCGCCGATCACCACCGGGGCGATGAAGGCTCCGTAGGCGGCGATGGCGGAAGTCCAACCCAGGACAGGACCGGCCTGTGTGCGATCAAAGATCACGCCGATGGTGCGGAAGGTCGATCCGTTGCCGATACCGCTAGCGGTGAACAACAAAATGAACAGCACCATGAACGGCATGAAGTACTGCTCCGGAGTCGCAGAACCATAGGCCAGCAACATCACATAACCCACCGCCACCGAGGCAAAAACCATTACGGCCGAGATGGCTTGCGTAACGATGGAGCCGCCGATCTTGTCGGAGATCCAGCCACCGATGGGCCGCACCAGGGCGCCGACAAAGGGGCCGATCCAGGCATAGGTCAGGGCCGAAGGTGCATGCGGGTTTTTCAGCGTGTGCTGCATGATGCCGGCGGCATCGGGCACATGGCTGATACCGAAAATCACGGTAATGGACAAGGGCAGCGCCATCGAGAAGCCGATGAAAGAACCGAAGGTAACGATGTACAGCAAGGTCAGCGACCAGGTGTGTTTGTTCTTGAAGATGGCGAACTGCTTGGCAATGTTTTCCTTCATGGGGCCAAAGGCGGCCAGACGCATCACCATCAGGGTGCTGAACACAATCAACGGCATGGCAATCCACATGTTCAGGATGCCCAGGCCCGTCGGGGCGGGCAGGTACAGATAGAGACCCAAACCTGCAGGCACAAAGGACAGGGTGTAGAGCCAGATGATCTTGATAAACGCTGAAATGGTGCCGCCGCTCTCAGGCGTCACGGTGTCCAGGTTGTTCATGCCGAAGTAGGCCAGCACCGACAGGGGGATAAGCGACAGCAGCCAGGCAAAGCCGGCGTTCTGAATCCAGGTGGGGGTGCCCGCCAGAATCTTGCCGAAAATCCAGCCACTGTCTTTCACCAGCACCATGGAGTCACCGCCCATGCCGCCGAAGATGCTCATCGTCATCACCAGCGGGATCACGATCTGCATGGTGGTGACGCCGAAGTTGCCCAGACCCGCATTCAGGCCCAGCGCGGTGCCCTGCAGGCGTTTGGGGAAGAAGGTGCTGATGTTGGACATGGAACTGGCAAAGTTGCCACCGCCCACACCCGACCACAGCGCCATCAACTGGAAGGCCCACAACGGCCATTCCTTGTGCTGCAGCACGATGCCGGTGCCCATGGCAGGGGCCAGCAGCATGGCCGTGGTCAGAAAGATGGTGTTACGCCCACCGGCCACCCGGATCAGGAAGGAAGCCGGGATACGCATGGTGGCACCGGCCAGACCGGCGATGGCGGTCAGTGAGAACAGTTCAGCCTGGCTGAACGGAAAGCCCAGGTTCAGCATCTGCACGGTGATGATGCCCCACATGCCCCAGATGGCGAAGCCGCAGAGCAGCGCCGGCACCGAGATCCAGAGGTTGCGGTAAGCGACTTTTTTGCCCGTGTTTTCCCAGAAGGTCTCGTCCTCGGGACGCCAATCGGCAATGTCCGCGCCGCTTTGTGTTTTGGTGTTCATTTGCTACTTTCGGTGAAGAAGAGATTCAGGTTTGTGGCTGCAATGCGCCGTCGTGTGCGCCCATGAACTGGCGGCTGCGCACCTCTGTCCAGTACATCCAGATCAACGAGACCCAGACCACGCCGTACATCAGCATGAAGGCGCTGGAACGGATGCCGGTAAGGTCCATCAATGCACCGAACAGAATGGGCAGCACAAAGCCGCCCATGCCACCGGCCAGGCCGACGATGCCGCTGATGGTGCCGATGTTGTGGGTGTAGTCGTCGCTGATGTACTTGAAGACGCTGGCCTTGCCAAAGGCAAAGGCAATGCCCAGGATGAACATCAGGCCGGTGAACAGATACACGTTCAGGCCAATGTGAAAGGTGGTGGGGCCGGAAACCGTCATGACGGTGAAATCAGTCTGCGGATAGGACAGCAGAAACAGACAAATCCAGCTCACCCACAGCACCCACCAGGTGACGGAATGGGCACCATATTTGTCCGACAGAATGCCGCCAAAGGCGCGCAGCACGCCGCCGGGCAACGAGAAGCAGGCGGCCAGCAACGCGGCAATACGAATGTCCAGACCGAACTCGCCCACGTAGTACTGCACCATCCACAGCGACATGGCCACATAGCCGCCAAACACAATGCTGTAGTACTGGCAATACTTGATGACCTTGGGATCCTTCAGGGCCTTGAGCTGGTCCATAAACTTGACATCGCTGGCCACATGGTGGTCCGGATCGCTGTGGCTGAAGGTCCAGAACAGCACCAGTGTGCCCAGCATGATGGCCGCATACACATGGGGCACCATGGTCCAGCCAAAGGCCACCAGCAGCACGGGGGCCAAGAATTTGTTGACGGCCGCACCCGAGTTACCAGCACCGTAAACGCCCATGGCCATGCCCTGGCGGCTCTTGGGGAACCAGCGCGCCACATAGGGCGTACCCACCGAGAACGAGCCCCCGGCCAGGCCGACAAACAAGCCGATGGTGAGAAAGTGCCAGTACTCGGTGGCATAGCCCATCATCCAGATCGCAGGCACGGTGATCGCCATCAGGCAGGCCATCACAATGCGGCCGCCGTAGCGGTCAGTCCAGATGCCCAGAGGCACCCGAATCAGCGAACCGGTCAACACCGGCATGGCGGTCAATAGACCGAACTGGGTGGAGTTGAGGTTCAGCATCTTCTTGATCGGGATACCGATCACGCCGAACATCATCCAGACCATAAAACAGACCGTAAAGGCGAGTGTGCTGACGATCAGCACCGACCAGGCTTGTTTTGAATTTTTGATTTCTGCTGCCATGCTTGCTCCTTTTGAGATAGGCATGACTTTCGGTGTTCAGGTGGTTTTTGAATATCCTTCCGATGCACACTCGAACGCACTAAAAAGAACTAGGGCGCCTGATGCGCCCTAGTTCTGAAGTAGTAGTGCCTGCGGTGAAGCGCTAAAGGCTGATCTGCATCAACCCGCGCCCCGTGCCGCCGCATATAAGGCCGCCTGCACCCGCGAGGTCAGGTTGAGCTTGCGGAAAATGTGCTGCACATGCACCTTGACCGTGGTCTCTGCAATATCGAGTTCGCGCGCGATCAGCTTGTTGCTATCGCCGCGCGCGATCAGGGCCAGGATTTCGCGCTCGCGGGCCGATAGGGTTTCGAACACTGCATCTTCAGGAACGGGCTGGGGCACCAACGCATCGGCCACTTGCTTGACTGCAGGCGCTTTGGACCTGAAGGCGGCAACAAACTTGGTCATCATGTCGGGGCTTATCACGCACTCGCCGGCCAACACGTTTTCAATCGAGTCACAAAGCTGCTCGGTCTCCACGGTCTTGAGAAGATAACCATCAGCGCCGGCCAACATGGCAGTGGCCAGGTCTTCCTCGTTCTCGCTGACGGTCAACATCAGGATGCGGGCGGCGGGATAGGCCTCCTTGAGGGCCGGGATGCCGTCAATACCGCGAACGCCGGGCAAATGGTTATCCAGCAATATGACATCGGGCTTATCGATGCAGCAACGCAGGGCTTCCCCCATGTCACCCGCCTGACCCGCCACGCGGAAACGCCCGTCCTGCGACAGCAGCGCTATCAAGCCACGACGAAAGAGGGTGTGGTCATCAATGACCAACAGTTTGATGGGGTTCATGGACGGTATTGTCGCCGCCTGCATTCGGGCCAGACACGGGGTAGGCGGGCAAGGTCAACTGCACGGTGGTGCCCTGCCCCGCTTCGGATAGCACCTGGACCGAAGCCCCAATCCTGCTGGCACGCTCCTGCATTATTTTCAAACCCACATGCACATGCTGCCGATCCTGAACTTCAGGACCAAACCCTCGTCCATCGTCACGCAGCTCAAAACGCCACTCCGCGCCCTTGGTGACGTCCAGATACACCTGCGTCGCTTGCGCGTGCTTGCGCGCATTGGACAAGGCTTCCTGGACCACATGCAGCACTTGCACCTGCACGTCCGCGGGCAGTGGGATGCCAGCGCCACTCAAATGGAAGTGTGTGTTCAAACCGGTCTGGTGTTTGAATTTTTGCAGTGTTTCCTGTAGCGCCGCTTCTATATCGTCGGTGTTGGTGCGGGTGCGGAAATGCACTAAAAGTTCACGCACGTCGTTGATGCTTTCTCGCAGGCCGGCGTCCAGTTCATCGAGCGCGTTTTGCACTTTCTCGGGCTCGGCTTTGCGCGATGCATTGCGTAGTAGTTGTACCTGGATTTTGAGAAATGAGAGGGACTGTGCAATGGAGTCGTGCAACTCACGCGCCAGAAGCGCTCGCTCTTCGCCCACCGCCGCCTCGCGCTCCAACGCTGCAGCCCGCAGACTTTCCAAGCCGTTGGCCAGGTGGCTTGCCAGGGCATCCAGCAAATCCGTCTCCTCCGGACTGAGCTGAACATCGCTGCGAAAGAAGAGATCAATTTCTCCAAGCAAGCGATGCTGCAGCCGGACCGGAACGCTGACCACGTTTAGAAAACCCGCTCGTGCGCACGCACGCACCGGCGAGGCATCATGCTCAATGATGGGGATTACACGGGTTCGCGCATCGGGCTTCAGACTGCCACAGGCACAGGCACCTGCCAGGAGACTTCGCTCCGAATCCAGCATCTCTTGCGGAAAACAATCTGACGCCAGCAGGTGGTAGCGCTGATTGGCTTCATCAGACCACCGAACCAAGGCCGCATCCGCGCCCACTGCCGCACGCACACGCTTGGCAAATCCACGAGACAGTTCTTCAATGGTTGCGGCACTTGCTGAAAATGCACTTATTTCATATAGAGATTCGAGTCGGGCACGCTGCGCCTCAATGTGCTGAGTTTTGATCTTCACCTGGGTTTCCAACCCTTCGTACAGGCCTTGTAGCTCAGAGGCCATGACATTGAAGCCACTGGCAACCTGGCCAAACTCGTCATCCGTATCCACCATTATTCGTGCAGTGAAATTTGCTGACTGAATGCTGTGCAATGCCTGTTGCAAATTTCCCAGCGGATTGATGACGTATTGATAACCGGTGTAAAGCATGATGACCGCACCGGTTATTGCCAGAGCCATCATGACAAACTGGAACAGATTGAGAATGGCCGTAAGCATGGAAAGCTGTTGCTCTATGGCCGTCACCAGATTATCGACGGCGGCCACAGTTTCGGATGTGGCAATCAGAGCCTTATCTACGTCGGGTGGAGTCTCTCCCATCCATATGTCTCGATTAGCTGCCCAGAGCGCCTGTACGTTGCGAAACCGGGCTTCCACTTCATCGTTTAGCGGCATGAATAGCGGCCTGGCCGGGTCCCCTGCCTTGAGAAGTTCGAGAGTCCTGCTGAACTCATTGACAAAGTCAGCCACAGCCTTCTCTGAGTGCTGCGACTGCGCCGTGCTATTGAGCCGCCAAATCTGCATGCGCATGCGACCAGCCTCATTGACCGCCGCAGCACCACCCTCCAACTGCCAGGTAACCCATAGCGTCAGACCGATGGACATCAGCGCAACGATCAGCAGCACAGAACCAATGGTGACCAGTTTGGTGGAGAGAGATTGCCTTTTATTCATGGCCATAGACTAACCGCCGTTGCCTCTACATTCAAGACCATCCCGTGCGTGCTGCCATGCGTGCGCTGCCCTCAGTACAAGCTGCCCTCCCGCAAAGCATTCGATGGGTACCTTCAATGAGTGGGGCTTTCCACGCTTCTAATGAAGTGATTCAACAAGCGAAGCCTCGCGCACAGCTTGCATCAGCTGCGCGACTTGCGCGTCGCTCAACGTAGCACTCTGTGCCGAACGACCCGGGCGACTCCAACGGGCGACTTGTCCGATGAGTGTGAAGGTGGTTATCACCTGCTCTTGTGCCTGCACCTTGATCAGTAAATCCGGTGCTGCAGCTGGCTCAGGCTGAACCGCGTCTTGCACGGTGGACGGGCTCTGCTGCAAACGCTGTAACAGTGCAAAGAGTTTGCTGCCCTGATTGCGATCCAGTTGCACCAAGCGTCCACCCGACTGAACAAGCAATGTGTCCCAAGCCTCCGGCCCGCTCACGTCGGCAGCCGCTTTGGCAGACGCCATGTTTTCGGACAAGGCTGCTGGTGCAGCAGACCTGGCCACACTGCGTTGAGAGGCTCCTGCCATATCGGTACTTGTTTGTGGGGCCGACAGTGCCTTGTTCAATTCGCTTTGCTTCGAAGGTTGCACCGGTTGGTCAGCCATAGTCACCGGATTCTGTTGAGGAGCTACCACCATCGGTGCGGGAGTTGGCGCCATTGCGGCGACCGGCGCAGGTGCAGCAGGAGCTGGCGCAACTGCAGGTGCAGGTGCGGCGGCGACTGGCGGCGCACCGTTTGGCTCGTCCGTAGCAGGCGTGACCGGGCTTGCAGGTGGGGCAATAGGCTGCGCATCCGGTATCGGCTCGCGCACCCACATCACGGTCACCAGAACGGCCACTAAAACAGTGGCAAAGGCGGCGCCCCAGGGCGAGCGGGGCTGGCCCATGCTCTGCCACAAAAGTAGCCACCAACGGGTGGGCGCCTTCTTGGGTACGGCAGTCGGCAAGACATTGCGCGCCGCCGTGAGAATGGCCTGGGCCACCGACGGCGCCGGGCGCACATCGGCGTCGGGGGCGGCCTCCAGCGCTTTCTTTAAACGGGCGTCACGCAGCTCGGTCACATCAATCCCCCTGCCTGCAAATAGCCTTGCATACAGTTGCGCAACTTTTGCAGGGCGTAGCGCAGTCGGCTCTTGACGGTCTCAAACCCCAGTTCCAGTGCCTGTGCCAACTCTTCCAGTGTGGCTCCATCCTCATGGTGCATCAGGAAAACCGCACGCTGCACCGCCGGCAGCGCTTCCAGACATTGCAGCAGTTGCTGACCCGCAGCGCGCCAATGGGCGGTGTCTTCGGCACTGTGGTGGCTGAGGTCCATACCAGCTTGCAACCATTCCAGACGCTCGGTGCCACTTTGTGTCTCCGATTCATCGACGCTGATTTCGCGTCCTGAGGTGCGTAAGCGGTCGAGTGCCAAGTGGTGGGCGATGGAATAGGCCCAGGTCTTCCACTTGCCAATCTCGGACGAAAAGCTGACCCGGTTATTGACGATGCGCAGCCAGCAGTCCTGAAACACCTCGTCAGCCTGCGCGGCCAATGCTTGCCCCAACACGCGGCGCACAAAACGAAACAACGGCCCTTCATGGCGCGCATAGAGCGCGTCAAAGGCCGGGGCATCGCCCAGGCAGTAAGCCTGCATCAACTGTTCGTCTGACATGTCCTGGTGGCGCGCTTGCATGGTGGGTTTGTAACAGCTTGTACGTGCCAGTCCGGCAAACGGGGTTGGCAGTTGCCAAAAATATTTTTCATTGGTTTTAACCCCGAAGTCCGCGCTGCCCCGTATTACCCCGGTCGATTCAACAACCTGAAAGGTAATTCATGAAACCGCTTGTTCGAAAAGCCCTCTGTGCCCTGTTGGTGCAAGCCCTGGCAGGCACCCAACTCAGCCTGGCAGCCAATGTGTTCTGGCCCACGCCAAGTCCGCAACCCCGGCACCAACCCGCCCAGCCCACGCCGCAGTGGGCAATGACCCGGCCCAACTTTGAAGCGCCTTCCGCCACGCACTGCCAGCGCCCGATTGAAACGCGCGAGTTGAGCGATGGGCAGACGCGCCCGCAACCCTGGCCAGTGCCTGTGCCCTACGGTGAAGCAGTCCCTGCCATGGAGCGTGGTGACCTCCGCGCACTGTCTGATGCACGGCATGCGCCCGGTGCAGTCCCAGCACCTCCAGCGGCGGCGCCCGCACCTGCCCTGGCCTCACCCAGCGTTGCCACCGCAAAGACAGATGCGGCACGGGCGGAGAGCATCGCCAGCAAAGACCTGCGCGGAAGTGGCATTGGCATGCGCCCCCCGATATGGCCACAAGCACCCCAAACCCAGCCCATGCCGCTGGAGCAAGCCGTGGTCACAGCCGGCATGGTGGATGACAACGCCGCCTTTTCCGACTACCTGTCGTTTCGCAAGCGCACCCAGGTGCAGCACCGGGAGCGCGATGTGCGCGAACGCTATTTGCTGGAGGTGAACGATGCCCGCGGCCATGGCGTGCCCGATGCCGAAGTGGCGGTGCAGTCCGCCAATGGCGCGACCACCTGGCTGCGCACCGATGCCAGCGGCAAGGGTTGGATACACCCCGACGCCTTTGATCCCGGACACAGCGGCTTCTATGACGTGACGGTGCGCCAGGGCGGCTACCAGGCCAGTGCCGTGTTGCGGCGTGGCCAAAAAAGTGCGGTGGAAGTGCAACTAACACAAGCCCGGCAACCCGCGCGCGCCAAGCTCGACTTGGTATTTCTGGTGGATGCGACCGGCTCCATGGGCGACGAGATCGACAAGCTCAAGAGCAGCCTGCGCAGCATCACCGACGAAGTGGCCCGCCTGCCCAGCCACCCGGACCTGTGCCTGGGCCTGGTGGCCTACCGCGATCGGGGCGACGAATTTTTTGTCCGTAGCCACGACCTGACAAATGATGTAGGCGCCTTTCAAGGCGTGCTCAATGCCTTGCAGGCGGCTGCCGGTGGCGACGAGCCCGAGGCCATGAACGAGGCTCTGCATGAAGCCGTGCACCACATCAGTTGGCGCGGCGACCAGACCACGCGCATGGTGGTGCTGGTGGCTGATGCGCCGCCGCATCTGGACTATGGTGGCCCGCAATACGACGACGACATGATGGCCGCGCTAGGCAAGGGCATCAAGCTGATGAGCGTGGGCGCCAGCGGCCTGAACAAACAGGGCGAATACATCCAGCGGCAAATGGCGCAGTACACGGGTGGTCGCTTTATCTTTCTGACCTATGCCGATGCCAGCAACCCAGCCAGTGGCCCAGGGCGCGAGACGGTGCACGATGTGCGCAACTACTCGGTGCAGACCCTGGACAAGCTGATCGTGCGTCTGGTGCGCGAAGAATTGGAGAAGCTGCCCAAGGCGTAAACGCCGACGATCAGGGCTTGAGCGCCGTGACCTCGATCTCGATTTGCATGCGCGGGTCGGCCAGGCCTGCCGAGATCATCATGGCCGCTGGCCGGACTTCGCCAAAGTAACGGCGCAGCACCGGCCAGCATTGTTCAAAGTCTTCGCCACGGGGCAGCACATAGGTCACGCGCACCACATCGGCCAGACTGGAGCCTGCCTGCTCCAGCGCCGCCTGAATATTCTTCAGACATTGCTCGGTCTGTTCGAGCAGACTGTCGGAGATGGCCATCGTGGCGTAATCAAAACCGGTGGTGCCGGAGACGAAAACCCAGTTGCCCGCAACCACTGCGCGGGAGTAACCAATCTGGGTTTCAAAGGAAGAGCCGGAGCTGATCAGTTGTCGTTTCATGGGAAATTTTGCAAAAGTAATGGAAGGCTGCGCCGGGCGCAGGCCTCCATCATTGCATGGGTTGGCGGACGATGGTCTTCCACTTTTCAGGAGCCGACTTGCGGACATCGCTCAGATAAATTTCGTGGTACTTGCCGCGCAGCTCAGTTTTGGTTCGAATGAACTGATGCACCTTCTCAATCGTTGCCCCCTCTTGCGAGAAAGGGCCTATGTGCAAAATCTGCGCACACTTGCCTTCCGAAAATTTGTTCAGGTGCACCCGGCTCAATGCCGCCAGCGGTTTCTTTTTTTGCACCTCGGCAATGGCGCCGTATACCGCGGCAGAGGTAATGAAAGGCGGTTGCATGATCATGGCCGTCCACTTCCAGACGGACTTTTCACCGGCGGCGAAGTTGTCCATATCTTCAGCCCACCACATGCACTCGAGCGGCATGACCGCGTAGTCCATGGCCAAGGCCCCTTTCTTGATAGTGAACTTCAACGCGTAGGCCACCGAAAACAGCGCCTCAATGGCATCGGCATAGTCCTGCGAAGTGTTGGGGTCACCCTGCCCATCCACCATCAAAAAATCCATCGCTGGCACGTCTATCGGCGCGACATCTTTGGCGGAAGCCTGGTAGAGTTTTTTCAGTTCCAGCTTGAAGTCAATCTTTTTCATGGTGATTCCTCGGTTAACACAAACTTGCACTCATTCGCACAACTATAGTGATGATCGAGCCGCTAGACAAGCTCGACGCGTCCCTATACTGCGCATGGAACCCCAGAAACCATGTCGCAACAGCCCACCGCACCGCCCTCTTCCAGCCAAAACAGCCCCCGAATGCGCCGCATTGCGCACCTGGACATGGATGCGTTCTACGCCTCGGTGGAGTTGCTGCGCTATCCGCAGCTCAAAGGGCTGCCGGTGGTGATTGGCGGTGGACGCAGGCGCGAGGATGATTTGCTGGGGAGACTGCGCGTCGCGCATCCGGAGCAGGAATGGAGCAGCGAACATTTGCACCAGATTCCGCTGGACTTCTTCCCCCGGCTGGCCGGCTACACCGGGCGCGGCGTCATCACCACCGCCACCTATGCGGCGCGTCAGTTTGGAATTGGTTCAGCCGTGGGCCTGATGAAGGCCGCCAAGCTCTGCCCACAGGCCATTTTGTTGCCGGTGGACTTTGACCAATACCGCCATTACTCGCGCCGATTCAAGGCCATCGTGACCGACATCGCGCCGCTGATGGAAGACCGTGGTATCGATGAGGTGTATATCGACTTCACCGACGTACCCGGCGGCCAGCGCGAAGGCGGGCGGGTGCTGGCGCGGCTGATGCAGAAAGCCATTTTTGACGACACGGGGCTGACCTGCTCGGTGGGCGTGGCACCCAACAAACTGCTGGCAAAAATGGCCAGCGAGTTCAATAAGCCCAACGGCATCTCCATCGTGCAAGAAGATGACCTGGAGACCAAAATCTGGCCACTGGCCTGCCGCAAGATCAACGGCATAGGCCCCAAGGCCGATGCCAAACTCAAGAGTCACGGCATTGAGACCATCGGCCAACTGGCGGCGCGCGAGCAGCAGTGGCTGATGGACACCTTTGGCGAGCGCACCGGCGCGTGGCTACACGCCGCCTCACACGGGCAGGACGAGCGCCCGGTAGTCACCGAAAGCGAGCCGGTCAGCATGAGCCGCGAGACCACCTTTGATACCGACCTGCACGCCGTGCGCGACCGCGCCGAGTTGGGCGCCATCTTCACCAAACTATGTGAGCAGGTGGCAAGTGACCTGCAGCGCAAGGGTTATGTCGGCAAGACCATTGGCATCAAGCTGCGCTTTGACGACTTCCAGATCGTGACACGCGACCAGACCATTGACCACTTCACCGCCGATGCAAAAGTCATTCGCCAGTTTGCCGGGCAGTGTTTGAAGCGGGCACCGTTGCAAAAGAGGTTGCGGCTGTTGGGAGTACGGGTGGGGGCGCTGTTGAAGGCGGAAGATGCGAAAGCGGGCGAGGTTTTTGCCTCGCATCCGCCAACTAGACATGGCGCGGATGCGGATGACCTAACCGGGCAATTGTTTTAAAAAACAGCGTACCAACACGCAGGCTGCCAATGACACTGGGGTAGATAGTGCAGTGAGGTAAAGGAGGAGCCCGCTTAAGCGGGCGGGGGACACGAACGGAACTATCTACCCCAGTGTCATCGGCGCACAAAAACAATGCACCCACCCAAATCTCACCCCACAAAAACCGCCATTTCCCTTAACAGCCACTCCTTAAAAACCTTACTGGCATGGCGCGTCTTGATGCCTTCCGGGGCAATCAGGTAATACGCCTCCTTCAGCGGAATCGAGAAATCGAAGGGTCGCACCAACTGACCGGTGGCTAGCAAATCGTTGGCAATGGTTTCGTGCGCCAACGCCACCCCCAAACCGCGCTGTGCCCAGTCCAGACTCAGCGCCCAAGTGCTGGCGCGGTGCACGGCGGGCACCGTAACCGTGCCGCCTTCGGGATGCGCCTTTAACCAGGCGCCCCAACTCTGGGCGGTGCCAGGCAAATCAAACAGGCGCTGCTTCAGCAAATCGTCCAACGACTTGATCTGCTTGGCTACCTTGGGGGTACACACCGGAAAAATGCTGTCGCGCGTCAAGCGTTTGCCATTGATGCCTTCGCGCTTGCCCAGGCCAAATACGATTTGCATGGAAGCGGGATTGTTGGGCCGCTCCTCGTGCCAGACGGAAGTGGCCAGATTGAGTTGCACACCGGGGTTCTCATCCATAAATTGCCCCAGGCGCGGCGTCAGCCAAAACAGGGCGAAGGACAAATTCACCTGCAACTCCAGCACGTCAGGATGGTTGCGGCTTTGTAAAACCGTGGTCCCTTCTTCCAGCATGGCAAAGGCCGCTTGCACCGTGGGCAGATAGCCACGCCCCTCGTCGGTAAGCTCCAGCCCGCGTGCGCGGCGCAGGAACAGCGTGCGGCCCATGGCACTTTCCAGACTCTTGATCTGCTGGCTGACGGCGGATTGCGTCATGCTCAACTCTTCAGCTGCTGAGGTGAAGCTCAGCGCCCGCGCTGAGGCCTCAAAAGCGCGCAGCCAGTTCAACGGGGGAAGTCGTGCCACGGTGTACCTCCATGGTGTACCTATAAGTTAGCCATTAGTAAAACTAATCTTATATCGGAAGTTTTATCGTTTGAAGGATTAAGCGAAATCAAGCAGACTGAACACTGTCTTTCCTATCCGAAACGCCGCAAGCAAAAACTTCATCATGTCCAGAATTCTTGTCCACGCCGAAGACGGCAGAACCCGCGTGTTGCTGAAAAAAGCAAGCGTTGAGACCGAATTGCCCGCCCTCTGGTTGCGCGCCCGCAGCCCGGACCCTTCGCAGCGCGACACCGTCACCGGCCAGCGGCTGATGAACCCGCATCAGCTGCCGGATGATTTGCACCTGCTGGACGCGCGCTTTGAAAACGAGCTGCTGCACCTTTCATTTAGCGACGGCTTTTCCGGGCACTTTGATCCCGAGGATTTGGTGCAGGGCTCGGTGCTGACCACTGGTTGCCCAGCGCCCCGCCCCTGGCACGCTGACCTGCAACCGCGCCCGGTATACCGCTGGCCCGACTTGCAAAGCAATGAGGTTTTGCACCGCGCACTCAAAGACTTTATTGAGCGCGGCTTTCTGCTCGTGCATGAGACACCCACCGAGCCCGACTCCATCCTGCAAGTGGCACGGCGCTTTGGTCATGTGCGAACCACCAATTTCGGTAGCTTCTTTGAGGTCTACTCCCGCCCGGACTCGAATGACCTGGCCTACCGCCCTGTCGCCCTGGGCCCGCATACCGACAACCCGTACCGCACACCGGTGCCCGGCATTCAAATCCTGCAGTGCTTGCAAAACGAGACTTCGGGCGGGCTCTCCACCTTGGTCGACAGCCTGGCCGTGGCCGAGCAGGTGCGCCAGGAGGACCCCATCGGCTTTGAGCTACTCAGCCATGTGCCGGTGCGCTTTGAATACCGCGACGCCACCACGCAACTGGTGTCGGTCAAACCCATGATCGAACTTGATGGCCAGGGCCAGATGACTGGTGTGCACTACAGCCCGCGCCTGGATGACATTCCGCTGATGTCGGAGAACGACACACGCCGTTACCACATCGCCCGCAAGCGCTTGGGCCTGCTGTTTGAAGACCCGAAGTACGAACTGCGCATCCGCCTCAATGCCGGTGAGATGATGATGTTTGACAACAACCGCGTCTTGCACGGCCGCACCGCGTTTGATCCCTCCGAAGGCCACCGCCAGTTGCAGGGCTGCTATGTGGACCGTGACGGGCCGCGCAGCACCTACCGCGTACTGCAACGCAAATACGGCTGACCCCAACACCTAAAGGATTAGAAAACCATGGATACCGTTTCGTTCACCCAAATGAAAGACGGCACGCAGGACGAATACTTGTTCCTGCAAACGCTGGAGCATGACTACATCCGCGCCCTGCCCGACCGCTTGCTGCTCGCCCTGGAGCGTTTGGGCGGCTCGCTGCAGGGCTACAAGCTTTCACGCCTGGAGCATTCATTGCAGAGCGCCACACGGGCCGAAGATGATGGCGCCGACATCGAAATGATCGTGGCCGCGCTGGTGCACGATCTGGGTGACGAACTGGCCCCGGAGAACCATTCGCAATTCGCCGCCAGCCTTCTCAAGCCCTACGTGCGGCCTGAGGTGACTTGGGTGATAGAAATGCACGGCCTTTTTCAGATGCAGTACTACGCGCACCACTATGGCAAAGATGCCGCAGGGCACCTGGCCTATAAGGATCATCCATGGTTTGCATCAGCCCAACGGTTCGTTGAAAAGTACGACCAGGCCGCGTTTGACCCGGCCTACCCAACCCGGCCCTTGAGCTACTTTGAGCCGATGTTGCGCACGGTTTTTAGCCGCGCGCCGTTTGCACAAGTGCAGGCTGACGAGGGCGCCGGGGTGGATGGTGCAGTGAGGTAAAGGAGGAGCACGCTTAAGCGGGCGGGGGACACGAACGGAATCATCTACCCCAGTGTCATCGGCGTACACCAACAAGAAACTTATTGAACGGCGGTTGGTTCCAAAGCCGCCAGCCGCCACAAGGAAGTGATTTCCGCAGCGCGCGCAGCATGCAGGGGGTCGGTGGTGTCCGCAGACTTGGCGTGCACCGGCTTCACATCCATATGCGCCTTGACCCGCAAGCCCGCCGACTCAATGGCCGCCAGTAGTTCGGCGCGTGTGCGCAGCCCCAGGTGCTCTGCCAGATTGGACAGGATCAGCCACCCTTCTCCCTTCGGGGTAAGGTGCGCGGCCAGGCCGTTCAAAAAACCCAGCAACATGACACTGCCTTCGTCGTATACCGCATGCTCGATAGGTGAGCTGGCACGTGCAGGCAACCAGGGCGGATTGCAGACGATGATGTCGGCCAGCCCCTCGGGAAACAGATTCACCTTTTGCAGATCAACGCTGGCGCTGACCTCCAACTGCGCGAAATTTTCTGCGGCGCATGCCAGCGCACGGTCATCCATATCCGTGGCCACCACGTGGCCAATACCACGGCGCACCAGCATGGCAGACAGCACACCGCTGCCTGTGCCGATGTCAAACGCCGTCAGAGCCGCCATGTTCTTGGCCAGAGGCGCGGTGGCAACCAGCCCCACGTACTCACCACGCAAGGGCGAGAACACGCCGTAATAGGGGTGGATGCGGTTGTTGGGTGCCTCGCCCAGTGCGGCCACTTCGACACCATTCTTGCGCCATTCAAAGGCGCTGATCAACCCCAGCAACTCGCGCATGGAGGCCACGCTGGCACCTTCCCCTTCAGGCGCCACACCCCAGGCCTGCGAGCAAGCCAGGCGGGCATCCGGACTGCGACGCAGAGACAGGCCGTATTCGCCGTCAAACGACAACAACACCATGCCCAGCACGCGGGCGCGCTGTGCCTGAGCCTGACGGTGCACATGAAAACCTTTTGCGGCTGCGGCTGCAGCCTCCTCGGGACTGTGCCGCACATCTTTGAAGCCGGTCTGGCGCGGCCTGCGACCGCGCCTGTCGGTGCTGGCACTCTGGTCAATGCGGCGACCCAGGGCCTGCAACATCTGGCGTGCATTTTGAAAGTCACCGCGCCACAACAGCGCCGTGCCTTCGCATGCCAGACGGTAGGCCGTATCGGCGCTCATGGTGTCATCGGCGAGCATCACTTTCTTGGGCACAGCCGCGCCCCGCTCGGAGCGCCAGCGGGCGCTGCAGTCCACACCACCCTCCTGCCAGTGAATCGTGGGGTAGGAGGAGGCTTGGTTTAAAGATGTCATGGAGTGCGGCCAGAAGGCCTATTGCCTCGCGTTACGGGTGTTGGCAGGCAAAGCCTGCGGATGGCTGGTGCGGAAGGGGTTGATATCAAGCCCGCCACGGCGGGTGTAGCGCGCGTAGACGGTGAGCTTGCTCGGTTTGCAGCGGGTCCAGATGTCCATGAAGATGCGCTCCACGCACTGTTCATGAAACTCGTTGTGGTTGCGAAAGCTGACGATGTATTGCAGCAACCCTTCCTGGCTAATTTGCGGCCCGGTATAGCTGATCTGCACGCTGCCCCAATCTGGCTGACCGGTGACCAGACAATTGCTTTTGAGCAGGTTGCTGACCAGCACTTCATGCACCGGCGGCTCATCCGCCGTGTTGGCGCTTAGCAGTTCGGGTGCGGGCTGGTAGCGCGTGCATTCCACATCCATGCGGTCCAGGCTGAGGCCATCAAGCTCATAAATCGGCTCACGGTCAAACAACTCGGGGGCAATCATCTTGACACCCACGGAAGACTGCACCACCGCGCCGCGCCACACGGCTTCATTGATGTCAGCGCGCAGCCGGGCCAGCACTTCGGAGGCGTCCCCATAGCGGGTGTTGTTAAAGCTGTTGAGGTAGAGCTTGAAAGACTTGCTCTCCACAATGTTGACCGATTCGCAGGGGATGGTGAAGTGCACCAGAGCCAGTTGCGGCTTACCGCGCGTATTCAGCCAGCT
>CAIQYP010000048.1 GCA_903876045.1 uncultured beta proteobacterium | reverse complement strand
TGGTTCCTCTTATATATGGGAGTGACAAGCCGGGCCTTGGAAAATCCTTTTGCAGTTTCACAGCTGCAGCTTGGGCAATGCTCTCGACACTCCAAAAGTAACGAAAACAGCTGTTTATATTCCCGATTTTTGAAAAAAAGGTCGATTTTATGCATATTGCATAAAACCACATACATATTCCATTCGAGAATAATTAAACCCCTCAGACTTCGAGTGTCTCAAGAAAAATCGATCGCTTAAAACGTCATGTGTGAGGTTTCGGAGTGCTCTTTAAGGGGGTGGTGGCATCGACCGTAATTAATGCATTCAAGGCTCATTAATCAAGCCCAGGTAATTTGATGATGCAATTTAATGGACACCTCACCTTAAATGGCATTTTGATCGCTCAGAAGATCAATAAGCTCGGTTTCAAGCACCGGCAAAGTCATCAAAAAACCCTCTTATTGCAAATCAATAAAAGCTTGCTATAACGAACTCAGTACGAAATAATTCATGGTAAGAAATGGCAACTACATGCTAAATATGCGAAATAAAATTCGCAGAAAATATGCATAAAGAGTTTGTATTTCGATCATCACTGCAGTGATAGTAAGTCATGTGAACAGTTAAAAAGATAATGGAAATAGTATGAGTGACTCGAATATTGAAGATCATTGGATGGGCATTGGAGGTATTGGAAAAACTGCCTTTGAGTTCAAGTTGAATAGTAAAGATGTGGTGACGTGGAGCGAGTTTATCGTTCGTACGAACGAAACTTCAAATGCGAAAAGGGTGGACTTGCGCGATCGTCACGGCGCTTGTTCAGGCAATCAAGAGTTTTTTGATCAGCAGGACTGATCGAACGCAAGTTTAGGAGATTCAAATAAATGAGTGATCAACAAAAAAGGCCACATCAGCCTCCTAAAACATTGCCTGAATCAAATTCGCCAGCGAACGATGCAAATTACCATGGTCCTGATAATCAGGATGCTGCGAATGACCCAAAGTTGGGCGAATGGCCCAATTCTGACGAAGCAAGCCAAGGCTTGAATAATGCAAGTGGAGACCGTGGTGACGAGAACGAACAACCTCGCTCGCATGTCCGGGGACAACGGGATTCATTCGAGAAACTAGAGGGCAATCAAGCCCAGCCTTCTTCTGGTGAATCTAAACAGGTCAACATTCCGCCAAATCTCCAGACCAATGAGCAGGCCTTAGAGGCAGTGCGCCTTCAATTAGATGCTCCAGCAGACATGCCTGACCGTGTCGATGCAGTTAAAGGACTTTCGTTGGCACTCAAGTCACTGGAGCTGGAGTTTCCTGATGTGCAGTATCTGATCCAGGCGATCGAGAAAGTTGGCGTAAAAGACGGGACGCTTGTGGTTGCCGTGCGAAGTGTCCTGGGAATGAGCCGGCGTAAGGGACTACATAGGATCTATACCCTGGCGAGAGAAATTGGACATGCCCACGAAGCAGGAAAGATTTTGGAGCCTTTGCTCTTAAAAATATTCGGCTGCCATTGCATTCGCAGCCTCTTATGCGGTTATCAGCCAAATTCTGTTTCGATCGCCAAGCTGCGCAAATCGCTTCTTTTTGAATCGAATCAACAAACTTCTTGGATGCCAGCTGCACGCTCTAGGGCACTGATTGCGGCCAAGAGGGGGGTTGATGCAGATGTGAAAGGCAACCCTCTCGCCGCAATGGGCTATGGGTTATTGGCGAGCGTTGGAAAACCCGAGAAGAAACTTAGTTCAGTTGAATTTTTCAACCTCGCCTTTAGGCGCCGCACCGAAAATTTGGTGGACTTTTCAACCAGGGATGCTGTTGCAGCTGCCGGTGGCTATGAAACTTTGAGCGCTGCGGGATTACTGCACGCTGGCACCCAATTATTAGCAAGGATTGAAACGGGCGATAAACGAGCGCTCGTGGTTGCGCTTGAAACTGTCACGCACTTGCCAAGTGAAACCTTGATTCAGATACCAATAGTTCGTTTTGGCATTCCACCAGGCATTGCTTTGGCTTGGATCGAGATCGATGAAGGGGACTACTGCTATGTTTTGTACCGGCTCATTGAAAGGGGCGCGAAGGTACCTAAGGGCAATGAGTATCTTTATGAGGAGGCAACGCAGGTTGTCAGAAAGAAATTGAGCCCAACCATCCTTCGCCTGATGCAAACGCTGGATCGCGATGGCGGATATGTAGCCACAACCCTTGGAGGAATCACAGGGGAGGACGCCATTCATCAAGCGCGCTCTGCAGTTGTGGAGGGTACAGGGTACAAGGTTACCGCGCGTCGCCTGGAGGAGTCCCTTCCGGCGCTAATGTTGCAAGAGGGAATGCACCGCTGGCCTGTCGCGCTTTCAACAAACTCTCATTTTCTGCTTACACGAGGTCGGCGCCAGTACGGCGCCTGTCGTCCTGAAGAAATTCACAAAGTTGTGTGTCGGGAGTGCATCCTTCTGGGTTGGCCACAGCCAAACCCACCGAAAGACACACGTTTGGTAGGTGCTCCGACTGTGCCTACGAGCTCCGCAGTTTCGCGAACATTGAACTATTTGTGCGCCAACGCTGATAAATATGCAGGTAGCTGGAGCTCGTGCAACCAAGTCATTCTGGGGCTGAACGCTCACGCCCAGTGGATATCAGAAATAACTGCTCTTTGCCTCGCATTGCGAATGTGGCTCACCTCACCCCAAGGTTCAGCGATACGGCGCATGGTATTCGAGTTTGGGCAGGTGCTCTCAGTGCCTTGGGCCCGAATAGTCCTCATGACTGTGTTTGCAGAAGGAGCGTCCATCTTCGGCGCTCTGGCCTTCATGGTGACCCATATTCACCAATTCCACTCCATCCCGCTGTCTATGGCAGGGCAGGTGGTCATGCTATTTGGTCTGGGAGGACTGCTGTTCGCGGTCAGTGCCTACTACCTGGTGCACCGGCTTGGCGAAGTAGGCTTGTGTCGCTGGGGAGGAATACTAGTAGCAGCCTCTTACGTTACCGTAGCAGAAGCACATAGTTGGTGGTGGACCATACCGGCATGCTTTGCATCGGGCCTGGGTTTCTACATGCTTCACAACACGCTGCAAATCAACGCCACGCAAATGGCGCCAGAGCGACGCGGTGCTGCAGTAGCGGCATTTGCAGCCTCGTACTTTATTGGTCAATCTGTCGGCATTGCCGTCAGTGGCTTTTTGATTCCCGCCGTGGGCACCAGCGGAGTGATCTTGCTGGGGGCTCTAGGCGTGACTGCTGTTTCCCTGAACTTTGCCCGTCTGATGCGCTTACACCGAAGAGAGGTCTAAACCCATGCCAATCGATACTGGTACCGTGACTGAAGCCATAACTGAAACCGTTGCCGTGACCCCCGCGGCCATAGCGGCCTTCCAGAGCTTTTACCTGACTGAACTCGACAACCGGGTGAAGCGAAGCGAAGTGGTGGGTGCCATCACCCTCAAGAAGGGCAGTGCTGCACTGTTCTTTGAACCTACTGAGGGCAAGTTCACCTTGGTGGAGAAGATGCCCGATGTAGAAGAAGCCAACGTCTTTGACTGCGTTCCCAGAGAACAGTGGGGCCGAATGGTTCTGCTCTTTGGGCATGCGACCAACACAGGCGGGTATATTGCATCGGGCCACGCCGTAGTGGACGGCAACACCGTCAAGATCAAGCTCGCATCAGGCCACTACTACCGCATTGATGTAGACGGAACTCTGCCCCACCTACAGCCATTTGTTGGCGAACCAACTAAACCCCGACAAGAGCGATCCGGACAAGATCAACCCAGACAGCAACCCGCCAGGCGTGAGCAGCGCCCACCGGTGCGCTCCAACAAAGCGCAAGGGCGCCAGTTCGGCAGACAACCGTTTCAAAACAATGAAGAAGATCAGCAAGTGAGCAACCACTCAGCGGCCAATGAAGAATGTGAGGACCTTACCGAAGAGGACTTGCGTCGCCTAAGGGGCGAGATGCCAGTGACGAATAGTTCGAAGAAGAAGTGGAAGCACTGAGCGATCGAAAGTCAATCAGGAAAAGCATAAACATAGAAAAAAATAGAGGATCAAAGAAAAACGATCTGCATCCTTTTTGGGCACTCTGTCCAAGACCAACAGGCATGCGGGTCAGCTGAGGATGTTCAGAAGTTATCCACAGATCAGCGCACAGCTTCTGTGGATGGCGCTGACACGGATTTGTGGTAGCGGAATTTTGAGTTTGCGGAGTTGAAATGCAATTTAGCGAACAAACGTATGAACCAATTAAAAACAGAATTTCCAGGGCGATGACTAAAACAAACAAATGCCACCGATGTGGCGCGGCGAGCTACAAGCCGGTGATCAAGCGAGATGAGGACGGAGCCATGAACCCCTCTGGTGAAAGCCAGTGCGTGGGCTGCAAGCTGATCTTCACTGAAATTGACGAGTGGAGAGTAGGCCCTGTTGCAAAGGAGGGCGCACAAGCCCAGCGCCAGGATCAGGGCACGGACCAGACATAGAACAAGGCACAGGACAGGGATCAGGAAAACAGGAAGCAATGCAATGAGCACCCCGGTTACGAAATCACAGATTGTGAAAGATGGCCTGCGCTATAAGGCCAAGGCAGCTGGTTCCCCATTTGGGGAAACCAATCAATATGCCCACACCGCGACGATGTCATGTTTTTTGTGTGGCAAGCACCGCCCGCGGAATCAACTTATGACACGCAAATTGCTGGGCAAGGCGCAGAACGTTTGTGCACCCAAGTGCGAAAAGTAAGTAACACCGCAACGGCCATCTGTGGCGTGGGATAAGAGACAAGATGGCAGAAAAGAAGCACACGTGGGTTGCCGTTGGTGACAAGTTTTCCAAAACGCACACCTTCAATGAACATCAGGTGCGCGCATTTGCAACTGAAGCAGGAGACACCAACCCGCTGCACCACGACACAGAAGTTGCGGCAGCGAGTCGATACAAGAAGTTGATTGTCAGCGGTACACATTTGACAGCATTGGTTTTGGGGCTGACAGCGTCTCACTTCTCCAAAGGCTACTCAGTGGTTGGCGTATCGTTCTCGGTTGAATTTCACAGACCGGTGTTTGCTGATGCGACCGTTCAAATCGAGTGGGAAGTGGTGGCCACAACCATGACCAGAGACAATGTGCAAAAAGTTGAAATGCGCGGAGGACTGTTTGATGAAAAGGGCGAACTTTGCGTTCAGGCCACGGGAGTCGTGCGGGTAAGCTTGGCGAATTGATCAAGCGTTTAAGCTGCTCTCCTTCAATTGGAATTCACATGCCATACCCACCAGAGTTCTTGAGCCTAGTAGATGAGTTCATCGCTACCGCTAACCGCCTTGCCGAAGATGGACGCGATGGTGAAGTCAGTGCAGCGATTCTCTTTGCTGCGGGCAGATACAACGCATTCAACCTGCTGACCCGAGGGGACGCGCAGAGCAATCGCGAGGCTGCCGTTGACTTCTATGTCAATGAGTACAGAAAGGCCATCACATCAAATCTGGACGGTGTGGTCGGCCCGGTCGTAAAGCCGCAGGGCTGAAATTTCACTAAGCGGTTTGACGCAGTAGCAGAGAAGCGGGGGCGGTGTAGACCATACGCTTCGCACCTGGGTCCTTGATGCGCTGTAAGAGGATAGCTGCCGCCCGCTCGCCCAGTTCGGTAGGATGAATATCAACGGTGCTGAGCGGCGGATTGGAATGGGCGGTGTCCAGAATATTGTCGAAACCCATAAGCGCGAAATCCACGCCCGCGCGCAATCCTTTTTCCCCAAGTGCGGAGAGCGCGCCGAATGCTGCAACGTCGTTGTAGCAAACGGCCGCTTTTAGTCGTGGTCTTTTCAGTAGCAGTTTATTCATGGCTTCGTAACCGCCGACTCGGCTCGGGTTTGCATTGAACACCAGATCCTCGGAAAAAACGAGTCCCCTGGCTTGGAGTGCCTTTTTGTAACCCTGCAGACGCTGTGTGAAAACGACGCCCTTCTGTCCGCCGAGGAATCCCACTTCCCTATAACCAGAATTCAACAAATGGGTCGTGGCGAGAAAGACACCATGCTCGCTGTCGCCGCCCGCAAAATCATAGCTACCGGGTCCCAGATTGCGAATAAAAACTGTAAGCGGAATGCCCCAACTTTGGATGGTTTTCAAGACTGCGCGCGATGTATTCAGTGCTGGGCAAAGCATAATTCCGGCTGCGTTTTGCTCGCGCATGGACTGCAACACCTTGTCCTGCAGACCAACGTCTTCCCGGGTGTGTGCCATGAGAACTACATAACCAGCATCCACTAGTTTTCGCTCAATTCCCACGAGTATTTCAGCAAAGAATGGGTTCATCAGATCGTTAATAACTACACCAATGGCGTTGGACGAATTGCCACGCAATTCCCCGGCCCTCCGGTTGTAGACATAGCCCAGTTTGATAGCTGCGGCCTTAACGCGATCGGCAGTTTCACCTTTGATAAGTGGACTGCCCTTCAGAACCAAAGACACGGTTGACTTTGACACGTTGGCTTCAGCGGCCACATCGATGATGGTGGCCGTTCGGGAGGTCATCGATTTTGTTGTCATGGCTTGTCGGTGTTTTCCCTAGTTCGGTTGGTTGACTCTTGCAAAAATATTGGAACGTTCCAATAATTCGCCAATTGTAGCGCTCCAATATGCATACGGCAAAACTGAAATGAACCACGAAATGAGTACAGGATGGGGTCTGATAGGTGCCAGCACCATAGCCCGGCAGCACATGGTGGATGCCATTCGCGCGCAAAGCGGGCACTATGTTCAGGCCGTGATGAGTAGCAAACAAGAGCGTGCCGATACATTTGCTTCGGAGTGCGGCATCCCTGCTGCGTACGAGTCTGTGGATGCGCTGTTGGCCGATCCCAAGGTTCAGGTTGTCTACATCAGCACCACCAATGAACTCCACTTCGAACAGGTGATTGCAGTAGCAGCAGCTGGTAAGCATGTCTTGTGCGAGAAGCCCTTGGCACTAAGGCAAGAGGACGCGATTGCCATGGTGCAGGCTTGCCGTAAGGCGGGTGTTGTGATGGCCACCAATCACCACCTGCGTAATGCCGCAACCCATCGCAAAATGCGCGAGTTGATTCAGCAAGGCGCCATCGGTAAACCGTTATTCGCGCGTGTTTTCCATGCGGTGTTTTTGCCTCCCCATCTGCAAGGATGGCGATTGGATAAACCGCAGGCTGGTGGAGGTGTCATTCTGGATATCACCGTGCATGACATCGACACTTTGCGCTTCACTTTGAACAGCGAGTTGGTAGAAGTAGTCGGCATGTCCCAGTCCGCCTCTATGGCTAAAGAAGGCCTGGAGGATGGCGTCATGGCCGTCATGCGGTTTGACAACGGTGTGGTGGCCCAGATACACGATGCGTTCACGGTTAAGCATGCAGGAACAGGTATCGAATACCACGGGGAATCGGGCTCCCTCATCGGTCGCAACGTGATGACACAGCAACCCATTGGTGAAGTGCTCTTGCGCAACGCTGACGGGGAGCACGTGGTGCCCGTCGCGCACGAGAGTCTCTATGCGCGCGGTGTCGCAGCATTCTGTGATGCGGTTAAAGGTCGGGGAGAGCCCGCAGCAACAGCGGAGGACGGCGTCAAGTCATTGGTGGGTGCGCTGGCCGTGGTGAATGCATGCAAAACCGGTGCACGTCAGGCAATAACTTACCAAACGATCTAAGAGACCATTCAATGAGAAAGAAAGTCATAAGTGCGCGCCAGGCGGCCGATCTGATTCGCGACAACGATGTGGTGAGCATTAGTTCGAGCAGTGGCCTGGGTTGTCCTGATCTGGTTCTCAAGGGCATTGGTGAACGCTTTGATGAAGAAGGCGCGCCCAAGAACATCACAACGCTGAATCCCATTGCGGCTGGCGACATGTACGGCATCAAAGGCATCGATCACATCGCAAAGCCGGGGTTGCTGAGCCGCATTCTGGCGGGCTCCTATCCCAGCGGGCCTTCGTCGTTGCCCATGCCTGCCATTTGGAAAATGATCGTTGAAAACCAGATCGATGCCTACAACATTCCCAGCGGCATTTTGTTTGATATGCACCGCGATGCTGCGGCCAAGCGTCCTGGTGTCTTGACCAAAGTGGGCGTCGGCACCTTTGTTGACCCAGCGCTGCAAGGCTGCGCGATGAACGAGAAAGCTGCATCGCACCCGGTGGTGCGCAAAGTAACTTTCGATGGCCAGGATTGGTTGTACTTTCCCGCCATCGTTCCGCAGGTCGCCATCATCCGTGCCACCACCGCCGATGAAAAGGGCAACCTGACCTACGAGCACGAAGGCGCCTTGCTTGGCGGGCTGGACCAGGCATTGGCAGCGCGCAACAACGGCGGCATCGTGATTGCACAGGTGAAGCGCGTGGTCAAGTCCGGTAGCCTGCGACCCCATGATGTGCATGTGCCCTGCAATCTGGTGGATTACATCGTGGTCGATCCGGATCAGTGGCAAACCACCCAGACCGTATACGACCCCGCCATCAGCGGCGAGATACAGCAGCCCTTGAGTACTTTTGAGTACCAGGCATTCAGCGCAGAAAAGGTGATTGCGCGGCGTGCCGCCATGGAGCTTAAGGATGGCTCGGCCGTCAACCTGGGCTTTGGTATTTCTGCAAACGTGCCCCGGATCTTGTTGGAAGAAGGATTGCACGGCGACGTAACCTGGGCCATTGAGCAAGGCGCTGTGGGTGGCATGCCCCTGCTGGGTTTCGCATTCGGATGCGCCTCCAATGCCGACGCCATCATGGCCTCCAGCAACCAGTTCACCTACTTCCAGGGTGCTGGTTTTGACACCACGCTGCTGTCCTTTCTGCAGGTCGATGAAAACGGAAGTGTGAATGTCTCCAAGCTCGGCGCCAAGCCATATCTGACGGCTGGTTGTGGTGGCTTTGTAGACATCACGGCGCACGCCCGCAACATCGTTTTTTCCGGTTTCTTCACTGCCGGCGCGCAACTCGAAGTGGGCCACGGCAAGTTGACTATTCTCAAAGAAGGCAAAACGCGCAAGTTCGTCAAACAGGGCGAACACATCACGTTCAGTGGGGTAGTGGGGCGTGAGCGCAATCAACACGTTACCTATGTCACAGAGCGCTGTGTCATCAGCCTCGAGAAAGACGGATTGATGGTGTTGGAAATTGCCCCGGGCATTGATCTGCAGCGCGACGTGCTGGATCAGTCCGAAATAGCCCTGCAGGTGAGTCCGATCCTCAAGCTGATGGACGCCGCCATCTTCACGGATGCCCCGATGGGGCTGCAGCTAAAGGCGGGCGTCGCATCATGACCGACGCACTCACCCAACTCGAGCGTGTCGGCGATCTGTGCATCGTCACGCTGAACCGCGAGTCCAAACTCAACACCCTCACACCGGCCATGCTTAACGAGTTGGAGGTCCACGCCCGCGCCATTGATGCGGACCGGGACATCCGGGCGGTGATACTCACCGGCGCTGGCAATCGTGCTTTTTGTGTCGGGGCCGACATTACGCAGTGGGCCGCCTTGGAGCCACTGGATATGTGGCGCCAATGGGTCAAGCGTGGGCACCAGGTTTTCGACCAGTGGGCGCGGTTGCGCCAACCGGTTATTGCCGCCATCAACGGGCATGCATTTGGCGGTGGCCTGGAACTGGCGATCAGTGCGGATATCCGTATTGCAACCAACGCTGCGCAGTACGCCTTGCCGGAGGCTTCCATCGCAACCTGCCCGGGATGGTCGGGCTCGCAACGCATGGTGCGCTTGATCGGAGGCAGCCAGACCAAGTACCTGGCCATCAGTGGCCAGCGCTGGTCGGCCGAGCAGGCTCTGCGCGCGGGATTGGTGCACGAGGTGGTGGATGCCGACGCACTCATGGCCCGTGCCAAAGCGCTGGCGCAAGACATGGCAAGCAAAGCCCCCGTCTCCCTGCAACTAACCAAGCAACTGGTCAACGCGGCTACCGGCGAAGACCGGGATTCTGTCCTTGAAGGCATGGCTGGTGCACTGGCTGCCAGCACAGACGATGCCAAAGAGGGCGTCAACAGCTTCAAAGAAAAACGCCCGGCTACCTACATTGGCCGTTAAGCATTAATATTTAGTTAGGGAATCTCAAATATGTCCAATACGCTCACCGCCACCACATTGGCAGCACGGCCCGTTTTCGAAGGCAAGCTGCTGATCGATGGCCTATGGCTTGAAGCGGCAGACGGCAATAAGTTGGAGCGCAAGTCTCCAGCGCATGACCAACTTGTCGCGGTGTACGCGCAGGCGGGTGTGGCGGACGCCGAGCGCGCTATTGCAGCGGCACGCAGAGCCTTCGATCAAGGTGCATGGCCCCGCATGAGGGGCGCGGATCGCGCCCGGGTGCTGCGCAAAGCGGCTGACCTGATTCTGGAGCGCAAGCACGCTATTGCAGAAATGGAGACACTGGAAAGCGGCAAGCCGCTGGCGCAGGCGCTGGCCGAAATTGAGGGCTCCGCTGACCTCTGGCAATACGCCGCCACCTTGGCTCGCAACCTGCATGGCGACAGCTACAACACGCTGGGAGAAAACACGTTAGGCGTGGTGTTGCGCGATCCCATCGGCGTGGTGAGCGTGATCACGCCCTGGAATTTTCCGTTCTTGATCGTCAGCCAGAAGCTTCCGTTTGCGTTGGCCGCGGGTTGCACGGCGGTGGTTAAACCTTCCGAGTTCACCTCTGGCACCACCGTCATGCTGGGCCAAATTTTGATCGACGCCGGAGTCCCCGCAGGTGCGGTGAATATTCTGGTGGGACTGGGGAATGTGGTTGGCGACGTGATGGTGTCTCACCCGGATGTCGACATGATTTCCTTTACCGGGTCCACAGCGGTAGGCAAAGCCGCCGTCGCCAAATCTGCCGCCACGCTGAAGAAGGTGTCGATGGAGTTGGGTGGCAAAAATCCACAGATCGTCTTTGCCGATTGCGATTGGGACGCGGCAGTCGATGCGGCGGTGTATGGCATCTACTTCAACGCCGGGCAGTGCTGCAACAGCGGCAGCCGCATTCTGGTGCAGGAGTCCATTGCCGAGAGATTCGCCGCAGCCGTGGTGGAGCGGTCGCGCCATGTCCGGGTGGGCGATCCCCTCGTAGCCGGCATGCAGGTGGGCGCCATCACCACAGAGAAGCAGTTCCGCACGATCTTGAACCACATCGACGCTGCAAGAGCTGCGGGTGCAACCGTAGCATTAGGTGGATCGCAAATTGCAGGCACTGGCATGTACATCGAACCCACGGTGGTAACCGGGGTCAAACCCGACATGGCGATTGCCCGTGAGGAAGTATTTGGTCCGGTTCTGGCCATGCTGACGTTCAAAGATATGGATGAAGCCGTGGCACTTGCCAATGGCACCCTGTATGGCCTTTCTGCAGCGGTGTGGAGTCAGGACTTCACCACCTGCCTGACAGCCGCGCGCCGCATTCGGGCCGGCACGATCTGGGTCAACACCTTTCTGGAAGGACATGCCGAGTTGCCCTTTGGTGGCTACCGCGAAAGCGGCATCGGTCGTGAGCTCGGTCGTTTCGCGACAGAGGACTACACCGAAACCAAAACCCTACAAATGCATCTGGGCGCACGTACCGACTGGTACGTGCCGCGCTGATGCAAACGAATTCAGCCGGGTCAGCGCTGGCCCGGTTGGATAACGCCACTGAGTGGCAAAAAAGCGTGCGCTTAAGTGGCGTCACATTTCAAAAACTGATAGGAGATCTCTGATGAAAATGAAAGTATTGGGACTATTGATAGCAGCCGCTTTTGCTGCTCCCGTGATGGCCGAAGAGTCGGTTGAAGTGCTGCACTGGTGGACATCGGGTGGTGAAGCCGCAGCCTTGGGTGTGCTCAAGGGCAACCTGGAAAAGCAGGGCGTTACATGGAATGACATGCCCGTGGCTGGTGGTGGTGGCGAACAGGCCATGACCGCCGTGCGTGCCCGTGTGACCGCAGGCAACCCGCCCACTGCCGTGCAGATGCTGGGCTTTGATATTCAGGATTGGGCCAAGCAAGGAGTGCTGTCTGACTTGAACGCCATTGCCACAAAGGAAGGCTGGGACAAGACCGTTCCGCAAGCACTGCAACGCTTCTCCAAGTTCAACGGCAAGTGGGTGGCCGCACCGGTGAACGTGCACTCCACCAACTGGGTGTGGGCGAACAAGGAAGTGCTGACCAAGGCCGGTGTGAAGGAAAACCCCAAGTCATGGGATGAATTCATCTCGGCTCTGGATAAAGTCCAGAAGGCTGGCTTCGTCGGCCTGGCACATGGAGGTCAGCCCTGGCAGGAAGCCACGGTGTTCGATGGTGTCGTGCTGGCCACCGGTGGTCTGGACTTCTACAAAAAGGCATTCATCGATCTTGACTCGAAAGCGTTGAACTCCGACACCATGGTCAAGTCTTTTGACCGCATGACGCAATTACACAAATATGTGGACAAAGACTTTTCAGGCCGTGACTGGAATGTTGCCAGCGGCATGGTGATCAGCGGAAAAGCTGGCTTCCAAATGATGGGCGATTGGGCCAAGGGCGAGTTTGTAGGTGCCAAGAAAGTGGCCATGAAAGACTTCGCATGCTTCCGCACGCCAGGTACGCAAGGCATCGTGTCGTTCAATGCGGATCAGTTTGCGCTGTTCAAAGTGGGTGCCGACAAGGTGGCCGCGCAGAACAAACTTGCAAGTGCGATTCTTGAGCCGGGCTTCCAGTCTGCTTTCAACGTGGTCAAGGGCTCGGCACCAGCGCGCACCGATGTGCCTGACACCGCGTTTGACGATTGCGGCAAAAAGGCCATCAAGGATCTGGCCGAAGCCAACAAGAGCAACAAGCTTGTGGGCTCGATGGCACACGGCCACGCTGTTCCCGCATCGATCAAGAATGCGTTTTACGACGTGATCACGCGCCAGTTCAACGGTCAGATTGACTCCAAGAAGGCAGCTGCTGAAATGGCGTCCGCAGCCAAGAGCTAAGTCGCAGGACTGCTCAGCACAGGGTGGGGTTACGGCCCCACCTTGTGCCAGCCCACTAAACCCATGGAGATTTTCAAATGAAAGCTGGCTGGCTACCCAAGCTCCTGATCACGCCCAGCGCCTTATTGGTGCTGGTGTGTGTCTACGGCTACATCATGTTTACGGTGTATTTGTCGTTTACGCCCTCGACCATCTTGCCCAATTTGGAGTGGAATGGCACCGCCGCCTACACCCGGCTATTCGGGCTGGAAAACTGGAGCGTGGCCCTTGGAAATCTCTGGATATTTGCCAGCCTCTACATCCTGATTGCCATGGCACTGGGCCTGTCCCTCGCTATTCTGATTGATCAAAAAGTCCGCGCTGAGAGCGGCTTTCGTTCCATTTTTCTGTACCCGATGGCGCTGTCTTTCATCGTGACGGGCACTGCCTGGAAATGGTTGCTCGACCCGGGCGTGGGTCTGGAGCACACCTTGCACACTTTGGGTTTTGCCAGCTTTTCGTTTGGCTGGATCAAAGACTCCGACATGGCCATTTACTGTGTCGTCATCGCCGCCGTGTGGCAGACCACCGGCTTTGTCATGGCCATGTTTCTGGCCGGGCTGCGTGGCGTGGACAGCGAGCAGATCAATGCCGCGCGCCTCGACGGTGCCCAGGCCTGGCAGATCTACCACCGCATCATCATTCCGCAACTCGGCCCCGTCTTTATCTCTTCCTTTGTGATCCTGGCGCACATGGCCATCAAGTCCTATGACCTGGTGATTGCGCTGACCAACGGTGGCCCGGGGCGCTCGACCTGGTTGCCCTCTGTCTTCATGTACCAGTACACCTTTACCCGCAACGAAATGGCCGTCGGTGCCGCCAGCTCGGTGCTCATGCTGCTGGGCATTGCCGTGGTGGTCTTGCCTTATCTCTACAGCGAGCTCCGAAAGGTCAACAATGGATAAGACACCTCTGTCCCAGGTCGCGCGCGTGGCGCTGTACCTGATCCTGATCGTTACGGCCTTTGCCTTCATCATGCCGGTGTATGTGATGGTGGTGAACTCACTCAAACCGCTGGACGAAATCCGCAGCGGTGACCTCATGGCGCTGCCGGTGGCCTGGACCATAGAGCCCTGGCTGCAAGCCTGGAGCAAAGCGCAAATCGGCGTGCAAGCCACGGGCCTCAAGCCCTACTTCATCAATTCCTTTTTGCTGGTGATACCGGCAGTGGTCATCTCCACACTCATAGGCGCACTGAACGGCTACATCCTCACGCAGTTCAAGTTTAAGTTTTCTGAAGCGCTGTTTGCCGCCATGCTGTTTTCGGTGTTCATCCCGTTTCAGATTGTGCTCATCCCCATGGCAAAGACCTTGGGCATGCTGGGCCTGGCAGGTACGGTGAAGGGGCTGATTTTTGTCAACGTGGTCTACGGCATTGGCTTTACCACGCTGTTCTTTCGCAACTACTACGCCGCCTTTCCCAATGAGTTAATCCGCTCCGCCCGCATGGACGGTGCCAGCTTCTTTGGCGTACTCAACCGAATCCTCTTGCCCAACAGTGCGCCCATCATTGTGGTGACCGTGATCTGGCAGTTCACCAATATCTGGAATGAATTTCTCTTTGGTGCGTCCTTTAGCGACTACACCTCCTTCCCGCTCACCGTCGCACTCAACAACCTGGTGAGCAGTTCCACTGGCGTGAAGGAATACAACGTTCACTTTGCCGGTGCATTCATCGCGGCCATTCCCACCCTGGTGGTGTATCTGGTTTCCGGCAAATATTTTGTTCGCGGCTTGATGGCCGGTTCAGTCAAGGGGTAAACAATGGCTTCACTCGATCTGGTCAGTATTCAAAAAAGCTTTGGCCCGGTAAAAATTCTTCACGATGTTTCTATCTCACTAATAGACGGCGAGTTCCTGGTGTTGGTCGGCCCCAGCGGCTGCGGCAAGAGCACCCTGATGAACATCATTGCCGGCCTGGAAGAGCCCTCCGGCGGTTTGCTCAAGCTCGATGGCCGGGACATCACGCAAGTGGCCCCGGCGGCACGTGACATCTCCATGGTGTTTCAGTCCTACGCGTTGTACCCCAACATGACGGTCGCCCAGAACATCCAGTTCCCGCTGGAAATGCGCAAGGTAGACAAGTCGGTGCGTGCCGAGCGCGTGCAGAGCGTCGCCAAGCTGCTGCAAATCGAGCATCTGCTGGAGCGCAAGCCGCGCCAACTCTCCGGTGGACAGCGTCAACGCGTGGCCATTGGCCGTGCCCTGGCGCGTGAACCCAAGCTGTATCTGTTTGACGAACCGCTCTCTAACCTGGACGCGCAGTTGCGTCTGGACATGCGCACCGAAATCAAGAAGCTGCATCAGCGTCTGAAGTCGACCATCGTGTACGTGACCCACGACCAGATCGAAGCCATGACATTGGCCACCCGCATTGCCGTCATGAAAAGCGGAGTGGTGCAGCAACTCGGAACTCCGCACGAGGTCTACAACCAACCCGCCAATATCTTTGTGGCTGGCTTTATGGGCTCGCCCCGCATGAACCTTGCCAAGGCGCAAGTGGTGGAGCAGGGCGGTGTCATGGCCCTGGAGTTCCAGAACGGCAGCGCACAGAAGGTCACTTTGCCCTTGGCGGAGCAGTTCAACTATCTCAAGCGCTACGCGGGCCAGGAGGTGATTGCCGGTATTCGCCCCGAGACCATCAACCTGCCCACTTCGCACCTGGAACACAACGATCTGCAGCGCGGTTTTACCGCCATGATTGAAGTGACGGAACCCACGGGGGCTGACACGTTGGCCCTGCTGAATTTTGGCGGTTATGAGTTCACTGCCACGCTGGGCCCGGACGTTATCTTGGGTGTCGGCAAAGAGTTGCAATTCACCGTAGACATCACCAAGCTGGTTTGCTTTGACGTGAAATCAGAAACCCTGATTTCATAAAGCGTCGCGATGAATTCTTACGATGTAGTCATCATCGGGTCTGGAGTGGGGGGCGGGTCGGTGGCCCTGCAGCTTGCAGGCTCCAAAGCGCGGGTACTCATTCTTGAGCGCGGTCCGGCCTTGCCGCGCGAAGCGCAAAACTGGGACCCGGTCGCGGTGTTCTGCGAGCGCCGCTATCACACACAAGAAACCTGGTATGCCGATGGCCGTGCTTTCCAACCCGGCATGTTTTACTTCGTCGGCGGCAACACCAAGTTTTACGGCACGGCCATGTTTCGTTTTCGCGAACGGGATTTTGAAGCGCTGGCGCACCCGGAAGGTGTGTCCCCTGCATGGCCCATTAGTTATCAGGACCTCGAGAGTTGGTATGGGAAGGCCGAGCAACTATTCGGTGTGCGTGGCCAGGGCGGGCTAGACCCAAGTGACCCACCCCGGACGACTGAATATTCGCATCCCCCAATTCCGCATGAACCGGTGATTGATGCCATCGCGGCAAAGCTGCAATCGCAGGGTCTGAAACCTTTCCCCATGCCCAGCGCAGTGGACTTCGGCCCGCAGGGCACCTGTCAGCGTTGTACCAATTGCGATGCGTTTCCCTGCAAGATAAACGCCAAGGGTGACGCTGAGATGAAGCTCATAGAGCCCGCACGCCGCAGCAGCAACATCGAGCTCATGACCAACGCCCAGGTTGAAAGCCTGGAGACAGACGATACCGGTCGCACCGTGACGGCCGCGGTGGTAAACGTCAATGGCGTTCGGCAGCGCATCACCGCCGGAACATTTGTACTCAGCGCCGGCGCTATCAATTCGGCCGCGCTGTTGTTGCGCTCCGCGAATGCGCGCAACCCGCGCGGACTGGCCAACAGTTCCGATGTGGTGGGGCGCAACTACATGACCCATAACACCAGCGCCTTGATGGCTGTGCATCCGTTCAAAGTCAACAACACGCAGTTCCCGAAGACTTTGGCGGTGCATGACTTTTACTTTGGCGAAGGTGCGGGTGATACGCCTTTGGGCAGCCTGCAACTGCTGGGGAAAATCAAGGAGCCCATGCTGCGTGGCGCGTTGGGTGCCTTCCCCAAGTTTGTTCGATCAGCACTTGCAACGCACAGTGTCGATTGGTATGCACAGAGCGAAGATTTGCCGCACCCGGAGAGCCGGGTCACCATCCGACCCGATGGCGCCATCAATCTGCATTGGCATCGCACCAATATGCAGACGCACTACCGCTGGGTCGCCAAGTGCAAAGCTATTCTGCGCGGCACGGGTTATCCGTTGGTGCTGTCGGCGCCCTTTGGTACCGACGTGGTGTCTCACCAATGCGGCACGGTCCGTTTTGGCAACGATCCTGCCACCTCCGCACTGGATTCCTATTGCAAAGCGTGGGACCACGACAACCTGTTCGTGATGGACTCGGGCTTTTTCCCTTCTTCGGCTGCCGTCAATCCCGCATTGACCGTGGCGGCACAAGGCCTTCGGGTCGGGGCTTACCTACGTGAAAAGGTTATTCAATGACAAGCAATAATTTTGACTACATCATCACGGGCGGTGGCTCTGCCGGATGCATTCTTGCGCACCGTTTGAGTGAAGACCCCAAGGTGCGGGTGCTTCTGCTGGAAGCGGGTGGCAATGACAGCCATCCCTTCTTTCACTGGCCAGCAGGGTTTGCCAAGATGACCAAGGGCATAGGCTCCTGGGGTTGGTATACCGTTCCGCAAAAGCACCTCAAGGGCCGCGTGCTCCGGTTCACCCAGGCCAAAGTCATTGGCGGTGGCTCTTCCATCAACGCGCAGCTGTACACCCGTGGTGTGCCGGCTGACTATGACGAATGGGTCAGTGAAGATGGCGCCACGGGCTGGGGCTATGAAGATGTGTTGCCCTATTTCAAAAAGACGGAATACAACCAGCGCTATGCCAACCGATACCACGGCTATCAAGGTCTGATGGGTGTCTCCAACCCCATTAGCCCGCTGCCGATTTGCGAGGCGTATTTTCAGGCCGGGCAGGAATTGGGAATCCCCTTCAACCCGGACTTCAATGGCGAGACGCAGGGCGGCCTGGGCTACTACCAGTTAACGCAATTGAACGCCAAGCGCTCATCGACTTCGATCGCTTACCTGAGGCCGATTCGTAGCCGGGCCAATCTGTCGGTGATGTTGCACACCATGGCGACCCGCGTCATTGTCGAAGGCAAACGGGTCGTGGGTGTGGAAGTGGTACAAGGCAATAGCCGGGCAACATCGGTTTTGCGTGCCGAGCGTGAAGTAGTGATGTCTTCGGGCGCCATGGGTTCGCCCAAACTCCTGATGCAATCCGGCATTGGCCCGGCGGATCACCTGAAGTCAGTCGGCATCCCGGTGATTCATGATTTGCCGGGAGTTGGCTCCAACCTGCAAGATCACCTCGATTTGTTTGTCATCGCCGAATGCACGGGCGACCATACCTACGACAAATACAACAAGCTCCACCACGCCGCCTGGGCAGGCATTCAGTACCTGTTGTTCAGACAAGGCCCGGTAGCATCCAGTCTGTTTGAAACAGGCGGCTTCTGGTATGCCGATCGGGAGAAAAAGGCGCGCTCTCCCGATATCCAGTTTCACCTTGGCCTGGGCTCGGGCATTGAAGCCGGCGTTGCCAAAATGCAGAACTCCGGTGTGACGTTGAACTCGGCCTATCTGCGCCCGCGTTCACATGGCACGGTGCGTCTGGCCAGTAGCGATCCCCATGCTGCGCCCCTGCTGGATCCGAACTACTGGTCCGACCCCCATGACCGGGAAATGGGCATCAAGGGTTTGCGCCTGGCACGTGAAATTCTCAGCCAACCGGCTATGCAGCGCTATGTGAAGGCGGAAGTATTGCCCGGCGCCGGACTGACTACCGACGAAGACCTTTTCAACTACGCCTGCGAACATTCCAAGACCGATCACCACCCGGTGGGAACCTGCAAGATGGGGCCCGCGTCTGACCCGCGCAGTGTGGTGACACCCGACCTCAAGCTCATCGGACTGGAAGGTTTGCGTGTGGTCGATGCATCGGTCATACCGCGCGTGCCCTCCTGCAATACCAATGCACCGGCGATCATGGTGGCTGAGAAAGGTGCCGACCATATTCTCGGAAAAATCTGAGGTATGGCCAACCCACTTGATACTGCCCAGGCAGCGGGCGACACGACTATTTCCCAGGAGATTCTCGACGCCCTGACTGATGTGAAGTTGCCGCGCCTGAAGCCCAAGCCGATCATCAAAGAATGGACCTCGGCGCAGGGTTGGAAGATTCCGCTGCGTCGCTCCCATGTTGTCATTGTCGGCAGTGGCGCTGCCGGCTTGCGTGCGGCCGTCGAACTTAAGCGGCGGGATGTGGAAGTCACCGTGGTCACGCAAAGCGCGTATGGCGGCACCTCAGCCTGCTCGGGCTCTGACAAACAGACCCTGCACACGGCCAACACGGCGGATCGCGGTGACAACTTCAGGAGCATGGCCGATGCCATTGGCGCCGGTGGTGCGATGGACAAAGACACGGCCTACATCGAGGCGGTGGGCTCGGGTCGCGCCTTGTCCACGTTGCAGTTTCTCGGTCTTCCTTTGCCGGTGGATCGTTATGGCGGTGTGCTGCGCTATCAGACCGACCATGACGAAGTAGGGCGCGCCACCAGTTGCGGGCCGCGCACCTCACGCCTCATGGTGAAGGCTTTGGCGCAAGAGGCCATCCAACTGGGTATTCCGCTATTCAACCAGACCACGGCCGTGCGCATCCTGGTGAGTGCAGCGCCAGAGCCGCGCGTCGCGGGGGCGCTGTGCATTGACCCGGGCCTGCGCACAGAGAGCAACCCGCATGGGCTGCTTGCGTATTGCGCTGACTATCTGGTGCTCGCGGCGGGCGGGCCGGGCGAACTGTATCGCGACAGCGTGTATCCCAGAAACTGCTTTGGCTCTTTGGGCCTTGCGCTGGAGGCCGGCATCGAGGCGGTCAACCTGACCGAAAGCCAGTTTGGCATCGGCACCTCGCGCGATGGCTTCCCCTGGAATCTCTCGGGCACTTACGCGCAGTGCATGCCCTACGTTTATTCGGTGGACGAGGCCGGGAATGAACGCAACTTCCTGGCCAGCTACTACCGCACAACGCAGGAACTGGTATCGAACACTTTTCGCAAGGGTTACCAGTGGCCCTCCCACGCGACCCGCATGCTCAACTTCGGGTCCAGCCTGTTTGACCTTGCCGTGTTCCGGGAGATGCAGTTCGGGCACAAGGTCTACATGGACTTCAATAGAAATCCTGTCGCCGTCCCTGGCGAACGGGCGTTCGACCTGACGCGCCTGGAGCCGGATGTTTATGCCTATCTCGAAAAATCCGGCGCCCTGTTGGACACGCCCATTGCCCGGTTGAAGAAAATGAACCCGCTCTCCATCGAACTGTACAAACAGTACAAGGTCGATATCGAGAAACACCCCCTGCTGTTTGCCATGAACAACCAGCACATGAACGGGGGCCTCGCGGTCGATATCTGGGGGCAGACCAGCTTGAATGGTTGCTACGCCATTGGTGAGGCAGCGGGAACGCATGGCGTCACGCGTCCGGGTGGGGCAGCACTGAACTCCGGCCAGGTGTTCGGCACCCGCTGTGCCGAGCACATTGCCGCAAGCCAAACCGCGCCACAGGATATGGTGCAGGCTGGGGCAGCCATTCAGGAAGGTGTGCAGCATATCCAGAGCGCGTTAAAGGAAGCGAGCACCCTTAAGCCGTCCGCCATCAAACGCGAGGTGCAGGCGCGCATGAGTGATGCGGCCGGCATGATCTGCAGGGCGGATCAAATTTCCTCAGCGCTGCGTGACGCGCAGCAACTCACGCAGGCCATCCGGGAGCAAGGCGTTTCGTTTGGCGCGACAAACTTTGGCGTTACGCAGGCATTGCAGTGGCGGCATAACGCACTGGCTTCCGAGGCGATTCTGTCCGCTCTGGATTTTTACGTCGCAAAGGGCGGTGGTAGCCGGGGTGCCCGGGCGATTTGCGATGCATCGGGCGAGTGCGTTCCCTTGACGAACGAGGGCCCGCTGGAAGATTACCGTTTCCGCAGGGAAAGAGCAGAGGACAAAGACGAACAGATCGTGCTGAAGTGGGTGGGTTCTGAATTTGCAGTTAGCATCCGCACACCGCGCGAGCTTGAGCAAAAAGAGCGTCCGTTTTTTGAGCGTCACTGGCCCCATTTTTTGACCGGTTCAATTTACCGGGCAGGCACTTGAATAACGTTGTCCGGCAGCGGGTTTTGGGTACACGAAACTTCCCGCGTGGGCGGTCTAAACGGAGAGAGAAATGTCGATAGATGTGGTGACTTTTGGGGAGGCGATGATGCTGTTGGTTGCTGACCAGCCAGGCCCGCTGGAGCGGGCGCAGGCGTTCACCAAGCGCACCGCCGGAGCCGAAACCAATGTGGCGATTGGTCTGGCACGCTTGGGTCTGCAGGTCGGGTGGTGCAGCCGTCTCGGCACCGACTCCATGGGGCGCTATCTGCTGCAGTCCATGGTCGCTGAAGGGGTCGACTGCTCGCATGTGGTGAGCGATGCAACACAGCGCACCGGCTTCATGATCAAAGGCCGCGTCGAAGGAGGCGGTGACCCGGAAGTCGAGTACCACCGGAGAGGTTCTGCCGCGAGCCAGTTTCAGCCCGAAGACATTGACGTTGCGTGGCTGGTTGGTTGCAGGCATCTGCATGCCACGGGCATATTCGCTGCGTTGTCCAGCAACTGTCTGGCCACCGCCATAGCAAGCATGGACGCCATGCGAAAGCATGCCCGAACGATTTCGTTCGATCCGAATCTTCGCCCCTCGCTCTGGGCCAATGCGGAGGTCATGCGCGAGACCACCAACAGCCTTGCTTTCCGTGCTGACTGGGTGTTGCCTGGAATTGAAGAGGGCAGGCTATTGACGGGCAAGGATTCTCCGCAAGAGATCGCAAAGTTTTACCTCGACGCGGGTGTGTCGCTGGTGGTGATCAAGTTGGGGGCCGAGGGTGCGTATTACGCAACTGCGCAAGGGGCCGCGTATGTTCCAGGCTTTCCCGTGGAAAAAGTGGTCGACACGGTGGGTGCCGGCGATGGTTTTGCGGTGGGCGTTATCAGTGCGATGCTTGAAGGGCTGGGTGTCCAGGAGGCAGTCCGGCGAGGCGCGTGGATTGGTGCTCGCGCCGTGCAGGTTCTTGGTGACACCGAGGGCTTGCCGACACGTATTCAACTTACAGAGGCTCGGTTATGAAAGTCAGACACATCGTTCTCGTGAAATTTACCGAGGCCACGGGCCCAGGAAAAATTGCTGAGTTGTCACAAGCCTTTGCGGAACTTCCTTCCCGCATTCCCGGCATCACTTCTTTCGAGGCTGGCGAGAACGACAGCCCGGAAGGACTGAACCATGGCTTCACGCATGCCTTTGTGGTGACCTTTGTCGACGCTGCCGCGCGAGATGCTTATCTGCCGCATGAACAGCATCAGGCCTTCGTGGAGCGCCTGAAGCCTTGCCTGGCTGATGTGCTGGTGGTGGACTACGCGCACCCTTAGTCTTGGATGCGCTGGTTAGAAATGACCGCACTACTCTTCCGTAAGGGGCTTCCAGAGTCGTTGCTCTATGCAACGCAAACCCGGTTCGCCTGACTTATTCATCAAGATGCACCAGATTGAGAAGGCGCTTGCGGCAATGTACTCAATTGGTGCGCACAAGGTAGACATCCTGTCTATACATTGATGGCCTTTGCAATTTGGGTGCCGCTGTGAATCCCATGTAGCTCGGCACCTCAGAGGTGGATTCCAGTCCGGTGCATTTTCTTGGCATAGGTATTGCATACGCTTGTAGTGTCTCCTGGGTCTTGGCAAGAATGGGACTGCATGGCCCATTCAGCCCAGCACTCACCCTGCCGGGTTTTCTTTTGGGGGGAAACGACATGCGCTTAATCAGAAAACTATTGGGACTTGACGATCCGTTAGAGGATAAATATTCGTTGCGGGTCCAGCCGATAGTCCACGGCGGCTTTGGTGTTTATGCCAACGCGGTGCTGCTCGCAATCCACATGGACCGGGCTGCCGCTGATGCACACTGCCAGCAGCTACGCGGGCAGCCAGTGCAGGGCTGAGTGTTCGCACTGCGAACGTCGGCAGAGGGGTGTTTGAGTGTCAGCGCGAACGACCAGAACGCAGCCTCAAACTGACAAGCAGATCAATATACGACGCACGAATTGCATGAGTTACGGGTTCAGCAGATTGAACTCGAGTCTTCACAGTTCCCTAACCCCGAGACTAAAGGCCTGCTCCTGCATGGCCACACATTCTTGATAGTCATCCCATCGGGTCACCGAGAAACCGCTAATTAGCAGTGGCGCGCGTAAGGCGGCATACGCTGCATCATGTGCCAAGGTGTGCAAGCCTCTACGCATCGCTTCCAAAAGGGCAGGAGGTGTTTGCAGCGCGCTGATCAATGGCAGGCCGGGGTATGGCTGGGTTTGTCCGAAGACGCGCAACTGTGCCTGGCGCTCCGGGTTGCTGCGCTGCCAGTGCGCCAGGCTCACCGCGTCAATCGCTGCCATGTCGGCATCGCTGTTCAGCACGGCCTCGATGGACCGGTAATGCGCACCGGTCTTTAGCGACTTGCCAAAGAACGGCCGCTGCGTCGTGCTGGCCGTAACCAGAGCGCGCAACGCGTTGTAGCCTGACTGCGAGATGGTGTCGTTATAGGCCACGGTGCTGCCGGCGAATTCCGCCAGTGTCTGGCGCGCGTCTCCTGCGCGGCAGATGAGTTGACTGCGGCAATAAATACCTTGTACGCCCGCCGCTTCGTAGGCAAAGGTGCCCACCAGTTGCACCTTGTCTTTGAGCAGGGTGACAAGCGGATAACCGCAGGCCTGGCTCAGCAGCAGGTCTCTCTCCAGCCACTGGGCGTGGGTGTCATCCGGCCAACGCAGTTCCTCGGGGATGTCATACCCGGCGCAATTTGCGTCTGCACGCAATAGCGCAGCCAACGCTGCCCAGAACGCCTCCACCGCATCGCGTGGCGGGAAATACATAGGAAGAGCCGCTTGCATGCTCAGGGCTTCGCTGGCAACTGCCGGGGTGCACTTGCGCGCTGCGGTGCAGTGGCGGGTGCGGCCAGCACCGGATTGTCAATCGGCTTGAAGGCAAAGTTGCGAATCAGATAGAGATAACCCGGCAGCACAAATCCGCCATTGCGTTCGTGGTAAGCGCTTCGGTCGGCGCGGTACAGAGCAGGAATTTTGTACCACTGCGTGCCGGGGTACGCGTGGTGCACCACATGGTAGTTGTTGTTCAGGTATAGCAGGCGCCAGGGCAGGGCAGCCTCATTGATCACCGTGCGGTGCACGGGTACATCACCTGGTCGGTGTTCATAGAGCGAGCGCAGCATGGCCAGGCCCAGCGCCGGGTATGCAATGCCAAAGCAATAGTGCCAAACCGAAATATGGGTGTGTTGGTCCAGGAGCCACAACAGCATTGCCACCAGTGGCAGGTGCAGGCTCCAGACCTTGAGTTCAGCAGTCTCCCCCTTACGCAGCGAGCGCATTAGTCGTGTCCACAAACTTATATTGACGATTGCGGGGCCAATGAAAAATCGACCTATTACCGTACGCTGACTTTTGTACAACCACAGCGCCACCGGGCCCATGGTGGCAGCCTGCACAGGCGTGATGTAGTTGCTTTCCGTGTCCACACCGGGCTCGGTCAGGTGGGCATCGTCGTGGTGTTTGAGGTGGTCTTTTTTATAGGTATCAAAGGGATACCAGATGGCAAGCGGGGGCAGGCCAATCAATCGATTGATGGTTTCATTGCGCGTGGGGTGACCATGTGTCAGCTCGTGCTGCAAGCTCATGTACCAGGCTATCAGCACGATAAGTAGTCCGGTGGAAAGCCACGTAGGAATGCTGCCATACGTTCCAACCAGCAATATCCAGAATGTAAGAATAGTTGCCCATAACATCCAGGTGGGCCATTCAAATTCGCGGGATGGTGCAATCTCAATATTCATATCTATTTCGGATCTAAAGAAATTTCTGAAGGTGAAGCTGACAGTCAGCTCAACGCCGCAATCAGGTCATGCGCAAGGCCCCGTATGGCTAAACGCTTGTAGGGTCTGGAGGCGCGATTCGGAATGCTCCTGTCCACCAGCGCAGTAGCAGCCTCTGAAAACCGAAGCACAGCGGCTGCATCAAGCGGCTGGCCAATCAATGCCTTGCCGCAGGTCTCGTCAACGAAGGCGACCGATGCCAGCGAACCGAACGCTGCGCGGGCGACGCCAATCGAAGCGCCGGGACTTGCGCATTCAACAGATCGGAAGAGCGTCGTGTAGGGAAAGAGTGTG
>CAIQYP010000047.1 GCA_903876045.1 uncultured beta proteobacterium | reverse complement strand
GACCTGGACGCCGTGCGGATCGAACACACGCAGCCCCTCCCTGGCATTTCAGGCCGCTAAGAAAGACCAGATTGGCTGACGAAGACCGCAAACCCTGCTAAGGGCTTGCGGCCCTTTTTTTTGGGCGACCCACCCGATTACCGCTTGCTGCGGCGTGGGCCGGTTGACGGTTCGTATACGGCCGCCGATGAATATCTCCGCATCGACCCTTGTACAGGAATAGCCGCTGCGCAAGTTAAACCCTTGCGTTAGGAATTCCCTTGCGACTCCATTAAACAAAACTATCGAAAAATAGTTCGTTGACATAAGCCTGTCATGCATGCCGAACAAACTGAATCTCAGAGAGGCCTGAAGGGTCGTCGTGGTTGATTACAAGGCAGCCACTGGTTTCGAATTTGATACCGGTTGCCGCTTTGTATAAATATCCGAGTGACGTTGGAACCCAAGCTGGAAAGATGCCCTGTATTAGACGGCATGCCTCTTACATTTCCGCTCATAAATACATTTTTGGAAGAAACCGTTTTAATGAAAAATACAGATCGCCGAAAATTCCTACAGCTGCTTAGTTCGGGTGCATTCGCCGCAGCACTTCCTACCAGTATTACGAAGGCACTGGCCATTGAGGCAGATCGTCGCACAGGCACGATTGAAGATGTGCAGCACATCATCATCCTGACGCAAGAGAACCAGTCTTTTGACCATTACTTTGGTACGCTGAATGGCGTGCGAGGTTTCGCCGATCCGCGTGCGGTTAAGCTGCCGAATGGCAAGCCCGTTTGGTTGCAGCCCAACACTCCGGACAAATATGGCATTGGCGTGAGCGAGCTGGCTCCCTTCCGCTTCAATCTGCCCAATCTTGGCATGCGGTTTCTTCCAGGCACCGCTCATGACTGGAACTCCAGCCATTCCGCCTGGAATTCCGGCAACTATGACGGTTGGGTAGCGGCTAAGTCTCCGCTCACCATGTCCTACCTCAAACGTGACGACATTCCTTATCACTTCGCATTGGCCGACGCGTTCACCATCTGTGATGCCTACCACTGCTCGGTGATGGGACCCACGGATCCCAATCGTTACCATATGTGGACCGGCTGGCTAGGCAACGACGGCAAAGCCGGTGGACCAGTAATCAGCAATGCAGAGGCGGGCTATGACTGGTCCACCTTTCCAGAGCGTTTGCAAGGTGCGGGCATCAGCTGGAAGGTGTATCAGGACATTGGAACCGGATTGGATGATGCGGGATACTGGGGCTGGACGGACGATGCCTACATTGGAAATTATGGCGACAACTCGCTCTTGTATTTCCATCAATACCAAAATGCGCAGCCGGGAACTCCTCTGGCGGTCGGCGCAAAATCCGGAACCAATATCAGCGCGCACGATCGCGATCCGCTGCGTCTGTTCGACGATTTCCGCGCCGACGTGGCATCCGGAAAACTACCGAAGATTTCCTGGATCGCATCGCCAGAAGCTTATAGTGAACATGCCAATTGGCCGTCAAATTTCGGCGCTTGGTATATATCCCAAATCCTGGACATCCTGACTTCCAATCCAGAGGTCTGGAGCAAGACCGTCCTGTTCGTTAACTGGGATGAGAATGATGGTGGTTTCGACCACATGGTTCCGCCGAACCCTCCGCACGGTCCCGAATACGGAAAGTCAACGGTTTCCGTGGTTGATGAAATATTTGCCGGCAATGCTGGAAACGTGAGAGGCCCGATTGGACTGGGCGCACGCGTGCCACTGTTGGCAATTTCGCCCTGGAGCAAGGGTGGATGGGTCAATTCCCAGGTGTTTGATCACACGTCTCTGATCCGCTTTATTGAAAAGCGATTTGAATCCACACACCCGGACTTGACAGAAGGAAACATCACACCATGGCGTCGCGCCGTGGCAGGCGACCTGACTTCTATTTTTGACTTTGCAACGCCCAATCACAGCAAGGTAAAACTGCCCGCCACCACGGGTTACAAACCACCTGATCTTCTGCCGCATGACAGCATCGATTTTAAGTCGTTCAATGTGATACTGGGTCTGCCAAATCAGGAACCCGGCTCGCGCCCCGCGCGGGCCCTTCCTTATGAATTGGATGTCCATGGGACTGCGAATACCAAGAACGGCACCTTCCGTCTGGTGTTCAGCAATACCGGCGACGCTGCAGCCGTATTTCAGGTGCGTTCCGCCAACGCTTCTGATCTGCCACGCACCTACACCGTGGAATCTGGCAAGTCGCTGGCCGATGTGTGGAATGTCGCCAGCACATACGATCTTTCCGTCTATGGCCCGAACGGCTATTTCCGCTCTTTCAAGGGAAGCTTGGTTGCCAGACCAACGCGTACGCAACTTGACGTGCGCGCGGACTACGATTTGGATGAACAGGGCGGCATTGCCCTCCACATCGGTAACCGTGGCGACAACCGTGCCAAGATTTCGATACGCGATGTGTACACCGGCAAAGTGCAACACGCAACGCTGGCGCCGCGCGAAGATCGGGAACAAGCGTACAAGCTAACAGAGAGCGACGGCTGGTACGACCTCGTTGTGCAAATCGACAACGACGAAACATTCGAGTATCGGCTTGCCGGTCACGTGGAAACGGGCCGGGACAGCATGACTGACCCGGCACTCTCCGCCAAGGATATGGCTAATTAGAGCCACAACTTCTGCATAGGTTCACTGCTAAAGGCATACGAAACTAGCCCGAGGCAGTGGCCCACGGAACGCTTGCGCGAAGAGCCGGGGCGCTAGCGAAATTCTTACCGCAGGTTCCCGGTGTGTTAGTTATTCCATTAGCAACGCCTGACAGATCACACAATCATCGTGTCTGTTGCGCGTTACCTTGTTTACATAAAGGAGTTTCCATGTTCAAACTAAATAGCATCGCATTGGCCCTGGCTGCCACAGCAGTCGCAGGTTCGGCCTTCGCTACAGACGCCACCAGCGAAAAAGAAAGGCAAGCCATTCCCCACCTGGACCATGTTTTCGTGGTGGTTATGGAGAACCACGCTTACAGCCAGATCATCGGCAATGCCAATGCGCCGTACATCAATGCCTACGCAAAGAAAGCTAACCTGGCAACTAACTACTTCGGAGTGGGCCACCCCAGCCTGACGAATTATTTGGAAATGGTGGGTGGCTCCAACTTTGGCATCGTGAATGACAATTACCCTGACTGGCACAACACAAAGTGCGTGTCCGGCCTTGCCAGCAGCAAGCCCCAACTCGAAGGTGCGCCCAATACCTGCCCAATCGCTGGATCCGGTATGGACGCCGCGACTCCCGAAGTGGACACCACCAACGAAGGCACACCGGATTCCCCAATTCACAATGACCCGCTGGATCCCGCATTTACGGTTGGCAAGACGATTGCAGACCAGTTGGTGGAAGCGGGTTTGAGCTGGAAGAGCTATCAGGAAAATCTGCCGGCCTTTGGCGGCGATAAGGTCAATTGGAGCGATGGCCTGCTGACCAATGCTACTGCTGCCCCGGTGTATGGCGTGCCTCACCTGTACGCAGTCAAGCACAACCCGTTCGCCTACTTTGCCAATGTCCAGTCTGGCGAAAACGAAGCCAACAGCTTGAAGAACATTGTTGGCTTTGAAGCCCTGTACGCAGATCTGGCAAGCGGCGACGTGCCCAACTATTCGCTCATCGCTCCAAACCAGTGCCATGACCAGCACGGACGTGGTCCTGGCGAGGTGGGCCCTGGCTGTTCAGATGACGCAGGAACCATTGCCCAAGGTGATGCAACCGTGCAGGCACTGGTAAGCGCATTCAAGGCTTCCCCGGTCTGGAAGCATGGCCACAGTGCCATCGTGGTGGTTTGGGACGAAAATGACTATGGATCGGAACCCAACCAGGTTGTCACCATCGTTGACACCAACTATGGCGTGAAGGGCGTCACCAGCGCTGTGAAGTACAACCACTTCTCTCTGTTGAAGACCCTGGAAGCCGGCTTTGGCCTGGATTATCTGAACCACGCAGCTGACAAGAACGTCAACTTGATGGTTGATCTGTTTGCAGCCCATAAATAATAGTTAGAAAAGACATGGCTGGCCTGACCAGGCGGGCCATGTCGTAACGGTCAATCAGACAAAACTATTCGTCGAGGTTGCACCCGATACGCTGGATACGCGCGCAAGACGCGTAAGCGATCCAGCCCTATTCCCTCACCCACCACATAGTCTATTAACGTTCGGTTAGTAGATTTTTCCCTATTCCCGGCGTATAAAAAAAGCCCGGCAGGGTGAGTGCCGGG
>CAIQYP010000046.1 GCA_903876045.1 uncultured beta proteobacterium | reverse complement strand
GGCATTGAAATGCTCATCCGGGGTGAACTGCTTGAACAGGTCGAGTAAAGATTTCATGTGAGTTCTTTCCCTTGTTTCTTAAGAGCGTTCGAGTTCAATGTCCAGGCCCAAGGAACGGATTTCCTTGACCAGCACGTTGAACGATTCCGGCATGCCGGCTTCGATGGAGTGTTCGCCCTTGACAATGCTTTCGTACACCTTGGTACGGCCTTGCACGTCATCGGACTTGACGGTGAGCATTTCCTGCAGCACGTAGGAAGCGCCATACGCCTCCAGCGCCCACACTTCCATTTCACCGAAACGCTGTCCGCCGAACTGGGCTTTACCGCCCAGGGGCTGTTGCGTAACCAAGCTGTACGGGCCAGTAGAACGGGCGTGCATCTTGTCGTCCACCAAGTGGTGAAGCTTCAGGTAATGCATATAGCCAACCGTGGTGGTGCGCTCGAAAGCGTCACCCGAGCGGCCGTCATACAACTGAGCCTGGGTGCGGGTAGCGGTCAGACCCTTGGCCTTGGCCACGTCATCCGGGTAAGCCAGTTGCAACATGTCGCCGATTTCGGCTTCAGTTGCACCGTCAAACACAGGCGAGGCAAACGGCACGCCGAGTGTCAACTCTTCAGCCATGGCCTTGATTTCCACGTCGGACAATTCGGCCAGAGCTTCCTTGCGGCCGGTGCCGTTGTAGATCTTCTCCATGAAGCCACGGATTTCGACCATGGCTGCTTCACGCTGCAGCATGTCGCCGATGCGCTGGCCCAGGCCCTTGCCGGCCCAGCCCAAATGGACTTCCAGCACCTGACCAATGTTCATACGCGAAGGAACGCCCAAGGGGTTCAGCACGATGTCCACGGGGGTACCGTCGGCCATGTAAGGCATGTCTTCCACCGGGGTGATCTTGGAGACCACACCTTTGTTACCGTGGCGACCGGCCATCTTGTCACCAGGCTGCAAGCGGCGCTTGACGGCAATGTAGACCTTGACCATTTTCAGCACGCCAGCTGGCAGTTCGTCACCTTGCGTGAGCTTCTTGCGCTTTTCTTCAAAAGCCAGGTCGAAGCTGTGGCGCGTCTGTTCCAACGAGTTTTTGATGCTTTCCAATTGGCTGGCGACTTCTTCGTCGGCGGGGCGGATGTCAAACCAATGGAACTTCTCAACGGAGGTCAGATAGGCCTTGTCGATTTTGGTGCCCTTGGCCAGCTTGTTGGGGCCGCCGTTTGCAGTCTTGCCATCCAGCAGCTTGGCAATACGGTCAAATGCGTCAGCTTCCACAATACGCAACTGGTCGTTCAGGTCGAGGCGGAAACGCTTCAGTTCGTCGTCGATGATCTGCTGTGCGCGCTTGTCTCGTACGATGCCTTCGCGGGTAAAGACCTGCACGTCGATAACCGTGCCTTGCGAACCTTGGTCCACGCGCAGCGAGGTGTCTTTCACATCGCTGGCCTTTTCGCCGAAGATGGCGCGCAGCAACTTCTCTTCCGGCGTCAGCGTGGTCTCACCCTTGGGTGTGACCTTGCCCACCAGTGTGTCGCCTGGCAGAACTTCGGCGCCCACGTAGATGATGCCGGACTCGTCCAGGCGGTTCAACTGTTGCTCGGACAAGTTGGGAATGTCACGTGTAATTTCTTCGGCACCGAGCTTGGTGTCGCGGGCCATGACCACGAGTTCTTCGATGTGGATGGAGGTGTAGCGGTCTTCCGACACCACACGCTCGCTGATCAAGATCGAATCTTCGAAGTTGTAGCCATTCCAGGGCATGAAAGCTACGAGCATGTTCTGACCGATGGCGATTTCGCCCAGGTCGGTAGATGCGCCGTCAGCCACCACGTCACCCTTGGCCAGCTTTTCGCCACGCTTGACGATGGGGCGCTGGTGGATGTTGGTGTTCTGGTTGGAACGTTGGTATTTGATCAGGTTGTAGATGTCCACACCGACTTCACCGGCCACGGTTTCTGCATCATTCACGCGAACCACGATGCGGGTAGCGTCAACATAGTCGACGACACCACCGCGGTTGGCAGTCACCACCGTGCCAGAGTCAATCGCAGCAACGCGTTCGATACCGGTACCGACCATGGGCTTTTCCGGACGCAGCACGGGCACGGCTTGACGCGACATATTCGCACCCATCAAGGCGCGGTTGGCGTCATCGTGCTCCAGGAACGGGACCAGTGAGGCCGCCACAGAAACGATCTGCGCGGGCGACACGTCCATGTACTGAATACGTTCAGCACCACACAAGATCGACTCACCCTTTTCACGGGCAGAAACCAAATCACCGGTCAGCACGCCGTCTTTGTCGAGGGTCGCGTTGGCCTGGGCAATCACATACTTGCCTTCTTCGATGGCAGACAGGTAGTCGATTTCCATCGTGACCTTGCCATCCGACACACGACGGTACGGGGTTTCAATGAAACCGTATTCGTTCAGGCGGGCATACAGGGCCAGGGAGTTGATCAGGCCGATGTTCGGACCTTCAGGCGTTTCAATCGGGCACACACGACCGTAGTGGGTTACGTGCACGTCGCGGACTTCAAAGCCGGCACGTTCGCGTGTCAAACCGCCCGGGCCAAGGGCCGATACGCGGCGCTTGTGGGTGATTTCAGCCAGCGGGTTGGTCTGATCCATGAACTGCGACAACTGCGATGCACCGAAGAACTCTTTGAGTGCCGCGGAAATCGGTTTGCTGTTGATCAGGTCATGCGGCATCAGTGGTTCTTGCTCAGCCTGACCCAGACGCTCTTTCACGGCTTTTTCGATACGTGCCAGACCGGTACGGTACTGGTTTTCAGCCAATTCACCCACGCAACGTACGCGGCGATTGCCCAGGTGATCGATGTCATCGACTTCGCCACGGCCATTACGCAAATCCACCAAGATCTTGACGACAGCCAGGATGTCTTCGTTGGTCAGCACCATGGGACCGGTAGCTTCCGGACGGCCCATCTTGGCATTGAACTTCATGCGACCCACGCGTGACAGGTCATACGTGTCGGGGTTGTAGAACAAGCGCTGGAACAAGGCCTGCACTGCGTCTTCCGTTGGCGGCTCGCCGGGACGCATCATGCGGTAAATGGCAACGCGGGCGGCGAATTCGTCAGCGGTTTCGTCGGTACGCAGGGTCTGCGAAATGTACGCACCCTGATCCAGCTCATTGGTATAGATGCAAGCCAATTCGGTGATACCGGCGGTGCGCAGCTTCTTCAGCAGCAACTCGGTAACTTCTTCATTGGCCTTGGCCATGATTTCACCGGTGTCGGGATCGACCACATTGCGGGCCACGACACGGCCAACCAGGAAGTCTTCGGGCACGCTGATGTGCGTGGTGCCGGAGGTTTCCAGATCGCGGGTGTGACGCGCAGTGACGCGCTTGTCCTTGGCCACAATGACTTTGCCGCTCTTGTCGGTGATGTCAAAACGGGCCACTTCGCCACGCAGACGTTCGGCCACAAATTCCATTTGTGCGCCGCTGTCCATCAAACGGAAGTTATCGTTGACGAAGAAGTTGGCCAGGATGGATTCGTTGTTCAAACCAATTGCGCGCAACAAAATCGTGACCGGCATCTTGCGGCGACGGTCGACGCGGAAGTACAGCAGGTCTTTGGGATCGAATTCAAAGTCCAGCCAAGAACCGCGGTAAGGGATGATCCGGGCGGAAAACAGCAACTTGCCCGAACTGTGCGTCTTGCCCTTGTCGTGTTCAAAGAACACGCCTGGCGAACGGTGCAACTGAGACACGATCACGCGCTCGGTACCGTTAATGATGAAGGAACCCTTGGTGGTCATCAGGGGCACTTCGCCCATGTAGACCTCTTGTTCCTTGACTTCCTTGACCACCTTGTTTTGCGAAGTGGAGGATTCACGGTCATAAATGATCAGCTGTACCTTGGCGCGCACGGCCGAGGCGTAAGTCAGGCCACGGGTCTGGCACTCGCGCACGTCAAACGCGGGTTTGGCGAGGTTGTATTCCAGGTACTTCATCTCCACAAAACCATTGTGCGAGACGATAGGGAATGCGGCTGTAAATGCAGCTTGCAGACCTTCCACGGTGCGCTTCTTAGGCGCCATATCTGCTTGAAGGAACGCGGTGTAGGCGTCCTTCTGCATCTGCAGCAGGTAGGGAATCTCGAGCACGCTATCGCGGTTACCGAAATTTTTGCGAATTCGCTTGCGTTCAGTGTATGTATAAGCCATTCGATCTCCGGGCAAAGACTAGGGGAACCTT
>CAIQYP010000045.1 GCA_903876045.1 uncultured beta proteobacterium | reverse complement strand
TTTTCAAGCAGCGCGGAGCGGGTGGTTTCACTTTCGAGTTGGGCCAGCCACCATTGCATCGCGCGACCCTGGGTTTTTGTCTGACCACCGCGCCATGCGTAGTGCACCGTGACCAGGCGTTTGGGCCGCTCCGTTTTCTTTACGACCAGGCGACCGGCCTCTATGTAGCGGTTAGCCATGCCCGACGGCACGTTGCCGCCACCCAACCCGCGCAGCTGCGCTTCCAACTTGTCCTTCATGCTGGCCACGGTAAACACTTCCTGGCCGCTGAAGATGCCAAACGTCAGCCCACCGCCGCGTTGCACCGAGTCTGCTACGGCCACGGCACGGTGCTTCTGAATCAACTCGTCGCTCAGGGGTTCGGGGGCGTTGGCCAATGGGTGGTGGGGTGCCACCGTATAGATGAAATGCACCGAGCCCAGCGGCTTGCTATGAACGCCGCCGACGTTGCTGGAGTCCGGTCCTGCACCTATGGCTAAATCGGCCTGACCCGAGGTCAGCGCGCCCATCACCCCAGACAATGTTTCGTCACGCAAGCGGATTTGCGTGGGCGGCGACATCGCGTAGAAGGCCTCGCACAGATCCATCATGGTGGTCTTCGAAATAATCGTGTCCACCGCGATGGTGAACTGCGACTCCCAGCCTGTGGCGACGCGTTTGACGCGGTTGGCCACGGCGTCAATCTCACCCAATAGACGTGCTCCCTCGCGCAGCAGTTCGGCCCCGGCCTCGGTCATTTTGGCCTGTCGCGAGCTGCGGTCATACAGCAGCACGTCCAGCGCATCTTCGATTTGCCGAACCCGGTAGGTCAGTGCGCTGGGTACCATGCCCATCTCGCGCGCGGCCGCCGCAAAGCTGCCGGCCTTGGCGATGGTTTGCAGCATGGCCAGCGCATCGGGTGTCAGTACATCGCGAGGTGTTTGCATGAAGGTCCTGCTTAAAGTGAAAGCATTTGAATGATGCCATCAATTGCGATGCACCGCCCTGGAAGTTGGCGAGGCTACAGTAAGCCCATGTTGACCCTACGCAAATCTTGTGAACGCGGCTATGCCGACCATGGCTGGCTGAAATCCTTCCACAGCTTTTCCTTCGCGGGCTATTACGACCCCAAGCACATGGGCTGGGGCAATCTGCGGGTGATTAACGAGGACCGCATTGCGCCGGGCACGGGCTTTGGCACGCATGGCCACCGTGACATGGAAATCATCAGCTATGTGGTCTCGGGCAATCTGGCGCACAAAGACAGCATGGGCAACGTCAAAGGCATACCGCCCGGCGACGTGCAACGTATGAGTGCGGGCACCGGCGTGCAGCACAGCGAGTTCAACCATGCGGAGGGGGAGACCACCCACTTCTTCCAGATTTGGATCGAGCCCAGCAAGAATGGCATCCCGCCCGGCTATGAGCAGAAGACCTTTTCGACCGCCGAGAAGCAGGGCGCGTTGCGCCTGCTGGCCTCGCCCGATGCAGCAGAAGGCTCGGTACAAATTCATGCCGATGCCAGGCTATACAGCGGCCTGTTTGAAGCGGGCCAATCCGCTACGTTGGAGTTGGTAAGTCAGCGCAAGGCCTATGTGCATCTGATGCGCGGCAAGCTGAACGTCAACGGCCAGACCTTGTCTGCCGGTGATGCCGCGCTGCTTGAGGGCGAGGCCCGCCTTGATTTGAACCTGGGCGAGGGCGCCGAGGTGCTGGTGTTTGATCTGGCGCCCTGACACATATAAAAATACGACTGAAATTTTTACGATGCAGCCCACTGATAGTGGGACTTTTAACTTTCTCAATAGGACTATTCATGGCAAAAGTAGCAGTGGTTTTTCATTCGGGTTACGGTCACACCCAGCGTTTTGCACAATCAGTGGCAAGCGGCGCGCGTGCCGAATTAGTCGCCATTGATGCAGAAGGCAATCTGCCCGAAGGCGGCTGGGAAACACTGGCTGAGGCGGACGCCATCATCTTCGGCTCGCCCACCTACATGGGTTCGGTGAGTTGGCAGTTCAAGAAGTTTGCGGATGCCTCTTCCAAGCCTTGGTACACCCAATCCTGGAAAGACAAAATCTTTGGCGGCTTCACTGCCAGCGCCAACATGAACGGCGACAAGTTCAGCACCATCCACTACTTCATGACCCTGGCCATGCAGCACGGTGGGATTTGGGCTGGCACAGGTATCAATTACAACAACACCAAGGCGTCACAGCGCGGCGACATCAATTACCTCGCGTCCAGTGGCGGCCCCATCGCTCAGACTCCTGGAGATGCAGGCGCAGATGAAATGAACCCTGGTGATCTGGAAACCGGTCGCCTCTTTGGCGAGCGCATTGCTGCGCTGGCTGCCAAGTTCAAGGGCTGATTGGTTGGCGCTTAACGTACGACTTCGCTGCTGCTGCCTGCATCCACGCGCTTGACAGTGCAATCTTGAGTTGCAACTGCTCCAGGCGCTGGTGCACTTTGTATCCGGCCTGGAATGCCGTTTTATTAAGGGCGTCCTATGGTTTAAATCAGCGCTTGAAGCAAGCTAACACTGTAACGGTTCAGTCACAAGTTTAGATTGACAGTCAATGTTCCGGGTTGACCAACTCCGGCGCAGCCTTGAGTTGTGCGTCCACCGCGCGCCGCTCGTCAAACACAAAGCAGCCGCCGGTGTAATGCGCGCCGCCCACTTCCTCAAAATACTTCAGGATGCCGCCTTCGATCTGGTAGACGTGCGGGAGGCCCAGCTCGTGCATCAGGATGGCGGCCTTCTCGCAACGGATGCCACCGGTGCAAAAGCTGATTACGGTCTTGTCTTCCAACTCGGCTTTGTGGTCGCGCACGGCCTGCGGAAATTCAGTGAACTTGGTCAGGCGCCAGTCAATCGCGCCGTTAAAGGTGCCGGCATCCACCTCGTAGTCGTTACGCGTGTCCAAAGTCACCACCGGCCGGCCCGCATCGTCATGTCCCTGATCCAGCCAGCGCTTGACGGTGGCAGGTGCCACAGCCGGTGCACGCCCCTCAGACGGGCGAATCGTGGGGTGGTCCATGCGGATGATTTCGCGCTTGACCTTCACCAGCATTTTCTTGAAGGGCTGTGTGTCCGACCAACTTTCTTTGGGCACGATGTCGGCAAAGCGCGCGTCACCGTGCAATTGCGCAATGAAGCCGCGCACGTACCACTCGGGGCCGGCCAGAAACAGGTTGATGCCTTCCTCGGCCAGCAGGATGGTGCCTTTGAGGTGCAGCGCTGTTGCCCGCTGCAACAGCAGTTCACGCAGCACGGACGCGTCAGGCAGGGGGACGAATTTGTAGGTGGAGATGTTGAGGATGGAGTTCACCCTGTTGATTTTACGGAGTTGCCGACTGTTGACTTTCTGGCCTGAAGTTTGGGGCGCAGCGTCAGCGTTGCCTGCTTGTTGTGGGACGTAACACCTGCGTCGCCCGTGTGTGGGCGGGGCTGGTAGAACGGGTATCCGTTCTCTGGCCCACGCTCGCAGGCGGCTGCTTTGGGTTTGCCAGCGTTTGCTCGTCAACCAGGTGGCTGGTGCGCCTTCTCTGTGGCAACTGCGAATGGGGCCGACGCCCGGACACCCGATCCACCAGCCTTGGGCAGATGGTGGTTGCGCCTGCGGGGACAGGTACAAGCCTTACGCCTCATCCATGAGTCGACATCCGGCGCTCGGAACTGCAGCCTAGAGCCGTGGGCATACAACAAATTTAGCAACTTCCCGCAATTAATTCCGCAACCGGCGCGCCAAAGCCAAATCGGCTGTCCGCTTCAAGCTCCCCTTGTCCCGACGGGGGCAAGGGGCGGGGGGGATGGGGGAGTAAATGGGGGAGTAAAAAACTACAATAGGAAGATGTTTATCCACCTCCGTCTCCACACCGAATTCTCCGTAGTCGACTCCACCTGCCGCATTGACGAGGTGGTCAAAGCAGCAGCCAAAGACGGGCAACCCGCCCTGGCCATTACCGACCTGTCCAACCTGTTTGGCGCACTCAAACTGTACAAAGAAGCACGCGGTAAAGGCGTCAAGCCCATCATCGGCGCGGAACTCGTGCTGGAAGGCCTGGGCGGCGACCAACTAGCCGTGTCGCGCATCGTGCTGCTGGTGCAAAACAAGCAGGGTTACCTGAACATGTCCGAGTTGATCGCCCGGGCCTACACGCAAAACGTGCTGACCACCGGCGGCAAGCAACTGGCCGTGGTCAAGTTGGCTTGGCTGAAAGAATTGAACGAAGGCCTGATTGCGCTCTCCGGCGCGCAGGCCGGCCCGGTCGGGCAAGCCCTGGTGCAGGGTGATACGGCACGTGCGCACGATGTCGCGCTGCAGATGGCCGGCATCTTCACGCACCGGTTTTATCTGGAACTGCAGCGCGCCGGGCGTCCTGAAGATGAACAGCACGTAATCGCCGCAGTGCAACTGGCCGCGCGCATGAAGCTGCCGGTGGTGGCCACGCACCCGATCCAATTCACCGAGCCGGATGACTTTGAGGCGCACGAAGCGCGCGTCTGCATTGCCGATGGCGAAATCCTGGGCAACGCCAAGCGCGTGCGCCGCTTTACCCGCGAACAATATTTCAAATCCATGGCGGAAATGGAGGCGCTGTTTGCTGACATCCCGTCAAGCATTGCCAACACGCTGGAAATTGCCAAGCGCTGCAGTCTGACCCTGGTGTTGGGCAAGCCGCAACTGCCCGAGTTCCCCACGCCCTTGGTCGATGGTGTGCGCATGACGCCGGACGACTACTTTCGCTACACCTCGCATGAGGGCCTGAAGGAGCGCATGCTGCACCTCTACCCGGATGCGGCCGAGCGCGAGAGTCGTATGGCCGAATACGTGGAGCGTCTGGAGTTCGAGATCGGAACCATTTTGAAGATGGGCTTCCCGGGCTACTTTTTGATCGTGGGCGACTTCATTAACTGGGCCAAAAAGAATGGTTGCCCGGTGGGGCCGGGACGCGGCTCTGGTGCGGGCTCGCTGGTGGCGTACGCGTTGAAAATTACCGACCTGGACCCGATTAAATACAAGTTGCTGTTTGAGCGCTTTTTGAATCCGGAGCGGGTGTCCATGCCCGACTTCGACATCGACTTTTGCCAGACCAACCGCAATCTGGTGATCGACTATGTGAAAGATAAATACGGCAAGGACGCCGTGAGCCAGATCGCCACCTTCGGCACCATGGCCGCGCGTGGCGTGGTGCGTGATGTGGGCCGCGTGCTGGACATGAGCTACACCTTTTGCGATGGCATCAGCAAGCTCATCCCCAACAAGCCTGGCACCAGCGTCACCCTGCAATTGCCGCCCACCGATGGCAAGAAGAACGACAAATACGTCTACGCCAGCGAAGCCGAACCGATTCTGGCTGAGCGTGAAGCCAAGGAAGAGGACGTCAAGACCTTGCTGGAGTTGGCGCGCAAACTCGAAGGCCTGACGCGCAACATCGGCATGCACGCCGGGGGGGTGCTGATTGCTCCGGGCAAGCTGACCGACTTCTGCCCGCTCTACCAGCAACCCGGCAGCGAGTCAGCGGTGAGCCAATACGACAAGGACGATGTGGAGGCCATTGGCCTGGTGAAGTTCGACTTTTTGGGCCTGGCCACGCTGACGATTCTGGAGATTGCGCGCGAGTTCATCATGAAGCGCCACCCGGGCCAGGAAGGCTTTGCCTACGAGAACCTGCCGCTGGATGACGCCAAGGTGTAC
>CAIQYP010000044.1 GCA_903876045.1 uncultured beta proteobacterium | reverse complement strand
TGGCAAATATTTCCTGCGCAACCAAGCCACATTGGGCTCCCACGATATCCAGATGGTAGATTTACTTCTATGAGAGAGCGCTTTTATATATTTTCATCATCCTTCAGCGGTCTATTTTTTTGATTCCGAAGTTTAGTAGGAAAGATATTTTCTTTACACCTATACAATAGGAATATCCGCACATTTGTCTTCTACTATTTATTCGATCTTGACCAATGTGGCATTTGCCAATAATATTCACGCACATAATCCTCCCAATCCATGAATTCGACATAAATTTCAGAAGAATTACTTTTGATTTTTCGCTTTATTGATTTCATCTCCTCTACGAAGTCAGTGAGCCCCTCACCTTGAAAAAGGGGCCACTTGCCATGCAGATTTAGCCAATCTCTTCGAACAATATATTCAACCCTATTTGACAGTGCTGCGACTGAGTAGTTTGCGTGAATTGCACCGCCGTTCGAGACGGATAACTGCATTGATTCAAGCAAAGCTTGCAGGCGATGGCGACGTAGCGCTTTTTGTCCATGACGCAACGCGTCATGTAGATACCAGACACCATGGCAATAGATCTGGATATCACCAGGGTCGTGAAGGGCAGCTCGCACCAAATTCATGAAATCGCTTTGACCATTCTGCAGATGGTTACCCAACTCACACCCTGACAGACTACGTTCAGCGGCGGGGTCTGATATTTCTGTCCCGAGTAGGTAAAATATTTGCCACATGGGGTCCGCGTTGCTGCGAACTACGGTTGGAGCAGGATGCTCCCATGCAACCTGCGTTCCAGCACTTAGATGCCAGAGATACTCCCGCAAATCACTGGCTGAAGCCATGAAGGCTTCGGCATGTGAAAATGGTCGCGCGTCAAGAATCACCCGATGCACGCCTTTACGCTGCGAAAGCGCCTGGCTTAGATTATTCAATGCAGTCCGATTGACGCGCTTTAGTTGATAGGATCTCTCTAATGGTGAACGCCAACAGACGGCTACTGGCAGTGCAATTGCATTCAACACACTCGTGCTGTAATAGAACGACTGCGAACAGTGTTCGACAATATTCAGAAGCCTTGCTGCCGCACTGTCATTTAGTTCGCCCAATGCGCGTACGGTCACCTCAAGGTAGTTGCGTTCCAACAATTCATCAGATACTATCTTTTGAATGGTTTGGAACGCCTCCCCCTGTGTTGCCGGCCATTCTTGCAATTGCTCAACTGCTCTAATTAATATTCTTACCTTGCGTTCAAAGTGTTCGTAATCTTGCACAGCCAATTCCTTTTTTGATAAAAGCACGAGATATCAAAATTACAGGATTGACTTCTTTTTCCAAGCTTATTTTGTTCGCTGATGGCAAACTTTACAAAAAAATATTGCTATTTATTCCCAGGCTACTTATTGGCTGTACATTTGTCTTACTACACGCTCCATTTTTTAAACTATGAAATCGTTCGATTTCAATTTGATATTCACAGATCTGAATGTATATGCGGCTAATCCTGCGCCTCGTGAATGGAGATCTGACCGTCGATATAGGCATCGTCGAAAGAGCCTTGTGGCGAATTAGTCTAGATGGCGAATTGCAATGTTGTCCGCTTCGGAGCATGACCTGGCGCACTACAGATGCCCGTTCGTGAAACACGTGGAACTTGGCCAAGCGGGCCCTTAGTGCATCAGCTGCTTTGTAGGTCTGCATTTTTGCGGCACTGGCTCGTCACTGCCGGACCCGGTTAACAATTGGTCACTTTGAGCCATATTTGATCCGTAAATCGTAAGCACGCGGGCATCACAGGTTGACTGACCTGTGGCTTTTAGAGTTGTGGCGTCCAGCGGTGTGGAAGCAACTCGTCGATCTGGCTGTTCTTTTGTGTTGGCAGCCGAGTGAGGATGTCCTTCATGTAGGCGTGGTCGAATACCGGGGCGCATTTTTTGACGGCATGCTCATGGCATTTGTCATAAGTGTTCTTTTGAGATCCCCAATGGCTTTTTAGCGTTCTTATTGGAGTGATTCTTGCAAGATAACCGTTGACCTACTACAATTACTCTAATTTGACCGCTTGTGCTTTTCAAGCGCTCTTATGAGGATTGTTTTACATGGCTAACGCTCCTAATATCTCCATAGACCGCGCTCTCCAGGAGCTAGGCCAGAGCATTGAGCTCGCGCGCCGTCGACGGGCTATGTCTCAATCCGACTTGGCTTCCCGCATGGGCGTTTCGGTAAGCACGGTACGTCGGCTTGAGGACGGGCATTCTGGAACGGCGCTCACCTATCTGGCCAGTGCTCTTCAGGTATTTGGGGATCTGGAGAAGCTGCGCTTGCTTCTGGACACGCCAACTGATTCCGTAGGGCTCGCGCTGATGGATGCGGAACTACCCAAGCGCATCTACAGCAAACGCCGTAAGGTGCCCAAAGCATTTTGAAGGGTTCACACGATATGGCGACGCGAGCAGGTGCTGCGGCACAGAACATGAAGACGGAACTCGATGTGTGCCTGGGCAAAGCGGGCACGCCCGTCGGCAAACTCGTGTTTGTGCGCAATGGACCTCGAGCGTTCACACAGTTCGCCTACTTCCAGGATTGGCTGGACAACAAAGACACCTTCAACGTGTCATCGGACCTCAGGGCCATGCCGGGGTACCAGACCCGCAAGGCCACGACCAAGGAAGACTCGTTGTTCTTTCTCGCGCTAGGAGACACCGAGCCCGATGCCTGGGGCCGCCGTGTTATCGCCCGCGCGCATGCCAAGCGCCGCGAGGATGACCCAACTCTGGGGGCACTGAGCGAGCTCGATTACCTTTGCGCGGTCGATGACTTCAGCCGCATGGGTGCCCTGCGCTTGCGCAATACGCATGGCGCTTATCTGGAGTCCGTACCTGCCGGGCGGCGTGCGACACCTCCATTGCTGGAGCTCGAGAAGATGCTTGGGGCTTCACGAGCGCTCGAACTGGGCCAGGAAACAGCCAAGGATTTGGCCTATCTACAAGGCAAGGGAACCTCCCTAGGAGGCATGCGCCCGAAATGCAGCCTCCTGGACGAGGACGGACTCTTGGCCCTGGGTAAGTTCCCGAGCGTCAACGACCAGCGAAATGTGACGCGTGCGGAGGTCCTTGCGCTAAAACTGGAGAGCTTGGCAGGCATCAACGCTGCGCATGCCCATGTAGTTGTGGCGCAAGGCACCCCTGTAGCGGTCATCCGCCGATTCGACCGCACGCCCGAGGATGCACGCATCCCTTACATGTCGGGTGCCACGCTGCTCCAGGCGAGTCGGCAAGCTGATCACTCTTACACCGAGTTACTCGCGGTGATGAAAGGTGTCTGCTCGAACTATGTGGGCGACGCGCGCGAGCTGTGGCGCCGTCTGGTGTTTCACCACCTCATTACCAACGTCGACGACCACCTGCAAAACATAGGATTCCTTTACATGGGCTCCAACCAATGGCAGCTCTCACCAGCATTTGACGTCAATCCAATGCCGGACAAGGACCGCGAATCCAAGACATGGCTCAGCGAAAACACGGGCCCCATCACAAGCATGGCCCAGTTGATGGGGCAAGCCTCACAGTTCGCTCTCACTGCTGAACAGTCACTTGTGATCGTGCGCCAGGTCGTTGAAGCCGTGGGTCAGTGGCGCGTGGTGGGTCAGTCTGCTGATGTCGCAATGACGGCACTCGAGCTTGACGAGTTCAAGCTGGCGTTTGAGCATTCCGGCTTGGCAGATGCCAAGAAGTTGGTAGGCCTGTAGGTGCTTTGGAGCTTGTTTGTTCCGGGGCGGCCAACGCCTGTTCTTGCGCATAGGAGTCCTCCGAATCCTGTTGACCGATCTCATTGTTCATTTATTAAACTCCGCTTGACCGGCTATACGCCTAAGATTCAATGCTAAGAAGGGTAACGAAACTGATCCCACTCTTGCCCCCTTGCTTGGCCTATTGGTAGCACGAAACCAACCTTCGTTCACTCTTCGCCGACGGAAATACAATCAATTTCAGCTTGCGCACTCGGTTTCATGTTTCAGAAACGTACCAATATTCATACCAAAATATAAAATTCAGTCAATCCTAAAATGAGGTAGTACTTTTGACACTACCGCGTGCACAGCAGTATTACGCTAAATCGATTGTTCTCCAATTGAAGCAGCCGACGAGACTTTCTTGATTGCATTTACTTAAGCCTTTTTCTCAAGACGAAGTTTGCAAGTTTCTAGACATTTCTCAAATGTCCAATATGGATGTTTAATTTTCATAGCTTTGGCTATCTCGCCATTCTTTATCGCGGATTCCATGAGGTTCGCAATCGCAATTTCACACGCTATTCGCCGGTCGTTTTGACTCCAATTCGTTGCAACCCTCCCCCTCGGATTGAATATCACTGCATTTACCAATTGAATTTGACGATATGTTGGCTCCCACTTTTCTAAGAGTCGACGAGCTAACCATGCCCCAACAGTTGCAACCACCTCGATGTCAGTATTTGAATACCTATTATCATTGTCAGATATCCCCATAGCCATCGCATATATCGGGTGCTTGCGTTTGTATTCTTCAAATCGATGCTCAGGAATGGTTCCAGTTGGAAAGACAATACCTTCCTCCCCCCTACTCCATTGGTACAGCTCAATATCTGGTATCTCAATATAATGCTGCCGCAAGGAACTCATCGCGACCCAAAGGCCATGCGCCGCATGGCGACAATCAGGCATAGTTGGCGGACCGCCCAGTGCTTTGTTGAACAACTTCAGGTATCTATCCCTGTTGACCAATTGGCGATTACTAACTTTTTTCATACCTTACCTAGCTTTCGATTTTTTTAGTGGTTCAATAATTTCTCCAACCCAGCCTATTGCATATCAGTAACGATGCTCAATCCACAACTAAAAAGATTGGAGCGATTCATCCTGGGTCTTCTATTAGTCAGGGCCTAATATTAAGTACATGGGACCGACATTTACCCAAAGCTTAGTGACAAACCTGTTTTCAAGCAAGTTTCGCCGAGTTCGTTACATCAGCACCCAACTCTGTGTGATGGGAGTCTTATCGAATTCTTGTTTCCGTAACAGTGCCCCTTTGTGCCAAGCTAGGCGCTGGAGCTTGTTTTCTCTGGAGCGCAAGTGCAGGAGAAATTCTCCGCAGGGGAAGATGAAGAATCTGGCGAATCCAGGCACCTCGGGTTCCTGTTCATTCTTAGGGCATACGAATCT